>NZ_CP160849.1:1667385-2007271 GCF_040790665.1 Sulfitobacter pontiacus | reverse complement strand
TGGTCAGTTCGCGCAAGCGCGGGTTGATGTCGGTGCCGTGTTCATACACGTCCAGCCCTGCGCCTTGCAGCTCGCCCGCGCGCAGCATCCGCGTCAGCGCGTTTTCGTCGATCACCTCCCCCCGGGAGGTGTTTACGATCACCGCGTCGGGCTTCATCAGCTTCAGGCGGCGGGCGTTCATCAGATGGAAGGTGCTCGGGGTGTGCGGGCAGTTGATGCTCATCACGTCCATGCGGGCCACCATCTGGTCCAGGCTTTCCCAATAGGTCGCGCCAAGGCTCTCTTCGATCTCGGGGCGCAGACGGCGGCGGTTGTGGTAGTGGACCTGCATGCCAAAGGCAGCCGCGCGCCGTGCGACGGCCTGACCAATGCGGCCCATCCCCAGAATACCCAAACGGCGGCCGCTGACGCGCCCGCCAAGCAGCGCAGTCGGGGCCCAGCCCTGCCAATCGCCTTTTTGCATCTGCGCCATGCCTTCGGACATGCGCCGTGTGACCGCGAGAATCAGCGCCATGGTCATATCGGCGGTGTCTTCCGTCAGCACACCGGGGGTATTGGACACCAGAATCCCGCGTTGCCGCGCTGTCATCACATCAATATGATCGACCCCCGCCCCGTAGTTCGCGATCAGTTTCAGCCGGTCCCCCGCCTGCCCGATCAGTGCCGCGTCGATTTCATCGGTCACGGTGGGCACCAGAATATCCGCAGTTTTCATCGCCTCGCCCAGTTCAGAGCGGGTCATCGGCGTGTCATCCGCGCGCAACGTCACATGAAACAGTTCCGTCAATCGCTTTTCGACGACTTCCGGCAACCGTCGCGTGACTACAACACTTAGCGGTTGCTTTGACATTGTGGGCCTCCCAAATATGGCTTTGCACTGTGCTTGGTGGCATGGTGTCCCAAGCAGAGACGAGGCACAAGAACCTCGCAGGGCAAAACTGCATTAAATCAACGGCAACAGACCAGACAGGCAGTCATGAAACCGATGTTACGTTCCGTCCTTTTGGGCGCCCTTGCAGCCGTTCACCTGTGCACCACCCCGGTTTTCGCACAAGAAGTCGGCCAGGTGACCAACCTGCCGGTGCCCCGTTTCGTGTCCATGAAAGCGAGCGAGGGGAACGTGCGGCGCGGGCCGTCACTGACGCACCGGATCGATTGGGTGTTCAAACATCGCGACCTCCCCCTGCGCATCACGGCAGAGCATGGCCATTGGCGCCGCGTCGAAGACCGCGACGGTATGGGCGGCTGGGTGCATTATTCGCTTTTGTCGGGCACGCGCACCGTTCTGGTGGAACAGGACCGTCTGCAGCTGCTTGTCCGCCCCGACCCCAAAGCCCCCGTCGAAGCAGAGCTTGAACTGGGCGTGATCGCGCGGCTCGGGGCCTGCGACCTTGAATGGTGTTTCCTGCGGGTCGGCGGCTATAAAGGCTGGGCCCCCAAAGCGCGGCTCTGGGGTGTGGGCCCGAAAGAGCTACGCGACTGACCGCGCAATTGCACATGCCACGGTCTTGGGCTTAGGTGGCACAACACCGTCCCCATGATCAGGAGCTCTCATGCGCGCAGTCACCTATTCCACCCTTGGCGAAGCACGCGACGTGCTGACCCTGACCGAGATGCCAACCCCTGCCCCCGCTGCGGGCGAGGTGCTGGTGCGTCTGGCGGTGTCGGGCGTCAACCCGTCCGATGTGAAATCCCGACGCGGGCGCCCCGGCATGACCCATCCCCCCTTCGAGACAGTGATCCCACATAGCGATGGTGCCGGCGTGATCGAGGCCGTGGGCGACGGTGTGGACCACGCCCGCGTGGGCCAGCGCGTCTGGATCTGGAACGGGCAATGGCAGCGCCCCTTCGGCACTGCCGCGACCCATATCGCCCTGCCGCAAGCGCAGGCCGTCCCGCTGCCCGATGACGTGAGCTTTGACACTGCCGCCAGCCTTGGCATCCCCGGGCTGACCGCGGCCCACGCCGTGTTCAACGGCGGTGATGTCGCGGGGCAAACGCTGCTGATCCAGGGGGGCGCGGGCACCGTCGTGTAGCGCGAAGAAAATGTTGGCAGAAAAACGAAGCTTATTTGTCAGCGCTTTCTTCGATGCCCCTTGTCGCTCGGTCTGGCCCTCTATGCCAGCCTTTGAATGTACTGATAGACAGTCTGAGTACTGCTCCCTGCCAGGGCAATTTTCAGCTCTGTGCCATCGACAGTCAGGCGCGGCGCAAATGGATGGGTGCCCTCGTATAGTGTCTGCACATACCATGTGTTTTGGCGGGTGTGGACGCGGTAAGAGGATCCTGCCGTTTGAGTGCCTGTCAAACCAACCGACGCATGCAGCTCGATGTTGTATACTCGAGCCGCATCACCAGCGATTACTGGCAAAGGAACCAGCGCAGGCGCACCACCTGTGTAACCGGGGATCATCAGCGTTTGCGGAGTGTTTGTAACGCCAGAGATGCTCCGGCCGCCGGACCCTCCGACGACATTTTTGAAAGTTCTTAGGGAGAATGGGTTTTCCCCGCGCAGCTGGATATCCGCATGGATTGGAGCAGTGTACCCCGAAATAAACTGCACCCCGCGTGGTCCACCCATCAGGTCAATGATCGGATCTTCAATGCCAGCGCCAAGCTGCAGATCAAAGCTGGTAAAGTCTGTGCCAGTCGAAACTGCGCGGCCACGAATACGCGGTCTCTTAACACCGCCGCGAACCTGAACCGCCAAACCCAAGCACTCGATATCCAAGTCCATGACGGTATCATCGCCAGCCACAACAACGCCGCCTGCTGGATGGCCGCGAGACTTTACCTTCCACTGGTTCCTGTTGCCGAAATCCTGAATGATCGTCGTGATCATGTTATAAGACTGCACCGACAAGAAGACGTTGTCATCGCTCGATTGGCGTAACCAAACCCCATAGCAATTGCCCGCCGCCGTGATCAAACTGGCCACTGTATTCCGACGAAAACCCGATCCGATGCTCATGGCGTCGCCTGAAAAGATACCGGGCGATGACAGCACAATCTCATCGTAGTGAGACATGTGGTCGCCAGTAGTGACATGACCGCCATTGCTTGTGGACTTGCCCCCAGCTGCGCCAAATCGACATTCCTGATTTTTCACTGTATGTGCAGCAAAAAGACAATTTTCAGCATATGTTGGCTTGCGCTCTGTTTCCCAACACTCCTTCATATACACCGGAGCGCCCCAAAGCTGATCATCAACCGCATTGCCACGACCCTTGCAATCACCGACGACCCCTTTGTGACAGAGCTCTAAGGCCACGCCCCCGCCAGCCGGGACACCGCCCGTGTACATCCCGCCAAGAACAACCGGACTTTCCTTGAAGTTAATCTTGCGCATCCGCAGGATGTTGCCGCTTCCTGTTGGCTTGAACGGGTAGACAAGAAACTCCCTGAAGAACACTTGAGTACCGGATACTGAATCGACAGTCAGGAATTGACGGTAATTTTGGTCGGACATCTCTGCTGATGTCGTGCCAAATCGCGTCTCAAGCGTGAGGCCATTGTCCTCGTAAATCTCCACCCGGTCGCCTGCCTCCACATCAGACGGTGCCGTTTCCAGATTGACGGTCAGAGACAAAGCCTGAGAATTGCTGATATCAGTAAGCGTCGGCCCGTAAGTTGGCGGGTTTGTTTTGGTATACTTCTCGAAGGAGTTGATCTGGTAAATCGTCGCGCTTTTATTTCCCTTCACGGTAATCGCAGGAACCTTTGTTCCACTCGTCTGGACGTTTCGCACTTCCGTTAACAAACTGAAAATGATGTGCGTGGATCGTGTCACATCATCAAAGACAACCCCCGCCAGCCTATAGAGCGGCCCAAACGCATATACCGGCATGCCTGTCGCCTCAGCCGCAATAAAGAGGGCATTGTCGTTTGCACCCGCGCCGACGATGCCAAACATCTCCGGCGTCACAATGCTTAGGCTCGTCATGTCACGTCGGAACACAAACGCCCCCGCGACCACTTCGTAGCGCGACCATCCGCCGTTGCGGCTCTCATCATTCACCACATCAACGATACTTCCTGCGATCAGACCCCCTACAGCGGCGACGGCCTGAGCCTTGGTGTTGTGTATAGCGGATGGTCCAGACACGCTTGCTGCGAGGATCGACGCAACACGTGCAGCCTGAGATTCGGATGCAGCCGTATTTGCCTCATCGGCGTTGTCGGCAGCATTGTTGGCCGCTCCTTGGGAAGTTAGGCTAAATGCTTCTGATTTCTTGGAATAATGTCGCGCAGAAAATTGCCCCTCCAGCACTGGGTCGTCCTCGGGGTTCTCTGCAAATTTTTGTGCAAGCAGCCACTCATCAGTCCCTTCCAGTCCCAAGCCAGACAGTTGCCTTGCGAAGTCAAAGAACGGCACAATAGACGTGCTTCCGTCTTTGTTTCCGATGACACTATCAATTGCTGATGCACGATCCAACAATGTGGTTTTGACGCCGTTTTCTGCCATGGCTGTCTCCTAGAAAATGGTTGTTTCGAAAGGACCGGAGACCGGACCTGCGATGTTTTCGTCATTCTGGGGCTCAACCCAGTAGTCCCAAGCGCCAGCATCAACGCATGTGGCTGTTTCAAGAAATACAATCAGGTCATCGATCGCGCCGTCGAAGGCTGAGGCCGCGTCGATTGCGAATGCAGTGTTGCCACTTACTGCCGTCAAACGGTCTAGGACCAACTCGGCCGAGCCGACGGCAACGCCACTCACATCAGTTCCACCGGTCAGGCGCGGGGTGACTGTACCGGCAACGAAATCTGTGACGGTGAAGGCCGTTCGATATGTCTTGCCTGCGTCCATGCCCAGCGCCTGAGACAGCGTCCCAGCGGTGCCAGGCACGTGGGTCGCTACGCCGCCTGCGATTGTCCAGCCATCTCCTGGCGTCCAAGCCGAACCTGAATTGAACGCGCTGTCAGTGATCAGGTTGGTACGTGTGCCGTCGCCATCAATGTAGGAAACTGTCGATCCAGCGGCGACGAGGATTGGCAATCCAACTGCATGGGCCTCACGGTCCAGTGGATTGCCAGCTGGGACGCGGTAAATCTGAATTTGGGATGGTGCACCCGCAGTCGGCACAGATATTGTAAGCGTTGCGTAACCAAGCACGCCCATCACGGTGACGGCATCGCTAGCCAGGGCGGGTGGGATCGCAGGATCGTTGCCACCCACTGTGATCGGCGCGATGTCGGTGTAGTCTCCTGGCGTGGTAGAGGCCAAGGCCCGCGCGCGAAGCTCAACCTGATCGGTGGCTGAATAGACGTCCAAGGACGCGCCAGCTGAAGCTGCCGGAATGATGACCGTTGCCCAGGTGCTGGCCCCCTGAAGACGGTGATCAAGCTCAAACTCCGTGACGCCAGCTGTCGAGCCGGTTCCGGGACGTAGGATAACTTCGAGGCCGTCCGGATCGCCCGTCCCGGCAACGCCACTGGCGATCGAGACAAATACTGGAACCGCCGGAACCGCAGCTGCCAGATCAACCTCCGCACCCACACGGCCGTCCCATGTGGGTGGCTCTTCAGCATCGGTCAGCGTATCGATTTCTGGAGCCGCTGCGACCATGAGAATGCGCGCCTGGAAGTCTTCTGCGGCCTCGATGCCTCTCACCCTCAAGGCGAGACTTTCCGTCGCGATTGGCCCGATGTGGACGGCCTCACCAACACTCGGTAGTGGACCGGTGCCCGTCAGCAGCAATGCTCGGGATGGCTCCGACGCCGCAGCAATCGCTCGCACGGTTGAAGCCCCGATGACATCCTCCCGATCAGCAAAGGCTCTGAACCGAACACCAAAGTTTTCGCCCACGCTGACCTCCTCATCGATCTCGACCAAATTGCCGGAGACGTGGGTGACACGCGCCGCTACGAGTGTCCGGCTGAGCACGTCAAAGCTGCCCATCACCAGATCCCCGCGCGTGACGACGCGGGCACGGCCGGACTGCATGGCCGAGAAGCTGTCTGCGCGATACTGCAGCTCATACATCCGGCGACGTGCTTCAACCCAGATCTCATTAGGATCGGTCTTGCCGGGCAGCTCGATCGCTTCTGTCAGGTTGACCGGACCGTCGTGACCTGGCCACGGCACAATGCGCTCGGCCTGCACATAGTCGTTGGTTTCGTCCAGGAAAGTGATCCGCATGCCATCGGGTGCATCGAAGTAGGATCGTGACCATTCGAACTGGTCGCTGTTGCGCGGGTTGATGTGGTCGATGACCAACGTCTCTGGCCGGTCGATCACGACACCCCATTTGATGCCATCATGGCGGGGCGTCGCGCGGCCAGCAGCACAGATCGCGTTGAGCATCTCGCCCAAGGCTTCCTGAGTGTCATGAACACGGTCGTATTTCAGCCCTTTCGAGACACACCAGTCGTGCCAGTCGGCGATCTGATCCATATCGATTTCGGTGTTCGATGCCGGATATGGGTTCTGTGGGCCCGTGAGGGCTGCCAGATAGGCTGTCGCCGGTGTTCTGCCATAGCCCAGCGCCCATTGTTGATCGACCCGCACCTGAGCTTCCCGCTCGATCAGCGCGTTGAACGCATTGAGAGGTCCGCTCAGCTGATAGGTTGCGCGCACGCGGATCGCTGCAAAGGCAACCGGCTTATCAAGGTTGATCGGATATTCGGGCCGGATCGACTGGACTGCAGACAATACGACCTTGTCAGATACCTGCGTGCTGAGGTTGTCTTCCGAAAGGCGGGTCACTTCAATCTGCCAGCGACCACGCGTCGGCAAAGTCCAAGTGTGCTGGCGCAGGAAACTCTCCTGCTTTGCAGCGTTCAGGTTCAATGTCACGACATCAGTCCAGACACCGACACCGTTGAGCCGCGCCCTGATCCGAACGGAGACGCTATAGCCGTTCAACCGCCCTTTATCGTCGATTGAAAACAGCCCGCCTGGAAAACCGAGAATGACCGAAGCGCGTGCGGCATTGGTCGAGGTGAACCGAATGACCGGAGTTTCTATGCTGGGGCCTGCTACAACCTCACCATCCACACCGCGCGGCAACGGTCGGACCAATTCGGCACCATCGTTCTCCTGAAGCACCTGCTCCGGATAGAGTGTCAGCGGGCCGTCGCCGTCGCGGCCTTCGCGGATCTCGATATCGATGTCCTCGAAATCCTCGATCGATGTTTCGCCAATCCGCAGATCGGAGATCCGCAACGGGCCGTACCCGAAACAGAACAGCGCGCGGACATACTGATCATCTCCGACCACTTCGGTGTAGGTCTGAGCCGCGAACGGCGGTGCATAGCGATGTTTGCCCACGGCAAAGGGAATGGGCGAACCGGGGCGCAGCTCGTTGCGCCATCCTTCAATCCGGTAAACGTTCTTTTTCTCGAGCGCATCCGGCGTCTGGACCGGAATGAGGGCGTTGACCAGCAGCTGTCCCACGATGCTCAGACCGGCCCCGACAAGTGCAATTCCGATCTTGCTGGTGACACCAAGAAAGCCTGCAACAGCGGGGGCAAAGGCCAGAGCAGCAACCGAGACAACCGCCAAGAGCACAGAGCGGAGCGCGTTCTTGCCTGGAATGGCACGGATCACCACCTGCGTGCCCGCCGTTGGTCTCAGCCGCGACCAGTATTTCTCCTCTGCAACAGACGCGCCGCGGTCGTTGACCAAGATGACGCGCAACAGTCCGAATGCCGGACGGGCATGCGGCAAGGCCCGCGTAACGATCTCGTCGATGGTCAGACCAGGTGGCACGTCGAGCGAGACCCGCGCCATACCGGGATCGAAGAGCGGGGCCGCCATCACCGAGACGTTTGAAGCGCTCATGAAGCCTCCTTCAAACCGGCTGTAAACCGGAATATCCCTGCAAGACGACGGTGCCAGCGGGGCGAGAGATAGTCCTCATGCTTGGCTTGATCTTCGGTTGCCATGTGCAGCATCACGCCGTGCTGCACATAGATCCCTACGTGGCTTTCAAGACGGCCGTGCCGAAACAGAAGGATGTCGAATTCTTTGGGCGCTTCGACCAACGCCCAGATCGATGTCGCGGTCTCCTTACCAATCAGGGATGCGACCTCGGCCTGTTCCTCGGCGCTCACGTATCCATCGCGATAGTCGGGCAGAGTCAGACCAAGTTCGGCCTGATAAACGACCTTGGCCAGTCCCCAGCAATCGCATCCGGTGACCGACCGGCCGAGGTCCTTGTAAGGGATGCCGACATATGTGTTTGACCAGCTCATCGAAACAGCCCCGGAAAGCGGTCTTTGGTGAAACGGTCCATGGGAACGCTTTCTTCCTCGACCGGTGCGCGGCTGACCTGAAGGCTGATCGAGCCTGCGTTGCCATCAGCCGCAACCATCACCATCCCGCGAAACTCCACCTCAACGAGATCCGGTGATCCCGCGAGCACGACAGCCATGTGAACTGTTGGACGATCGGTGAAAGACCGAAGCAGAGCGGCGATGTCGCTGTCCACATTCTCGACGACGATATTGGCGGCCGCAGGTGCATCTTCCAGATCACTAGGAATATCCGTTGACGCGAGAATGAACAAAAAGGGTTCGGTGGCTGGGTCGCTGTCCATCCAAGTTGAGCGCGTCCCGTACATCAAAGGGTCAACCCATAGTCGTTCGGTCGGATCCGTAGAGAGACGCACAGGGGTATCCAGCTCAGGATGCTCGATCATGATCAGCGCGATCTCGATCTCGGCCGTGGTAGGCGCATCAAAGGCCGTGCGCGCGTTCAGGGAGACCCGTCTCATGGCATCACCGTCACGGAAAAGGCGATGACGAACCGGATGCCCCGTATGCTTTGCACCGGTGTCTCTTCTCCGAACAGGCAGAGCCACTGCGCGGAGAGTAAGATTGGGGAGCCGTCGTTGGTCAGCAGATGCGCGCCTGACGCGTCCAGCAGCGGCCAGCCGTCGGTCATCGGATCGGGCATCCAGAAGGGCAAGCTACCGAACTTGGTCTCGTACTCATAGAACCCGTCGAAGACGGCTTTCAGGCTGCGCGGCACATCGATCGACAAGGTGACCGTGCGCGCGACACTGGACCAGCGCCGCCGATAGCCTGGGGGGCCTGTCTCGGTTGGCTTGCGCAGACGGGGATCATTGATCTGGACCTGAAGGTCCTCCCGCTGGGGTTTGGGCAGATCTGTTGGCCATGTCGGAACGCTCATCTCAGCGCTCCCTTCTGCCGCAGACCGTAGCGGTTGCTCAGCACCCGCTTTGCCCCGCCACCGGACTGGGTCATCGCGTCGCCGACGGCGTCCGCCAGGACAAGCTTGGTGCTACGCCGACCTTGGCCGTCAACGCTGTCTTGGCGGGTCTGGGTGATCGGGGAGCTTGAATGATTCTCGATGGTGATTTGGGGGCGCATGTCGATGCCACCAAGCCCGCCAGATGCGCCGCCGATCTGGCCGCCGTTTGCAAAGCCGGGAATGTCAGCCCCGGCATTGATCATTTCCAGAAGCGTCCGGTTTTTTGCCGTCGCTTTGGCGTTAACCATGTACTCGCCCGGCGACCCCCAGAGCGGCACCTGATCCGACTTTCCGCCGCCGCGACCATAGACCATGCCGCCAACAGCAAGCTTTTGACCGGCGGGCTTCTGGCCGGGAAAAATGGCCCCCAAGGCCAGATCAATCAGGCCACCGCCGCCTGAGGTGCCCAAGATCTGCGCGAGAGGCCCTTCTCCCAAGAGGAGCGCCTGAAACGCCATGTCCTGGATCTTGTCCGACAAAGTATCCAGCACGCCTCCAAGGTCGCCTCCACTGCGCCGGAGATCCTCAAAGGTGCCATGGGCGATGTCGCGGTAGCTGTCCCAAGCAGCCTTCTGCTCTTCGACAGCGGTCTTCTCGCGGTTGCGGGTTGCGATCAATTCGCTGATCTTGGCCCGCTCGGCTTCAGTTGCGCCGGCAAGTTTTTCGCGGTGGCGCAGCATCTCCTGTTGAACCGGGTCGCTCTCGCGCAGGATCGCCAGTTCGTCTTCCAGACCGCTGATCAGATCCGTGACGGCTTCGCGCTCTTTCTTGAGAGCGTTGGCTGCGCTTCCGCCTCCGCCGCCACCCGAACGCGTTTTGTTGATGATGGGGTTGTTGTTCGCGTCCAGGCGGGGACCGGTATAAACGAAGCGGCCGTCGGTCTTATTGGTCTCGCCTCTACGCGCACGCACCTCGGCCATGCCATCGCCACGCCCACTGTAGACAGCACCGGCCTGCATGTTTTGCAGCGACAGTGCCTCGTTCAGCGCAATGCCGAGGTTCTGGGCAAGAGCTGCAGCCTGTGCCACCGCCGGGGAAATGCCTGCTGCGATATCTACCAGCGAGAGAGCATTGGCCGCGTCCCAGGCGGCGATCAATTCTTCCTTTAGTTCCTCTGAAATATCTCGGCTGTTGACCTGTTGGATAAAGGCATTCCGTTCAGCCTCTGCGCGTGCCTCTGTTACTTGGCGGCTGTCTTCGCCATGTTGTGCAATCAAGGCCTGAAGATCGGCTTGCTCGGTGAGCTGCGCGATCTCCACCCAGGCTTCGCTTGCAGCATCGCGCGCGAGAATGGCCCTCTCAGTGCGGAAGTTCTGAATTGCCAGCAATTTACGCTGTTCAATCGTAGCGGAGTTCTCAGCCGTATCGTTCAGCTGCTCATTGGCTTGAGCGACCTCCTGTAGAAGGACCAATTGCTCAGTGATTATTCGAAGTCGATCATTCTCTTCTGCATTAACGCCTCCAGACGCTTCTGCAGCTGCCAAATAGGCAGCTTGCACACGTTCCAGTGCAGAAATCTGCCTCTCGATTGAACCATTGACCGAAGTCTCAAGAAGAACATAGGATCTCTCTACTTCGGCAATCAGCTGGCGGTTTTGAGATCTAGCAGCACCGTAGAGCGAGAGGTCGAATTCGTTTGCCAGCTTGCGTCTGTTCGCAGTGTTTGGACGGCTCGTGTCGATATCATCAGTAAGCGACAAAGCCGCGCTGCGCGTCGCGTTCTTTGCCTCTCGTTCGCTAATCTGCGCCAAGAGGAGAAGATACTTCCTTGCTGCTTCAGCACCTTTGCCGAAGCGTTCCTCGAGATCGGAAGTGCTTGAGTTCGCTTCTTTGGCAGATGCGACAAAGCTGTCGACCTGATTGGTCAGCTCTTCCAAGGCCTCTTCAAGCTCATTGGTGTCGCCCTTTGAGGATGTCAGCCAGCTGGTGACGGCCGCACCCGCAGCGATCGACCCGATCGTGATCAAGCTGACCGGGTTCAGCATGCCCAAGAACGCACCGCCCAGCGCCTTCACCGCACCGGCGGCACCCATAGGGCCGATGACCTGGCTGATCTGGGTACCTTGCTGGAGCGCGAGGGTCAGCGGGTTCTGCCCCGCAGCCATCATCACGCCGATGTCGTTGAACTGCGCAACCAGGTTACCCATCTGGCCCGCTGCCGCATTGTTTGAGCGCCCCATGACCTGGGCGCTTTGACCGGTCGCCAGATACTGGGCTTCAGCCAGCGCAAGGACACGGTTCGCTTCGGCTTGAGTTGCAGCACCGGCGGCGACTGAGCGACGGGTTTCGTCAACGACGGCTTCGTACTGCCTGGAAGCGCGATAGACCGGATCGATCGACATGCGCGTCGCATCGAAGCTGGCTTTGTTCTGATCAATCGTGCCGCCAAATGCTGCCGCACTTTGGCGCGCACTGTTGGTCGCGGCACCGTAGCCGGTCAGGCGCTCGATGCGCTGCTGGACGGCGGTGTTGGATCTCGTGACGGCCTGCTGAACCGCTTTCTCGCCGGTCGCAAAGTTGCTGTTTTCGTTCGCGGCGGATCTGGTCGATTGATCCAGCGCGGCGGTGCTCTTGTTCAGACTGTCTGTGGCCTTCTGGGTACCGGCCAATGCGGACGTGGTTTCGGCCAGGGCTTTCTTGGCCCCGGTCGCATCACCTCCGACATAAAGACTGGTCTTGAAGCCGCTCACATCATTCTCCGAATTTCAGCCAAAGCACCTTGCTCGATGGTTCTGATGTCGCCCCACATCTCTGCGTCGACGGTGAGGCCTGCCAGCTGCAGCCCGGACTGGGCGGCAGTGTAGTCGAGACCGATGGGCATGATCCGGGCACCGACGGCAACGACCCGCCATTGCGAGCAGATGCTGAAGAAGGCTTCGAGCGCCTCAAGATGCCAGGGCCACAGCTCGAGCTCTTCGGTGCCGGTGCTGTCCTGGTACTGTCCGAGATCGATCCCAAGCTGTGCTGCATCCGAACTCGCATCGTCTTGCCGCGGGGTCTCATTGGGCGATCCTTTTGCCCATGCAGCCCCCGCGGCCTTCAGTTTCCCAGCGTGCCCTTGTGCAGCCCTTTGAAATATCCACTGACCAGACCGAGCCGAATATAGGCCTTGTCCAGTTCCTGGCTGATCTGTTCGGGTGTCGACGGCACGGGGTTGTCATCGTCATCGACCAGATTGTCGAAACTCACGACGACGGCCTTCAGAAAGTCGAGCGTGCCCGAACCTGTGCTGAGGTCGAACCCGTCGGCTTCCGAGATCGGCATAGCGCGGAACGTGGTCTTCAGCTCCGCTTCGGTGAAGCCTTCACCGTCGGGGATCTGGATCGACACATCGCGGGTGAATGTCGGGGCCTGATTGATCTTGAACATGGGAAGAGTTCCTTTCGAATTACGTGAGAGTGAGAGACCACTGGTCGTTGCCAACCGTCGGGATCGGGACCAGGCGGAGCGGCCACTCCACGATGTTCTGAGCATTCTCGAGACCCTGAGGCCGTTGCATCTGCGCTTTGGCGATCGCGAGGGTTGCGATGTTCCCAGCGGTCAGTCCGTGCACAAGGTTGATTGCAACGTCTGTCTGATCAGCCGCCATCGTGAACGGGTTGAGTGTACCGAGTGGGACAGCCTCCACCTTCGTCTCGACGCTCTCTTCCTTGTCGGTGATCAGAATGCCTTCCGACCCGACCAGAAACCGTGGTTCGACCGCATTGCCGAGATTAAGCATCAGGGACCGCATCACGAGCGGCACACCGGCCAGCGTGAATGTCGGCGTGTTGGCCTTGGTCACAGCCAGTGGCTTTTTGAACGCCGTCAGCGTGGGGTTCACCCGCGTCTCTTCGCTCGGTTGATTGAACAGTCCCCAATATTCGAACTTGAGGTAGGGGATGGCCGAGGTCGTGAAGTCGATCGTGCAATTGCCGCGCGCGCCGGTCAGGACGAACTGCGTGCCCTCGATCAGAAAATAAACCGACAGGCTCTCGTGATCATCACTTACAGGATTATAGGTGACCGACGTGTCGGCCGTGATGGTCTCGGCCACGGCGCAACCACGCATCAGCGGCCCCCAGGCGGGCGCGGTACCGGCGATACCGGACCCGGCGAGTTCCACGTTAAAGGTCAGCTTGGCATGGACATCGATCGGCACCGACCCCTGAGCGCCCAAAGTGGGGATTTCCAGATTGCGGCTGACGTCGCTGCCTTCCATCGGTGTCAGGGTGATTTCCGTGGCGAGGATGCCATTTGCCGCCGCGGTTGGTTCAGCGTCGGTGTTGTACGTTGTCTCCAGCTTTGCCAGCAGGATTTTGGATTTCCATTTAAGGGCCATTTAAGCCTCCTTTTCCGATGTTTCTTCAGCAGGCTCAGCAACCACTTCTTCGGGGTCCGGGGTGACCGGTCCCTCCTTACGGGTCAGCTTGCCATTCTTGCTGCGGGTGTAGCTGCCCCCACGGGACGGAAGGATTGGTGCTTTCATCAGAGGATCCTCAGCTGATCAGTGATGGCAAAGTCGATCTGGTAGACGACGGTGCCCTTGGAGGCGTTCAAAATGGAGCCACGGGTCAGACGAAACACGCCGATCTCATCAGACGGGGCCCATCCGGCGATGGCGTTGACGATCGCAAAGATCACATCGCGCAATTCTGCCAAGGCCTTTTGGCCCGCGGGCGTGTGATTGCGGATGGTCAGGATAACCGCGATGGCCTCTTCGATCCCTTGGGTAAAGGCACCGGCACCTGCGTCAGCTTGACGACCGATCAATCCCAGAGGCAGCACATGCGCTGCGGGAGTGTGCTGGGGCAAAGCATTGCGCTGCATCAGATCGGCGAAATTGCCTGCGCCTTCTACGCGATGCTCGAGGATGGCGACCTCCGATGAGAGACGGGAGATGATGCTCTCGATCATCAGATGAAGCCCTTCATGCTGGCTTGCGTGAGGGGACGCTCTCGATCAGTCAGCCGTGCCCCGGAGCTTCCGGTACCGGGCGCATCAGCCCCCGCGATGGGCAAGCGGACACCACCGCTGGAAATATCCCGCAAGGTGCGTAAGGCGGCCTTGTAGTCTTCTTCGATCTTGGGATCCGGGCTGGCCACGTGGAGGTTGTAGATCGTGATTGCGAGCGCAAGGCTTCCGATCAGGGGCGGCGTGGTCTCCATAGGGAGCGCGTAACGGACCCCCACGTAACCATCGATCATCGCATCCGCGTCGGACAACGCCTGGTCAATCACGTCCGTATCAATAGCGTCAGTTGCCACATCGCCCCGATCTGTCAGTGAGATCAGCATGTGTTCGCCAAACTTCGCAGTCAGTTTTGCAAGAGATGTGTAAGACACGGGGAAGGCACCATCCGGGTTGAATGTGAACAACCGGCGGCGACAAACCCGCCGCCGGTCAAAGGTTGGGCGATTGCCGCCTTACTCGGCGGCGTCAGCTTTCATCAGGCTGATCGCGAGCTTGGGCTCATCGCGCAGCATGGCGGCCTCTTCATCGCTGAGCTCTGACGCCATGATGCGTGTCGGTTCGGGTGTGAAGTGCCGACCGGCCCGCCAGAAACCACCCTTTGGTCCGATGACCACTACGATCAGATCTTCCTCATCCCGCGGCTGCAACGCTGCCGCCAGGGAGCCTACCGCTTCGGCACGGGTCTCCGCCGGAGGGGAAGGCTTTGCGTCGGACGTCAGGGCTGCAGAGAGGCCTTCCAGATCAGTGCCAGACACGTTTGGGACCTCGGCTGCCTTGCTCTCATCCGCGCCATTTCCGGCAACGGACTGCGCGACTTCAGACGCTTGGTCTGCCGCAAGAGACAGAGGCTTGGGGGCTTCGGCTCCCTTGGTCTCATCCGCGCCGTTTTCAGGCGTGGGCTGCGAGGGTTCAGGGGCGTTTTCCACCACCGGAGCCGCTTGGTTTTCCGCCCCGGTGCCTTTGGTGTCGCTGGCCTTGCTGGCGGGTGCTTTTTTGGTACGTGCCATCCGTTCAGCTCCTTATGCCAGCCACGGAACGATGAGCAGCTCCGCAGTGCCTTTCCAGACGTTTGTGGCACCGGCGGCATCGCGCTCGGCATTCAGCAGCTCGAGCGCTGCCTGCTCCATCGAGGGCGGCACAACCAGCAGGTTTGGTTTGATACCCAAGGGACGCCCATGGTCGCCCTTCATGCCCCGCAACGCGGCGCGAGCGGCGGCGTAGCGTGTGGCGTTCAGGGTCTGCTTGGATCCCCATGCCATCTGCCAGAAGCCGTACCCGACATTGTAGCGGGCATCGGTGCCGTAGACGAATTCCTTGTTCATGAAGACGTTGTGGTCTTTCGGGTTATCCTTGGCCACGAACATGGGTTTTTCACGATCCTGGAAGATCATCGGCTTCAGCGACCGGTTGGTTGAGAGCAGGAACCAGGGCGCGCCGGAACCGCCGTCGGTGTTTGCGACCGTACCCATCGAGCCATCTTCGTTGATCACGGGGTGATCGGTGTCGAAGAAATACTGGCCATCGTAGCATTCGGTTGCGAAGCCACCTGCCAGCGCACCGAAGGTCAGCAGATCAGGGTGAGCAGCCGTGCTTTCGCCCATCTCGACGAACATGGGCTCGTAGATCCCGAGGTTGTCGTCTTTGATGTCATTGCGATCAACGCCGATGGTCAGTTCGAAATCCTTGTTCTTGATCGCGTAGTCATGCTCGGCAAGACCTTGGATCAGGCGGGGGCCAAGCCATTCGCGCATGTTTGGCATTTTGCCGAGCCAGCCGTAGCGGCTTTCGCGCGTCGACGAGGGGACCACAGTCGCGATCCGCGTGTACTGCGTCTCGGCCTGTCCAAGACCCCGCTTGTAAGCGGTGTTGAAGCCGACACGGATGGCTTCTAGATTTGGAGTATTGATGAGCATTGAATGGTCTCCTTACGCCGTAGCGATTTTGGTGAGGACTTCGTCAAAGCGCACCCAGACGCCCAGGGCATCGACATCGTCGACAAACCCGGCCGGAGAGCGCGATGCCGTTGCATCGGTTTTGGCGACGGTCTGATCATCAACCGCGAAGACCACATCGCCGATTTCGGCGACGGTGATCTCGTCCGCTCCAGCGGAGTTCGCAAAGCGGAAGACACCGGGGCGGTAGAGCACCGCTGCGTCTCCGGCGCTGCCCGTGGAATTGTCACCAGCGTCTTCTGCGCGACCAATGCCCACGAGGCCTGTGGCAGTCGCACCTTTGACGACAAATCCGGCAGCGTTGCGCATCAGAAGCGACCCCGCAAAAACGGTGGTCGAAGCGGCCAGAAGACCGTTGCGGATATCACCGGCGATCTGGGGCGTGTTGCGCCCTGCGGTCAGTGCGGTCATCAGTTGTCCTCCAAGTTGGCCTGCTCTTCAGCGAGCGTGGCGGCATAGTCTTTGGGATCCTGCCCCAGCATCTTGGCAATGCTCAGCTGCTCGGAGTTCAGCGAGAGCTCACCATCCTTGCGGGCAGGTGCGATGATCGAGGTGCCAGAGCTGCTGAGCACGGGCATCGCGCCGATCAGCTCTTCGGTCCCAGACGCATCCTTCATGTGCATGGAGATGTAGCGATCGCGCATTGGCTTGACGCCCACGCGGCCTGCTTTGATCGCGTCATCGACAAAAGCCGTGGCTGCGGTCTTGGCACCGGTATCGCGAAGTTCATTCAGCGAGGTTGCCAACGTGGTGATTTCGGCCTGCAGTGCGACGATGGTTTCGTCCGCGCCCTGGTCACTCGATGCACTCTGCGCCGCAATCAGAATGTCGGCTGGCGCACTGTCTGCGCTGAGGCCAAGTGCTACCCCGATTTCCGACATCTGCGACTGCAGCGCGGGCTTGTCTTCGCCACCGGACATCTTGCCCTTCAGCGCCTTTTTGATTTCCTCATCGGTTGCCGTCTCCGGCAGGCCGAGCATGTCGGCCAGAAATTTCGTCCAATCCATTGGGGGAATGTCCTGTTGTTGATGAAGCGCAGTCAGACCGCGCAGGTTGGGTTTATTGACCAGGCTGACGCATTCGATCGACGTGACCGTCTTGTCTGCCCTGTGCCGGATAACGGGGCTGATGCCGCGGTAGGCCCGTGATGTGACCAGCTCAGCGCCAGCCGTTGTCCACTCCGCCTTGCCCCACAGACCGTCTTCACGCGCCTGCATGGCCACGATCCAGCCGAACGCCGGGGCTTCTTCGCCTTTTGGCGCGCGCAGGTGGATGGCGTGATTGATGTCGATGGGGAGTTTGGGGGTGTGGAGGAAGCTCTCGGAAATGATCTGTTCGAAATTCGCAGCGAGATAGGGACCGCGCTTGTCGCCCGTCTGGATCAGGCCCGCAGGAAGCAGGTGGATCCATTCGGGCGCACCGCCAAGAACTGCGACATCGGGCAGAGCCTGGGCGCTCATAAGCGCTGTGAATTGAGGGGCTACATTCATGCAGCGATATTTGCCGCAGGAGGACACGTCAAAACATCCGCAAGCGCTTGCGGGGTGGTTCAGATGTTGTCGGGAATTGAGGGCAGACTAGGCGCGACGGGCGGCTTCGGTCAATCCTCTACGATGTCCTCGAGCCATTCCTCGACGATCGCGGCGATGTTGAGACGGTCTTGATCAGAGATCCCGAGGAAGGGACGCGCGGGGATGTTTCCCCAAGGGATTGAGCCACCACGCGCATCCGTTCCGAATGCACCTTTGGCAGCACCAAACTGCATGACTGCCGAGTAGATCTTGTTGGTGCCCAATTCGACAAAGTCAGGACCATAGTCACGAAAGAAGCTCGAGCGCAGAGGTTGCCCATCAACATTGGGACCAAAAAGCGGCCGTACATCGACAGTCTGCCCCCGGCGTTCATAGGCCGCGATCGTGGTCGGGGATTTCGGGGCCCACGATGTGCCGTCCGGAGCGACCCCATCTTCAAAGCGCTTTACGGTTTCGAACTCGAGCTGCTCACCGATTTCATTCATGACCTCGGACATGTCAGACAGGCTGGCAGAAAGTCTGGCAAGGATCCGCTCTACGTCTGCGTCTTCCAGCTCTACGGTGATCATCGTATCACCCCTCCTGTCTGAGCAACGGGGCTAAGCGCCGGTTTGCTTTGACTTGAGCTTCGGTCAGGCGGCGAAAACTGGTCAGGTAAAGTTCACCGTTTCGGACCGTCGCCGTGAGAACCAGAACATATCCGGGTTGGCTTGGATCGGGCTGCAGGAAGATCAGCGTGTTGCCACGCTTTGCAACATTCTGGCTCGCCCTGTCGATGACGGTCTGCGCCAGTTGATAATCGCGTGGCGTGAGGTCACGGTAGCGTCGGCCCTGGCGCGCGATCGTTTCCGCCGACAGCCACGCGACCGGATTGACCAGGTCGAACCGATCAGCGTCTTTGGTGGTTAGCCGGGCGAGTGGCCAAGAGTTTACCGGTTCGGCGGCCCAGCTTTCAAAGCCACTGCCGGAGAGCCAGTCTTGGATCATATCGATGGAGGGCTGTCTGGGCAGATCTGACACCTTGTTCTTCATCGCAAGTACGACGTCGCTAACGGTCGCGCCTGGAGCGTAATCCCAACCGCTGTCGATCCCTGTCGGAGCGCCTGTGCGTGGGTCAATTGCCTCCCAATCGTCGGGCAATGTTTTCGAAGGATCGCCGCCCACGCGGATCGCACCAGCCAAGGTGCGGGCACCACGCACCCTACAACCGCAGCCCCAGCCGTTTGGGGGATAGTGCGTGGCCCAGAAAGGATGATCTGAAGGCAGTATCAGCCCGTTCCAGGACAAGTGATCGAGACGCGGATGCGCTGCGCCACTGTGCTCGTAGACCCAGAATTTAAAATTGCCGTCGATGTGCTGGGCATGACGCGCAGCTGCCATCGTCGTCAATATGTTCGTTCTGTAGATGATCTTCGTTCTCCAGGCCTCTCCCTTGAGGCTACCTTCACCCGTCCACCCATGCCATCCCCTACGCTCCACGATCTGGCGAAAGTCGCGCCGGAACTCTTCCAGTCCGGTCCCTTGCGAAATCGCCTTGTCGACAGCGGCACCAAGGTCAGCCAGCAGATCGGCTTTTACCGCGCCCGCAACCATGAAGGCACGATCGTGCTGGGCCTTGGAGATGTCATCCCATCTCGATGTCGGAACGAGATCACCCAACCTCAGCCGAAAGGCTGCGACCTGCTCCTTGAACGGTTGGCGAAAGGTGGCGCGGACCGTGTCAGCCACTTGTGGTCTCCGCCAGTGCCCGCCCACCTGCGTCTGCGGCCTCCATAGCATCGGCAATCGCACGACCAATAGCGCTGGCGTCCAGATTGGGATATGCCGCGAAGAACATCTCGCGCAGTTCCTCGATCGAGCCCGCACTCTCGAGCATGATTTCGACCTGCGCAATCATCGCTGCAACAGCGGGCTTTGCTGCCTCCTGAAGCTGGGCCGTCAGCGCGTCAACCGGCTCAGCGCCAGAAATCGCCTCTGAGGGCGATTGCTCCGCCTGAGGGGCAAGGACGCCGGATTTAGGCGGAAGGGTATTCAAACGGTATTCAAATTTGCTCTGAGGGGCGGTTTCGGTCCCAGCGGTCCCGACCGATGCGGCTGGTGGCGTGATATCTGGCTTGGACGCCATCAGGATCCGGTCACCCGGCTTTGGATCCGCAAATCCGAACTTGGCGCGGATCTCGCTCTCGCTGACCTGCAAGCCGATTGGCACAAGCACGCCGAGCGCGTCTGCGATCTGCTTCAGATCCTCTGGTTCCGGACGCCCGATCTTCAGCCGCGGATACCGCTTCTGAGGCCCGTGCTCGAGTTGGATCCACGGGCGGATGAGATCCCGGTTGAGGATCGCTGCCAATGCGTTGGCATCCGCGCGCTCGATGTCCTCCTGGACCTGACGATGCTCCTTGCCTGAGCCAAGGCCACCCGTGACGGCATCGGTCGTTGCCGTCTGACCCAACACCGCCTTCGAGATTTGCTTGTCCAGCCAGTCGGCGCGCTTTTCATAGAGGTCGGCCGAGGCCCCGACATTGCTGGTTTCCACAAAGTCGATCGACATGCTCTCGGGGATAATCGCCGCGCAATCCCCTGCGATATTCGCGACGGCATCAAAAAGCGTGTTCTTGTCCGCTTCGCTGGCGCCAGCCCCCCATTTGCCCAACCGTAGGGGCTGACCATAGGTCTGGCTGAAGATGGCCCAGTCGCGCTGTGTGAAGGCCTTGAACATCCAGCCCCACATGGCGACCCGCGCCAAACCCGACCGGAGCGCAAGACCGGACTTGGCCTTCACATTGGCATAGATGAACTTGAACGCCTCGAGAGGAACCTCCTGGCCGTGGTCATCGAGCTTCATGGGCGTGGCCAGATTGACGCGATCGAACCGGAACCAGCGCGGGTCTCGCCATTCCAGGCGCGCAGGCTGCCACTGGCCCTCTGACGTGTCCCAGATGATTTCAGTGAACGAATAGCCTTTGCCGATGCTGTCCAGAATATCGAAGAGCTCGTCGCTCAGCTCGTCACGATCCAGCCATTCGCGCACCATGTTGGCCATCTCAACGTCGAACGCTTCATCCGATGCCGCTTCGACCGTGATCTCGATCTGGCTGACCGACCGGCGGCGCGTCCCGAGCACGCCAAGGTAATGAGGGTCGCGCTCCTCGATCACCTCTGCGAGCTCCAGATAGCGCACCGGGTCGCCCTGGTCAGCTTCGCGCAGGATGTTTGCCAGGCGAATGGGGTTCAGCCCGTCGCCCGGGTGACCGGATAGCGGCGACCGCACGCCGCCGAGAGTGGCTGCGGCAACTTCTTCGGTCAGGGCGGCGCGCTTGACGGGCTGGCCCCAGCGGTCGAGTAAAACAGGCTTATTTGCCATTTAAAGGCTCCTTCTCAGATCCTAAAAGATCAATTCGATGATGCCACCGATCAGCAATCCGAGACCAGCGAGGCAAACTAGAAAGCCGTTCTGCGAACGATCAGAGAAAGCTGCGTTTGCCATAATGATGCCGCCGACAAGCATTATGATAATCCCGATGAAGATCGCTCCCATTGCTATCTCGCTCCCATTGCTATCTCGCTTCCTGCTGTCGGTACCGACTGAGGGCTTCGAAAGGTGTTCTTCCGAGAATTCCAGTAAATTCGTGAGAGCGCCGCCACCGACGAGATCTATGGTAAAGGGTCACTTGGCGCGAAGCGGAATGGAGGGTTTTTCCAATCCGGAATGCGACCCAGCCGTCACCGAACCTTGCCACGTAGGGTCCATCCCATGCTTTTCGATTTCGGACTATGCGTTTGCTACGTGTACCCATCAGACACTTCCCCTCAGTCTTGCCCCAAGTGGGCCATCAAAAGCGTTCCGGCGGCCCAACCCATCGTCGTTGCTGGGCGTATCGCGCATGCGGCCTTCAGCACGTTGGTGGCGCAAACCCGAACTAGCCGCCCGGTAGCCGTATTCGACCCACCGCATGCGGGCAGCAAAATGTGCCAACGCCAGTCCGATGGCATAGTCGCCGTGCCGCTTCTTGCCCTTCTTGTCCTTTGCTTCGCCCTTTTCGTTGGTCCGGATCGCCGGGACACGAGGAATGCCCCGCACAAGCTTGACCGAGCGCATATCGCTCAGGTGATCCTCGTCGGCACCTATCGCGATCATGTCGTCTTCAAAGGCCGTTTTAAGCGGCGGCATATTGATCCGGTACCAGTCCTCTGTGAACTTGATCGCCCAGATGAGACCTGATCCGTCCTCTGCCTCACGCAGGCCGAACTTGCGGCCCATGTCTTCAGCCACGGTCCAACCCATGCCGGTGGCGTCAAAGGCAGCGCCCAGTAGCCGTTCTCGTAGCTTTTCCAGCACCATACCAACGACCAGCTTCTGCTCGTCCCCAGGCACATTGCGCATCTCGATCGAGAACACTTCACGCCGCTTCAGGTTCTGCTCGATCGCCAGCACGGGCATAACGCTCAGATCCGCGACGCGCGCAAAGTCGAACCCGGCCGCGTAACGCAAATCCATGTCGATCTGCCCAAGCACGTCCTCGAGCTTTTCGAGGAATGGGGCCATGAGCGCCTTTTGCTGCAGATCGTTCATGTGCAGATAGTCACCGGGCAGTTCCAGGCGCAGGACCGGAGCTGTGGCAGTCATGCGCGCCTCGATCAGCGGGGCGGGCAACCAGGCACCAGAGCTGAGGGACGGAATGCAGAACAGTTCTTCGTCGGCACCATCCCCATAGAAGTCGATCAGATCCTGTCGCCATTGAGCTTCGCTCTCTGGCGACCAGTCATTGCCGCCTACAAGGCAGATCCGTTCATAAAGCCCATCGGTCAACGCTTCATCCAGATCGATGTGCAGGTGCTCATAGGGCAGCCGGCCGCCAAGAATGTCCTGGATGTTTTCATTGAAGGGATTGTCCGCGCCATCATGCGTCGAGCAGACGATGACCTGACCGCCCCAGATCAGAAACGCCATTGCCGCCTTGATCAATTCGCCCAGGCTATCGACGAAAGCGGCCTCATCGATGATGATCACACCCTCTTTGCCGCGCAAGCCACGGGGAGCCGAGCTGAGCGCTTTGATCTGGTAGCCGGAGGCAAAGCGGATGCGGAACGTCTGGATCGACTTGTCTCCTTCGTCATCGCCTTCTTCGAACAATCCGTCCTCGATGGCTGAAGCAGCGATGTTGAACGCGCGGGCCCACATCGCGCAGGCATCCACGAATTCGCGGGTCATCTCTTGAGAGTAGGAGATATACATCGCGTCCATGCCGCGTGCTGACTTCGCCCGTGCCGACCTGAGCACAGCATAGGCTGCCAGGGCCCATGTCAGCCCGATCCGGCGCGACTTCTCGACGAACAGCACCTTCGTCGATACCGTGTCGAGCAGGCCGACCGTCTTGGCCTGATATGGCAGAAGAACCTTTGGCAAACCAACGCTACCCACCAGCTGAGGCATAACATCAGTCGCCTCGCGTCGCTGGCGTTCCCAGTCGGCTTTGGAAATGGGTGCGGTCATTTGGTGGCCTCCGCGCGCAGCTGATGCAAAATCCGCAACGCGCGATCGAAGTTCGGTGCTCCAGCAACCCTGCCGGCAGAGTACCTGGAAGTCAGATCAAGCAGCCGTCGATGCAGTCCGTAATATGTGCGCCCATCAACATTCTGCCCACCAAGAAACATCCGGATGACCCGTGCGGCGTCGTTGCAGGTCTCAAAGGTCTTGCGGTCGCGTTTCTGCCAGTAGTCGGCATGTGCCGCCATGTCATTGGCAATTTCAGCTGGAGTTGCCATCAGCCGCGTGCCTCCGCCCAGGCAACGGCATGTCGCCCCTGAAGGCTGTCGCTGCCATCGTCATTTCCCAGCAGGTCCGGACAGAAATCATGTGCCCCGAGCCGCCACAGATGACGCATGTTGCACGAATTCACGACATCGGCCTGCGCCGGGTAGACCTCGATCGCCCGGATCAGATCACCCCAGACCATGTTCTTGATGTACTGCAGATCGTCCCAGGTGATCAAACCATCATGCGAGACACTCAGAACCCCAAGCAGACTATCGACATGAACCTTGAAACCTCGGATTTCATCGCTCTTGAAGCGGGGCAATGTCATACCGACCTCCAGTAGCCATCGGTCAACCAGCCATGCCAATGCCCCTTGTGATGGACCGAAGGCGTCAGCGTCGGTTCAGTCGTGGAGACGTTCCAGTTCCAACTGGGGCTTTGTGGTGGTTTGAAGTTTGCGCCGACAGTGATGGGTGCGATCAAGCCGCAGCCACAGGGGCAGCAATACCAGAAGAACCATTCTCCACGCGTCTCTCCGGGAACAACATGGTAGCTTCCGGGATGCCGGTGCTTCTTGAATGCATCAAAATCAACTATGTTGATTGCGCGCAATGAACCACTGGCTTTTGCCGCCTTCAGATCACCCATTTGAAACCCCCAAGATATCGGCTTTGATCTTCTCGGCCGTCTCTGAGGACATGCCCGCCTGGCGCGCTGCCTTGACTGCCGTCTCTGCGGCATTGGCGCGTTCTTCCTTGGCAATTCGCAAACGCTCATCAGCGGTCAGCTTTTCGCGAATGCCGGAGCTGCTCATCACGTCCTTGAGCATCTTGCCCAGGAAGTGCAGCTCTTTCGGATCGATCTCATCACCTTCCTTCAGCATCGCTGACTTCATGACCTTGAAGGCGAGCGTGGTGATCATCTGGAACAACACATTGTGGCGCTTGGCCTCTTCCTCGAGACCATTGCCCTCCATCCAGCTCACGGCCCAAGCGGATGCCTCTTCTTGGGCGCGGGCCATCTGTTCATATTCCTGGCCAAAGGAATGGACCGCCGATTTGCCCACGCGCATTTCGAGACCGGCCTCTTCAAGCCAGAAGTTCAGATCTTCGGTTACCGCGACATAGTCAGAGAAGCCGCGCTCCTTCAGCAGGTCCTGAAGGCGCAGTCTGATCTCCTGCGGAATGAGGTCGATCTTGCGGGGCGGCGGCATGTCAGCGCCGTGCCGTTGGACGCTTGACGCCTGGATGTTGGACAAGGCCGCGCGCAACCTCTGCGCCCCGCACGGTTGCTGTCGCGATCACAACATGACCGTGATCGGTCATCTCGATCAGTTCCTGTTCGTCCAGCCACGCCAATGCTCCCCGGATCTGCGCGTCCGAAGAGGCGATGCCGACGCCGCGCACGACATCGATCAGGATTGACGCATTGGATGTGAACTCGGAAGATCGCTCAAGATGCTTGAGGATCGCGAGGCGACGGTGTTCGGTCTCGGTGCTGTCTGCCATGGGTCAGGCTCCAAAGAAGGTTATGGGTCGGGACGGATTACGCCGGGCATACTGGTCGCGCCGGTCGCGACCTCACGGCCCTTGTTGGTCAGGCGTGCGATGGGCTCGCCTTGATAGTCGCGGGTCGTGACCAGCTCCATTTCGTCAAGCCACGCGATTGCCGCGACTGCCTGGTCGGCGTTGGTCGGCACACCGATGCGACCGCAGTGTAAACGCATGACCGATGCCGCGGCCTCATAGCCGGGAATGCCCGCCAGATACTGAAGCACCTTCAGGCGCCGGAATTCGGTCTCGACGGTTTCGATTGGCCAGGCCTTGAACATCACTTGTCTCCGCCTTTGCCCGCGCGCTGTGCCGCCTCATAAAGCATGCGGACCATGTTGCCCTGGGCTTCCTGACTTGCGCCTATGCGTGCGACCAGAATGGCGAGATCATGTTGTTCTCGGGCTGTAGCCAGCAGATCGATCCGGGACTCGATCGTCGACATGCGAACACGAACTCGGCCAAGATCATCGTTCACTTTTCCCAGACTGCCTTCGACGGCGACCAAGCGCTTTTCGATGCTCTGATGACCCACCTGCAGACCCGACATGCCATCATTGACGCGTGTCGAGACACGGCCCCAGAACCAGCGCCCCAAGGCCGCCAGAGAGGTGACGACCAGCACGACAAAGCCGAGGAGCTTTTGGCCCTCCGAGAGCCACGACAACCAGTCCATTACCAAAGCCCCCAGGAGAGCAGCGTGAACAACGCCACCATCGTGCCAGATTGAACGATCAAGGCACGCTTTGCGCCGAGGCCGCCGATCTCGCCCATCGTGCGGATTGAGATTGCCAGCCAGAACATGCTTGCCGCCAGCATGAACGCAAGGACCTCCGGTGCCGGATGTGCCTCCCAGAGATTGAGGTCCGTCTTTACGAACAGTCTGGCGCAAACGTAGTAGCTGCGCTCAACCATCAAAGCGGCGGCGATTGCAAAGATCGGACTTTCCAGGCGTTCAAAAACTGCAAGTGAAGGCTGTGCAACCCAGAACCTGCGCACCGTAATTGCGTTGAGAAACGCAAACACGGTGGCAAGCACAAGGCTCGCGTGACTTGCAAGCGTGATGGCGGACCATTCCAGGCTCATTGAAGCTTAGCCCAGCAGCGAAACGCGCTTGGTCGCACGGATCCGGCCAATCACGGCGATCAGACCCGCAGCGGATGTGATCAGACCTGTCACGGCCGTGCTAAGATCAGCGGCATCAGCGGGTGTGACAGCGTAGCCTGCGATTTGGGCAAGACCGGTGATGATGGCACCGCCGCCGCCAAGGACGCCCAGAGACAGGAAGGGGGATTTCGTTTCTTTAAACATGTCGAGTTCCTCAGAGTTTCAGTTGGATTGGGTGATCGGGTCGGCGTGAGATCTGACGATCCAGCCCTCAAGTCCGCCGTGACGGACCTTCAGCCAGGCACGACCGTCGAAGGTTCCTTCGCGAATGACGGGCACGACCACGTCGTCAGCGATGGTCGAGATCACATTTGGATTAAACGATGGCCAGCGGCGCATATTCAGCGTGCTCCCGGGCACGTTGATCGCAACCATTTCATCTTCCTGGTGTGCTGGCGCGGACGCCTCATCCGCCTCCGCCGACTGAACATCGTCACGCCCCAAGACCCGCGCACGCATCTGCGCCAAGGGAAACAGCGGATTGGTGTCGACCTTGCGACCTGGGGAGATGTACCAGTGGCTGGTGATGTCGGTCAGTGTGGGGATGTATCCGAACAGGCCATTCAAAAGCGCTTCGCCTGCCTCAATTTGCGCCTCGGTATAATCCATCCAAAGCCCGCTGCCATGCTCAGGAGTGGTGACAGCCTGGATGCCGAACTCAGAGATGTCGAATTCCTGCTTGTACCACGCACGGGCTTTCCCGTTGCCCGCATCCGTCATCCGACCAGGATTGACGATCTCGATACCGATAGAGAAATCGTTGACACCATCTCGCCCGTGGTAATGCGATGTCCCGGCGTGCCCGGCACGGCGGTTGGTGGGTACCTGCTGAGAGATTGAGCCATCACGCTCGAGGATGAAGTGAACCGACACGCCACGCGGGGCAGTCCGCAGGTAATTGGCAGAGTTGCCATGTTCCAAGCGCCCGGCAGCGTCATGCAAAACGACGATGGTTGGTGTGATCACGCCGCCAATGTTCTGTGCGCGATCAAACGGGATGCCTTGGGCAATATGATTTTTGAATTTCATTGTGGACCCCAATCGCGAAGCACGGGCGGCGCGCTACCTTGTGGGGTCTAAAATGGCGTTTGATGCGGGTTCAAAACATCCGCAAGCGCTTGCGGGGCGGCGTCAGAACAGCTTCATTTGTTTGGAAAAGGTCTCTTCCGATGTGAACTCGTCCGCGAGATACTTTCGCACGGTCACATCGGTCATGTGCAATTTGCGTGCAATTTCTGCAACGGGCAAGCCTTTTGATTTAAGGACCTGAGCGATCCACCTTTTCGCGGTCGGAATGCGGGCCTTCATGGCGTGCGATGCATCGGCCAATGCGCGGGCCTTTTCGATACCGACCAGCTGAGCAACCTTCGATCCACCCTTTGGATCGGTGGGCATGTAGAGCTCCGCGCCGCCAAAGGTCAGGAGGAACTCGACTGCGCCATCCGTGCCGAGAATGTCTTCGTAGACCTGGACGTTTGCAGGGGTCTTGGGGGCCTTTGTCATTTGTGGCGCGCCCTCCACCGCTGACCGCGTCTTGAGACGGTGTCATTGCAGCCATAGAGCGTGGTGACTTTGCCACTCTTGCTCAAAACATAATGGACGCCGCCGCTGTTGACCGCATTCGCGCCCTGGTCGCGGCCTTCTCGCGTCACCAGCTCGATCCGGCGCTTCAGGGACTTCACGTCCACGCCGTATACCCGCTCAAGATAACGGACCACCGCGTGATCAGTGACGATGTCAGAGCGGCGGCTCATTTCCGTCCGCTCCAGTCAAATTCGATATTGGCGCGTTTGCCCCAGTCCTTCAAAGCCGAGATCACTGCATCGATCTGCGAATGATCCCGCAACATGTCCACGTCAGCAGGCACCATTTCCCATGTTTCCCCGAAACGTGCTCGGATAAAGGCGTTCAGACCATCTCGGCCGGGCCTGTCCAGAACGCCTGCAGCTCCAAGCTTTCCCCAGAGCACATGGATCAGTCGCAGATCCGCCCGGGACGCCGCAGGGCGTTTTTTTGGGCTGGTTGAAGCCCCCTTGAACCCGTCCTTCTTGAGACGCTCGAGAACCTTTTTCAGATCGGCGGCGGTCATGTCCGACATGGATGTTTTACCGCATACCTCAAGCTGAAGTGCGCGCCGGTCATCGCTCTCGATACCGAGTTCCCGGCAAGCGACATGGATGGTTCTCTGCAACGCCCGGCTCATTCTGTGGTGCCTCTTCTGGACCGGAACACAGGCTCTGACTTGGTCCGCCGGGTTTGAAACGGCGCAGCACGCACGAACGTAAGTGAGTGTGGTGATCCTTGCTCCAATGCAAAGCGGATATGGTTTTTTGCGACCTGCATTTCCAACGGCAGCTTGCGCTTCAGACCTGCAATGATTGTCGTGTGATCGCGATTGGCCATGTACCTGCCGATCCGTGCCAGGCTGGCATCCGACATTTCCCGACACAGCTGGTAGCAGATGGCCCTGCGGTTCACGAACTCGCTCTTACGCGATCGTGCCAGCAGTTCTTCCTCGGTTACTCCGAAATGTTTGGCCACGTGGGACCGGATGTCCCGTATCTGGACGTCCCGAGGGGGTGATGATCGCTCGTAAAACATCGCTTCAAGCCTTGGCCAGATCGATCGTGATTGCCTGCCAAGGCGCGTCGTGGCTGTCACGCTTGGAACAGCGCACATAGGTTTTGGACCCAACAATGCGAATAGCATCCTTGATGGCGCGCATCGCTTCCTGCCAGCGGGCATCCGTGATTTCGAGACGCAGCAGCATGAAGATCTCGGCGCGATTGATCTGACCGGCCTTGTCCGTGTTGAACGCACGGGTCACGATCGAGCGGATCTCCGGACGGCTCTCGGCGGACCATTCATTGAGGCACTCATCGACCAGCTGCTTGGCAATCTGCAGTTCAGGCCCGAAGTTGATCTGATCCGCAATCCGGACCTCAACCTTGTAGAGTTGATCCACGGTCATCAGTGTCTTGTTGCCCTTCTTGCCGCCGAAGGTCGCGCCGTATTCTTGTGCAAGGATTGCCTCGAAAGCACCGATGTCATCAAAGGTATGCTCCTTGAACCGCGCCACCTGGTCAGACAGCGGAATGGCGTGGCCTATGATTTTGCGAGTGGTTTCATCCTGAAGCAAATCACGCGCGGCGATATTCTCGATCGGCTGCAGACCGCCTTTGCCATCACGCATGAAGACATTGCCGTCGATCTCCTTGCGGCCATCGGTAAGTGCTGCCGGTTCAAACTTCGTCATGGAATGTCTCCTGTTTGGATTTTGCGTTGAGGGCGTCTGCGATCGTCGCAGCCACAATCTCTGGAAAAGGGAGATTGGGGTCAGCAGTGCAGATCTCGAATACGACCCCGTTCTCGGCCAGAAATTTCACGTGTCGCCCTTCGGCGAAATGCGTTGGGTCGATCATCGGATGCTCCCTTCGACTTCGACAAAGTAGGGTTGGCGTGCCGGATCGGACGGATGCCCTGGTAAAACGCCTGCTGCCACGATCATGGCAGCCATCGCCTCGATTTCATCCATTGTGCAGAGGGTCGTTCCGCGCGGGCCCAGCAGATCCACCTTGGCAACGCCGCTGGCCGCAAGCCGGACCATCTCGGCTCCTGAAAACCGTTCGACCTGATCCGTCATGTCACCACCGTGCCCAAAAGGGCCTTCTCCAGCAGCCGCTGTGCCGCTTCTGTTGGGGTCAAGCCGCGGCGTGCCGCATCAGACGCCAGCAAGGAGTAAAGACGGACCGGAACCACGATCTGCTTGGTTGATGGTGACGCCTCGGTCTTCTGAGACCTTTCCACATGTTCAGATCCGCCAGCAGCCCCCTTTGACGATGCCTTGAACGTGGGAATAACCTCCCCGGCTTGACGCGCTTCCCTGATCCGCTGGTAGACAGTGTTGGGATGCACGCAGAGGCGCTGAGCAATGACCTTTGGCGGTACGCGCTGCAATGCCAGCGAAACGATTTCAGCGGCTCGGTTGGTCATGACTGCTCCTCTCCGATGTAGCGGGGACACTTTCTGCAGGCGCGAAACATCCGCACCCGGTGTGTGTTGTGCGTCTGCAAACGATTGGCCCGCTGTCGCCACATCTGGCAGACATCCGTCGGCAGATCGCCGAGAACCGGGCATGAGATGACAGCCGACATGAAGACGCCGCGCACCCGCTCTTCGATGGCCTCCATGTTGCCTGGATATTTCTTGCGCAGCACCGTGCTGACCAAGGAAGCTGATCTCCCGAGATCCTCGGCTACGCGGTTCTGGCTGGTAAGGGCGCACGCCTGGGCCAAAGCGAGCACCCAGTCCGGCAAGTCATCGCCCCAGGCGTCTCTTGCGATATCGACGGGTCCGTTCATGATTGCCCTCCCACCGGATAGGCTTTGCGCGTGTTGGGATCGAACACCTGCTGGGTCCGCTGGATCATCGGTGGTTGTGGCCCCGTATTCCGGATCAGGCGATACACTGCCTGTTTCGCCGGGGGTTGGGCCTTGCTGACGACTTTCAGGAAGCCTGCCTTGAGCAGCTTGGTGCAATAGGCCTTCGCCGTGTTGTCTGTCACGCTCACGATGTCGGTCGTGGCATGTGCTGCGATATCACGGGGTGTGAACTGTCCGATCATGCGCATAGTCCGCCACATGTTTTCGACGCCACCGCCCTGCGAGACCGGCTTGCCGTCCCGGTTCAGGCGCGGAGCGTGATACGGGACAGGATCCGCGATAATCCGGAACTTGATCGCGGCGTCCTCGCGGATAGCGCCTTCTTCAGGTTCGATGCGCTCGACATACTTCGCCAGCGCCAGGGACTTGAGATAGCTGCGGATTGTGTGGCGATTGATATATGTTTGATCGAAGATATCGGTGATCGTGAACGGTGCACCCTTGAACTTCACCATCTCATCCCAGAGCGGCTGACGGCCTTGTGGCTCACGGGACGTGGCCGCTTCGGTTGCTGAAATCCTGCTCATTTCGGAGCCCTCCGCGGCGTGGGTGCTTCGCCAGTGAAGAAGGGACGATTGTCCCAATCCTTCCGTCCGACGGACTTGAGGTTCCGGGTCTGGGCGAATTCCTTGACCCGCTCGAGGTTGATGGAAATACGCCGGATTGACCGATGTGATTCCTCAAGCACCTGGAGCTTCAGATCCTCTTCCAGCGACACACCGGGGCAATAGATCGCCGCGAGATAGCCGACATCGTCGATCTGACCTTCTTCAGCAGCGACCCAGTCAAGGATACGCCCGTGCACCCGTTCCCAAGCCATCAGCTTGCGCGGCAGCTTCTCTTCACCGATCAGGATGATCGTGGCGCCGGAGCTTTCATGAATGTCACGCACGATCTCGATCATGTTGCGGTCGACCAGGTGATCGATTTCGTCGATCAGCAGCGGCCGGCTGTTGCGGGCGAGCTCCTGGGCGATCTGGTCAACCATATCCGAGATGGTCTTGGCGGGCAGTACGCCCATGTCGCGCAGGATCTCGGTGCAAAGCTTCTTCTTGGTCCAGACCGATTTGACTTCGACCTGATACGCCCGAAACTTGTTCGCCGCATACACTGCCGCTGTCGTCTTGCCGTATCCGGACCATCCGTAGAAGACGCCCAGCCCCGGAAGCCCCGGACCACGCTGATTGACCCGCTCGATAAGTTCCACCAAAGCCACGACATTGCGCAGCGGTGCAACAGAGTTGTTATGCCTGAATTCTTCTGTCATTCTATCCTCACTTCGTTATCGCCCCCGGTCAGCCTGCAACGTTGCCGGGGGCACCTAAATCAGCCGAACATTGCCCAGCTGAAATCCTCAAAAATCTTCATGTGCCCGATGTACTCAGGCTGGCGCTGATAGGCCGCGAGCGCCTTCTGCTCTTCGGGCAAGACAGGCTCACCCGCCTTGATCCGCTGCTCCAGGACAAGGAACCGACGGAACCTTTCCTTGGGTGTCTCCGGCTTGATCACCACCTCGGCTGTGCGCTCATGTTCGGCGCGCATCGTCGCCAAACGATCATCAGACACACGGCTCTTGGAGGCTTCCTTAGGTGCCAAAACCGATGCGTCTCTGGCAGCTTCCAACGCCGGTGTGGTGTAGACTTCGCGCGCCCTGGGGAAGGCGACCATCACGCCAGCCTTTTCGGCGGCATCACGGCGCATCGCATCTGCGACATCACGCTTGCCGATCTTGCGGCTCGCGCGGCGGATATCCGTAAGCTTTTCGTCCTCGAAAGCGCGCTGCATTGCCTTGGCCTTGGCGATAACTTCCGCAGGGTTCAGACCCGCAAGATCAGCATTCAACGCCTCGCCGAGATAGGCCTCCGTTTCCGGATCAAAGAGCATGACCCGGCCCATATCTGCGGGATCCATCCGAACGAGAACTTCATCCCCTGGCATCGCGGACATGGGCAGGTAATATGCACCATCGACCCGCACGCCTTGCTTGGTTACCGTCCGCATGCCGCCGTTGGACGCGATCGGCGCGAGCAGCACATCCAGCGCGGCCTCATGCTCAATCTTGCGGATCGGGCCTGCATAGGCCGCAGCAACCTCGAAGGGGGTTCGCTTCTTGAGTGCAGAATGCTGATCCCGCCCGTACATGTCCTGGGCCCAGATGTCGCTCCACTCCTGAAACTCGGCGAAATCCATATCGACGTCGTAGAGCGCCTCATCCGTGGCACCGAGGCGCTTGTCGAATGCCTTGCGCTGCTCAATGATCTTGCGATCAGCGACCGAGTGGCCAATGAAGCCAGGGCAGACCGCGATATCGCGCTGGTAGGTTCCAATCGTGCGCTCGACGATCCCCTTGTCGGTAGGCTCATAAGCGATGCTGAGCTCCACCTCGATTTCCAAGGCTGCAAACAGGCGCTTCGTCTGCTTTGCGACGAAATCCGATCCATTGTCGGTGTGGATTTTCTCGGGCACACCCCAAGCCATAATGCACTTGCGAACCAACAGGCCAACGGCAGAGGCGCGCGGTGTCTTACTCACAAGCACGATGGCGCGCCGGGAGTAGACATCGACGGCCATGTAGATCGAGTGCCGTCCGCCCTTGAGCATGACATCTGCAGGCGACGCATCTACCTGCCAGACCTCGTTCAGGCGCTGCGCACGCTGGCTTCCAGTCGCGGCGAAGCGGACATGGGAACGGTATCCATCCGGGTTGGTCAGGCGCATGAGCTCGTTGCGATACTCGGTCTTCCAGCGCGTGATGACGGTCTGGAACATGCGGATGGTGGGCAGCGGCGCTGTCTTGATTTCACCGGTCTTGGCGCAGGTGACGTCCAGCGTCTTGCCGAACTTGTCCTTCACCAGGATCCGCAGATGCTTGGCGGAAAGGAACGGCTGCTTGGCGATTGCGGCCAGCATCATTGCGCGAACCTGCCCGTCATGTGCCACATCCAGCACGCCTGACCCTTTGGGACGGCCCCTACGGGATGTCGCCGTGCCTTCGTGCGCCGCCTTGCGCCAGCGGGCGATAGAGCGCGCTGACACACTCGGAACAGCGGTTTTAATCCAGGTTGGAAGTTCTATTGAACCGCCCGTAAACATTTCTGCAAACATCGCGTCGGCAGCGGTTTGCGGCAGAGCGTTGTCTGCCTGAAACTTGTGAACCAAGCTGAGTATCAGGGCGCGGGCATCCGCTGACTGATCCATCGGGGCATCCGCAACGACGGGGCGAAGATCCCGCGCTTCGAGGGTCAGATGGCTGGCCAGCCAAGCGGCCCGTGCGGGGGCTGGCAGGGCATCGACGTGATACTCAAGCCCGCCACCGCCCTCGCGGCCTTCGCGGACCCGTGCAAGTCCGGTTTCAGCCCAGCGGTCGCGCGCGGCGAGCGCATTCACCCGCCGCTTGGACGTCGGCAGACCGGGCATGAGCCCCGCCGCCGCCGCGTCCGCAATCTGCTGTGCCGAAACCCAAAGCATCAGAGGCTCCACCCCTGTGCGCGTGCATGCTCGAGGATCTCGCGCTTATGCTCATCAATGAAGGCGCGACGGCTCTTGGTGGACAGGCGCGACCAGGTAGCCGTGACGCGGTGATAATGCTTGTCGTCGTTACGCGGCAGGGCGCGGCCCTCGGCCAGCAGTAGAGCGTCGGCGACACTGGTCGCTTGGGGCGGATCCGATAAAAGAGCATCGCAAGCGCGCTCCTGCACATCCGCTGCAACCTTGGCCAGCGCCTGCAAACCCGCCTGATGGTCGGCAATCCACGTATCGCGGATACGGTCTTTGGTCTTGGGGAAAAGGCCGTTGGCGATCTCGATTGCGCGGAAGAAAGCGCTGCGGGAAAGACCAACTTCTTCAGCGACCTGCGCTGAAAGTCCCAAAATGGGACTCTTGTTTTCTGCCTCAGATCTAAGCTCTTTAACGGCTCTGACCTGGGCACTCCGACGGTCACCTCCGTGTTTTGCCGTAGGGTTCATTTTCTGCCAAACGTCGCGCAATTCACACAGGTATTCCGCTCGCTCAAGCTTAGTGAGCTCCTGCCGATTTACGTTCGCCATAATCTCTGCGTACTTGCGAAGCTCTGGGCCGTGAGTGCTTGGCAACACGACAGCGTCTACGAATGCAGCTTTGCAGACCAGCAGCGCGGCGAGCCTTTGGCCACCATCAATCAGAAGAAACTTCCCTGGCTTCTCCGACTCAACAACCAAGATTGGCTGCAATTGGCCTTGGACCTGCATGTCCGCGGCCAATGCCTCAACACGGGACGATTTTGCCCGCCGAAGCCGGTCCCCGACTTCAATTTGCGCAGGCGCCAACGCGATATTCCGAAGCTGGTCGGTATTCTGGTTTTCGGGTGTCTCAGTCATACGTCATCCGTAAAATCTAGGGTTTGGTCGTTCTCGGGGGCGTCATCCGGTGGGGTGAGCATCGTGTAAAAGAAGATGAACTTGCCGTTGATATGCTGGCGCTCACAGACGATCTCGGCCCCAAGCTGGCGAAGCTCGGCCACGCAGCTGTTGATCGCGCAAACATGGGCGCGGCGCGTGATTTCTCGCGTCGAATGCGGCTTGCGATCAGACAACAGCTTGTTGACCCGGCGCAATCGATCCGAGGACATCGTGGCGGCATGCATCAGCTGGGCACCCCGTCATAGGTTGCCGCCAACAGCGCTTCGATATCGCGCAAGGCATCCTCGTGCTGAACCAGCTCTGAAAACGACGCCATGGCGAGATTGGCCTGATCGTCCCACTTGTTGATCAGCCCCACCTCTTGGCCGAGCGTGTCATCATCCATCGCATCATTCAGCGACACCATCTGGGCCAGCGCATCCTTGAGCGCCGCAAAGGATTGTACCGGGGAGCGGCTCATGTCAGACCTCCCCAGGCAAGAAAGTATCCCGCCACGCAGATGACGACGAACGCGATGCCTGCGATGGCATCTTCGACAATCGTCGGAGGCAACTTGAAGCTGTCACGACGCGGTGCCGATTTCATTGGCACCGCATCGGACGCTCCCCTACCGTCGGAGACGCAAACCAACCGACGGAGAGAAACTATGAACGACGACCCCCCAGAAATCGCGGAACTGCATGCGAGGATAAAAGCTTTGGAGGTCATCTTAGGAAGCCTCCTCTTGAAACTGGGAAACGAGCAGGTCGTAGACTTGCGTGAAATCAGCAAGGAGTGCGCGCAATACGCGCGCCTGCCGCTCGTTCAAGGCACCAGGGATCTCGAACTGGCGGTGCATCTCTCCAATCTTCTCGCCCCTGTCTTCGTAACCACCGCTGGTGGCGAGGTCACGGAGCAAACTGACTAGGTCGACCTCAATCCCCGCAACGCGCTTTTCAAGCTGTGCAATGCGCTGGCAAGCCCGTTCACCATCATCACGATGACGGCGCACAGCTTGGTACGGACGGGGCTGCTCCGACGGCTCCATATTCATTCCTTCGGTCAAGCTGCTGACACCGGGCAGATAATAAAGATCGAACTGCGCCAAGACGGCTTTCGCCTTCTGTTCCTGAGGCGCGAGATGTGGCAGCGGGCCAAAATCCTCTCTCAACCAGCCGAAGGCGCGCAACTCGGCGTAAGCCTTCTTGATCTGATTTTGCATCTCTGTGGCTTCTTCACGGGTCACAGGCATTTGCGCATCTCCTCGTTGACGAACTGAACACGGGTCAGATCTTGGGCGGCGGTTGCGGCTGTCCGTTCGAGACGAACCAGATGAAAGGTCGACGCCGGGTCTGACGCGCCGATGGTAATTTCGATGGCCAGGGCAAGGCGCTGAGCCTCGGTCAACTGACCAAGCGCTGCACGGGCGACTTCGACCCCGTCCAGCGGAAGTGGAGGATGATCGCGCATCATGCGGCGTCCTTCTTTTTGCGGGGGCGGGGAATATCAGCAGGCCATTCAAGGTCTGCTGGCCAGTTTTCGCTGAACCATTCGACAACTCGCTCGGCAGTCTTGAGCGTGCAGCCTGCGCCCTCATCCAATCGCCGAAAGAACTTTCCATCGTTTGCGGCGTAAGTGGATACGGTCGCCAAAGTGAGACCGCTGTGAGCTGCGTAGGCTTTTGCAAGACTATTGAGGGTATCGGTGTTCATGCTCTCGCCTCTTGATTGTTCGGGCTTTCTTCCGAATTTATATTCGGATGATTACCCGATTGTCAAACATAAATTTATCGGGCATTTTCCCGAATATGGACTTCGAGAAAAAATCCTTTGAGAAGATTATTGCTGACAGGCTTGAAGAGCTTGGCACGAACGCCTTTGCGGTCGAGCAATCTGCAAACTTGACCAAGGACGCCATCCGAAGTGTGATCCGTCCTGACAGCAAGAGATCCCTGCCACGGATAGATAAAGCTTTAAAAATTTGTGAAGCCCTTGGATTGGAGCTGTATATCGGCCCCCCACGGTCAAGTAATGAGCCAGACCACATTAGCAGCCATCGGAAAGTCGAACTCTTTCAAGACTTCGCATTTGTTGAGCGTTTTGATGTCAGTCTCTCAGCTGGTCCGGGTACCAGCGGGGAAAACGCCCAGCAGCTTGCCCCGGTGGCCTTCAGACGCGACTGGATGATAGAAAGAGGACTGGTTGCCGAAAAATGCGTTGTTTGCAGTGTACGGGGGAACAGCATGGAACCCATGCTTTTTGATGGGGATCTGGTTCTCTTAGACAGACGGCAAACGGATGTCCGAGATGGGCAGATTTATGGCGTCGTTGATATCGAAGGCGATACCAGGATCAAAAGGATTGAGCTGATCGACGATGGGTTGTTGCTGAGATCAGAAAACCCCGATTGCCGCACTGAACTGAGGCACGGAGATGACGCCAACCGCGTGCGGATCATCGGTTCCTTGGCTTGGTCTGGCCACAGCTATGATACATCCCGTCAAACCCCGAGCCGTCAGACTCCTCGAAGACGCACAATGAAGCATGAATGGATTTAATCACGATGGCAAATTGCGTTGATTGCGGCACCAAACTTACACTTCTGAACAAATCGACCGCAGAGAGGTGTTACCCTTGCGCGAAGGTTGAATTTGAGAACAGAGACCCCAACCGCGTAGCGGCTATCAAGCCACAGATTTCAGAAGAAGAGGCCATTGAGAAAGAACGTAAAGCCTCGATCGAAGCGATCATGGTCACGACTGAGACCCACCCAGACATTGGCATTTCAGCTCGGCTTGGGATCGTAACCGCCGAATGTGCCTACGGCATGAATGTCTTCAAGGACGTTTTTGCGGGCATTCGAAACATCGTTGGTGGCCGCTCAAAGGCCATCCAGCAGACCATGCGAGATGCGCGGGAGACTGTGCTCTATGAGCTGAAGCAGGAAGCGTCCCTGCTTGGTGCAGATGCAGTCGTGGCCGTTGACCTGGACTATGTGCAGATCGGCGACGGCGGTTGGAGCATGGTTATGCTGGTAGCGTCTGGAACGGCCGTTAAGATCGAGAAACCAGCCGCCGCCTAAGTCTTGTCTTCAGTGGGGACCAAGAAAAATGAACAAGAAGGTAGAATTTCGAAAGCGGGCGAAAGCGCAGCATAAGGCAGCGCTCGAGCTGATGGATAAAGATGAGGACGATTTGCTTCTTTTTGCTGCACTCAAGCTGCGAATGGCGCTTGAATGCATTGCATACGAAATTCTCCAATCCTTTGAAGAAGATGTGATCAAAGAGCGTATGGAGACTTGGCAGCCAGGAAAACTGATCAAAGAACTCAAAGAAATTGACCGCGGTGTCGAAAGCGATCACCATATCTCCATTGGCTGGCAGGAAAATCAGGACGAGCCCGCTAAAGAAATGCATTCGCTTGGAGTAGACCAACGGGTCAAAGGTTCGTGGCTCAATGCAAGCTATAATGCACTGGGTAGTTACCTGCACGAACCGACCGTCCGCCAGCACAGGGACCAAAATTTCTTTGACCCAGAAGCTGCTAGAATTAAAATGGTCAAGATATCAGGCGAGATATCTCGGGTTCTGGACTCAAGCATCCATGCAATAAACCTAAATGTTGGTATCACTTTCTCATGCGAATGTGGTGCCCCAATGAAGCGCAGGGTCGAGCTTCTTCAGTGCGCCGGACAAATAGAATGCGGGAACTGTGGCCGAATTTGGCTTGTAGAGAAAACTGGGGAAGTTTGGCGGAGAGAACCTGCGGTGCATAACTCAGTCTGCCCGAGTTGCGGCAAGACCAACAGTTTCCCTGCGAAAGTGCTTAAAGAGGGTGATGAGTTTGAATGCTCGTGTGGAGTGACTTCCGTTGCGAAGCAGGACTGGTGTCTTAAAATTAAGAATGCATAGGCAGAACCGCTCGTTTGTTGCAGATCAAACGAAGGTTTCCAGGCAAGCATATCTATGCGAGAACTTTCGCAAAGGAGAACACCATGGGCGCGAATTCCAAGATCGAATGGACCACGCATACGTTTAATCCCTGGTGGGGTTGCACGAAGGTCTCAGAGGCTTGCAAGCATTGTTATGCCGAGGCATGGGCCAAGCGCGTTGGTCAAAATGTCTGGGGACCGAAGCCAGAACGTCGATTTCTCAGTGACAACCACTGGCGACAGCCCTTGAAATGGAACCGGGATGCAGAAGGTGCAGCCGAGCGCCCGCGCGTGTTCTGTGCCTCCATGGCGGATGTGTTCGAGGACCGCGATGAACTGCTTGAGACACGGGATCGGCTGTTCGATCTGATCGAAGCAACACCCAATCTTGACTGGCTTCTTCTCACGAAGCGTCCCCAGAATGTCGCACGCCTTGCGCGGTGGACGGACAACTGGCCCGACAACGTCTGGCTTGGAACAACGGTAGAGCTGCAGACCCGCGCGGATGAGCTGTTGCCGTACTTGGAGAGCATTCCTGCCAAGGTTCGGTTTATCTCGGCAGAGCCGTTGCTAGGGCCGCTAAATCTGAAGAAATGGCTTGGTTCCACAATCGACTGGGTCATCACCGGCGGTGAAAGTGGCCCAAAGGCGCGTCCAGCTTCACCGCTGTGGTTCCGCGATCTCCACGCCCAGTGCATGGAGCGAGAGGTTGCTTTCCACTTCAAGCAGTGGGGCGACTGGGCTCCTGGTGATGGCATCAATCTGCTTACCGCTAAACGCACGGCTACGGCGAAGGCCGCTGACGGTACAGAGATGATCCGCATCGGCAAAAAACTTGCCGGCAGGAAATTGGATGGCCAGGAATGGGATCAACTGCCACAGTGGGTCGCGACCTGAGTTCAGACCAGCCAGAACTCTTCCCCATAGATCTACTGGGTGGGAAGGCCCCGAAGAGCGTGTTTGTCTTCAAAGGGGGAAGGATTCCAGAGAGGGGCATTGGCCCGCCGCCCAGCCAGACAAATTCGAAAAGCAAGCTAATCGCTGAGTATTTGTCCAACTTCCAAAGAGTGACCAACGGCGGCATGTACATCGACGGCTTCGCCGCACCACAGAGCCGTGGGCACGAAGAGGCTTGGACAGCGCGGCGCGTATTGGAGATTGAACCCAAGCGGATCAGAAATTTCTGGCTGTGCGACATTGATCCAGAAGGCATAAAGCAACTTCGAACTCTCAAGGCGCAGCATCATAGGGATCCGCGTTCGAGAAGGGTCTTTGTCCACGAAGGTGATTTCAATGAGATTGTCCACGACATACTCAAGAGCGACCGCTTTACGCCAAGGGCGGCGATCTTCGCTCTGTTGGATCAACGAAATACTGAGTGCCATTGGTCGACAGTCAAGGCATTGGCTGGTCGTGGCGGTCGCACAAAAATCGAACTGATGTATTTTCTCGGCGCTTCATGGCTGCACCGATCACTTACCCAGTCCAAAACTCCTGATCGGATCGCAGAAATTGATAGATGGTGGGGAGGACCGGAGTGGACCTCGCTGAAGAACCTGACCCAGATCGGGATGGTCGACCAAGTTGCTGCCCGCTTCAGCTTTGAACTCGGATACAAGCACGTCAACGCGTTTCCCATCTTCCAAAGAGACACAGGCAAGAAAAGATCATTTTACCTTATTCACGCCAGCGATCATCCAGAAGCACCTAAGCTGATGACGCGGGCCTACTTGAAGACAGTCGGATCCGTCGAGGGCACGATCGCTGATGGACAGGCGAACCTGCCCTGGTGAGAAGCAGCAATTTTTACCACTGAACGATCTTCCTAAAACGTCCCACCTTAATATGAGCACTCCGCGCGGCGATCGCTGTTGAAGCGATGTTTAACAGGGGTTTGAACAAGGTGAGACGTTTCTAGGTGCCACCGCCACCTCCGTCCCACCTTAATGCAGCGAATCCCTTATTTTTATGGACCTCATTTTGTCACCATCTGCTTCTTCGCTTTGGGTGCGAAGCTTATTTGGCAGTGCGACAATCTCACGATTTTAAACGCGCCCGCTTCAATCGCCATATTTTTAAGGCTGCATAGTCATCCGGCAACTTCCGGGCACATCTTGGGTCTTCCGGATTAAAAGCCCTGTTTCTGCCAGCATTTCCTTCGCTCTACACGTCGGCTATCTCGCCGTGCAATTCGCCGCCTGGGCAGGGGCGCGCGTTATCGCCACCACCGGAGCCAACGGGGTCGAGCGCGCAAAATCCGCAGGCGCGCAGGTCGTGCTGGACTATAGCGCCCCAGATCTGGCGCAACAGGTGCTTAATGCCAACGGTGGTGCCCCCATCGACCAGATCATTGAGGTCGAATTCGGTGCCAATATCGCGCTGGATGCCGAAGTGATCAAACCCAACGGGCGCATCGCGGCCTATGGCTCTGCCAAGGTGATGGAGCCGACGCTCCCCTTCCTGCCCCTGCTCTTTAAGGCGGTGACCATCGACATCATCCTCGTCTACCTGCTGACCGAGGCCGAACGTGCCCTCGCGATCAAGAAAACCCATCAAGCCTTGGCCGAAGGTGCGCTGCACTGCCCGGTCGAGCAGACATTCGCGCTGTCAGACACGGTCAAAGCCCATGAAGCCGTCGAAGCCGGTGCCCGCGCCGGTGCGATCTTGATCAACTGCGAAGGCTGACAGCCCTAGCACGCGACACATACCGCCCCGTTGAAGCGAGGGAGGACGGCGGCGGTGCGCCCCCACGTCCCCCCTTTCGCGCAATCACGTGTTAGCTCGGATGCACGATATCAGCAGCAAGACATACAGCGGCAATAGGCCCCCTGCGGCCGAGCGACCCCGCTGATCCTCCCCAATAGAACACAGCCTGCTCTGCCCCAAACACGGCTCAAGAATAAATTCCGAGATTCTCCCCACTTTTTCTCCAGAAAGGTATTGCACCCCCCCGCACTCCGGACTAATTACGCCCACACGTTGGGATGTAGCCAAGTGGTAAGGCAACTGTTTTTGGTACAGTGTACCGTAGGTTCGAATCCTACCATCCCAGCCACTTCACTTTAGATGAATAGCGTAAGCACTTGGCCCATCCGGTGGTGGTATTATTGCCCCCGTTTCCGCCCCAGCGTGATCGATACCCAAGCAGGCTAATCTTCGTTCTCGACGGGAGACAGAGGTGATGAGAGCTACCGGAGATAGGCATTGGTCGCGGTAAACCATCCGAAAGAGATCAGGGGCACCCGCCCCCCTCGAAGTCTCTGCCGTACCCAGCCACCCAAGGTGGCCGAGCGGCAGCATAAAGAACCCTTGGGGAGGGGTCTTAAGTCTGTGTAGCTAGCATGGCCCCAACGGCTTCACATACTCAGGTGGCGATGCGGCCAGCAGGGGCGATGCCAAACGCGCTATTGGCTGGCCATGCCAACCATCATCGACCCCAGTGCGACAAGGTGGATCAGCATGATCGCCCTGTCATTCCACAGGGTGCCCACGATGAACCAACCGATGACGCCGACGATGAACAGATAGAGGTTCCATGGCGTCCAGCCGAATCCCGTTGCGGCGTATCCGAGGATCTGCACGATCGACGCGGCCCATTTGATCCAGAACGCAAGTCGGGTGCTGCTGCGCAAGGCAATCAGATCAGACGGCACGGGTCAGCCCTCCGTCGATGCGCCAGTTCTGACCGGTGACATAGCCGCCTTGGTCGGACGCCAACCACCCGATGAGGGAGGAGACCTCTGCCTCGGTGCCATACCGGCCCATGGGGATGCGCGCGCGGCGGTCGTCTGTTTCGGGCAGGCTGTCGATGAACCCCGGCAAGACATTGTTCATGCGGATGTTCTTGTCTGCGTATTGATCGGCGTAAAGCTTGGCGAACCCTGCAAGCCCCGCGCGGAAAATCCCTGATGTGGGGAATAGCGGGTCGGGCTCGAACGCCGCGAAGGTAGAGATGTTGATGATCGCGCCGCCGCCCTGTGCTGCCATGATCGGGGTCACCAGTCGCGTGGGTCGGATCACGTTCATCAGGTACACGTCCATGCCCTGATGCCAATCGTCATCCGTCATCTCCAAGATGTCGCCCTTGGGTCCGTGACCGGCCGAGTTCACCAGCACATCCACGCGCCCCCACCGCTCCATAGCGCCATCGACCAATTGCGCCAGATCATCAACCGACTGGTTGGTGCCGGTGACACCGAAGCCGCCAAGCTCTTTGGCCAGTGCTTCGCCTTTGCCAGAGGACGACAGGATCGCGACCTTGAACCCATCGGCGGCAAGCTTTTTGGCAGCCCCTGCCCCCATGCCGCTGCCGCCCGCTGTGATTAACGCTACTTTTTCTACACTCATGACGTTTGCCTCCTATATGTGTTAGACAGCGCTAGCGCGTCTGCTTCACAGCAGGTAAGCGCTTTGCAATGCTTCGACCAGCCAGACATACTGCTGCATGACGATAGGATTTCTACTGTGCCGACCTCGAACGACCTCCCCCCTCTGAACGGGCTGCGCGCCTTTGCAGCGGCGGGCCGCCATCTTACCTTTCGCGCCGCAGCTGATGAATTGGGCGTGACTCAAGGTGCCGTGGCCCAACAGGTGCGCGGGCTAGAAGACCACCTGAACCTGCGTCTCTTTCTCAGAGAGCCGCGCGGGTTGGCCTTTACCGAAGAGGGGCGCGCCTATCACATCGCGATTTCCCGCGCCTTCGACCAGATGGCCGATGCAACAGATGCGCTGCGCACCGCGCCGTCCCACGTCACGATCAGTGTCACCCCGACCTTTGCGTCGAAATGGCTGATCCCCCGACTGGCTGCCTTTACCCAAGCGCACCCCGGCATTGATCTGCGCATCACCGCGACCGAAAGAGTGTCCAGCTTTCACGCGGATGGTATCGACCTTGCCGTGCGGCAGGGCAATCCGCCGTTCGGGGCGAGCCTGCGCGCTGATCTGTTGTTCGAGCAGCAGATCGTCGCCGTCTGCGCCCCCCATTTGGCAGAAGCGCTGAACACGCCGATGGACGCGGCAGGTATCGCAGTGGCGACACTGCTGCATGACACGCACGATCTTTGGCCGCAGTTCATCAAAACGGCCTTTGGGCGCGATGTCCCGACGGCGCGAGGTCTGCGGTTCAACCAGACGACGCTTAGCCTTGATGCGGCGCTTGCCGGTCAGGGGATCGCCCTTGCCAACCGGTTTCTTGTCCAGCGTGATCTGCGTGCGAAACGGCTGGTGCAACCGATTGAAGGCGCATTGAGCGGTGGTAGCGGGTTTTACCTTTTGTCCCCACGGCAAGGCTCCCCAAGCGGTGCCGCCCATGTCCGCGATTGGCTACTGGGCCGCGCCCGCGACGACGTGGCAGAGGCCGCCCTACGTCCAAACGACGAAAGCAACCTTCCCATAGCGGAACCCTGACCCGCTGGCGGGGGTTCTTCTTCATAGATGTCACAAGACAAAGGGCCCCCTCCTCATGAAGACGACACTGACCGTTAACGGCGAAGACCATAGTCTTGACGCCGACACCCGCACGTCGCTGCTGGATGCGCTGCGCAACCACCTGAACCTCACCGGCACCAAAAAGGGCTGCGACCACGGCCAATGCGGTGCCTGCACCGTCATGGTCAACGGCCGCCGCATCAATTCCTGCCTGACGCTCGCCTGTATGCATGACGGCGACGAGATCACCACGATCGAGGGTCTGGGCGACGAACGCAACCTGTCTGACATGCAGCAGAACTTTGTCAAACACGACGGTTTCCAGTGCGGCTATTGCACACCGGGTCAGATCTGCTCAGCCACCGCCATGCTCGAAGAGTTCAAAGCCGGCTGGCCCTCTAACGTATCCGGCAGTCTGACAGCCTCGCCCGAGCTGACCGACGACGAGATATCAGAGCGGATGTCCGGTAATATTTGTCGCTGCGCCGCCTACCCCAACATTGTCGATGCGATCCGCGAAACGGCGAAGGGGCAGTCATGAAACAGTTCGATTACATCCGCGCCGGTGCGAATAGCGATGTCACCGGCACCCCAGATGCCACGATCATCGCCGGGGGCACCAATCTGCTGGACCTTATGAAGCTAGAGGTGATGACCCCGGACCGGCTGGTCGATATCTCGCGTTTGGCCCTCAAACAGATCACCCCAACCCGCGACGGCGGGCTGCGCATAGGTGCCTTGGTCACCAACTCTGATCTGGCGGCGGATATGACCGTACGGTCGGATTATGCCGCACTCTCCTCCGCTCTGCTGGCGGGCGCGTCCGGCCAGTTGCGCAACAAGGCGACCACGGGTGGCAACCTGCTGCAACGCACCCGCTGCTACTATTTTTACGACACTGATCAGCCCTGTAACAAACGCGACCCCGGCTCCGGCTGTAGTGCGATGGAGGGGGCCAACCGTCTGCACGCGATCCTTGGTGTGACCGACAAATGTATTGCCAGCCACCCCAGCGATATGGCGGTGGCCATGCAGATGTTAGGGGCCGAGGTCGAGATCGAGACCACCGATGGTTTGACCCGCACTGTGCCGCTGTCCGACTTCTATCTGATCCCCACCGACCCCGCCGTCGAAACCGTCTTGCAACCGGGCGAGTTGATCACCGCCGTGATCCTCCCCGCCCCCGCCGAGGGTCGCCAAACCTACCGCAAGGTACGCGACCGCGCGTCCTACGCCTTTGCGATGGTATCGGTCGCGGCGCGGATCAAGGTGACGGATGGCAAGATCACCCAAGCCGCGATTGCCTGCGGTGGTATCGGATCAATGCCATGGCGCGATCCGGCGGTCGAGGACGCGTTGATCGGGCAAGAACCCGCGCGCGAGGTGTTCGGCAAAGCCGCCGATATTCTGGTCGCGGAGGCCGCACCGAAAGAGGGCAATGCGTTCAAGGTGCCGCTGGCGCGACGCACGCTTATCGCCACACTCAAGGAACTCACGGGGGTACAGCAATGACCGACGGTAGCAATATTTCGACCGCCGAACTGACGATGGATGAACCCGATGACCGCAACCGGCTGGATGCCACGGTTCAGGGGTTGATCCACACTGGCATGGACCGTCCTGACGGCCCGCTGAAAGTATCAGGCCGCGCCACCTATGCGCATGAGGATCAGCCGACAGGCATGATGACAGGCGTTTTGGTCCGCGCCCCTGTCGCGGGCGGTCAGGTCACCGGCCTGAACGCCGAGGCGATCCGCAAGCTGGATGGGGTGCGCGGTGTGTTCCACGGCAAGACCTTCCTGCGTAATCCCGCCCAAGGCACCGCGAACGAAGCACCGGTGCAGCCAGACGGCAAGATCTCCTATGTCGGTCAGCCCGTGGGTTTGGTGGTCGCCGATACGTTCGAGCAGGCCCGCCACGCGGCCCATATGGTCGAGCTTCAGATCACGCCCGACGATGCGGTCACCGACCTGGAAACGGCAGAGATCGAGACACCGAAGGAAAAACAATCCTCCCAAGGTGATCTGGACGCCGCCCTGTCGCAGGCTGCCTATACCGTGGACGAAACCTATCGCACCGGCGGGCATAGCTCGTCGGCGATGGAACCCCACGCCGCGATCGCGCAATGGGACGGCGACAAGCTGACCCTGCGCGGGTCGTACCAGATGCTCAAATACAATGTGAATGAACTGGCCGACGCCCTTGGGATCGACCCAGAGAATGTCCATATTCTGGCCCCGTTCGTGGGGGGGGGCTTCGGTTCCAAACTGGGGATCAGCCACGAGGCCGTGGCCGCGGCGCTCGCCGCGCGCGAGCTGGGGGCACCGGTGGCTGTCGTATTGACGCGCCAGCAGGTGCTAGAAGCGACAATGCGTCGATCCGAGACCGTGCAGCACATCAAGCTCGCCGCGGATGCCGACGGGCGCATGACCGGCATCGGGCACGATTCCACCGTGTCACAACTGATGGACGAAAGCTTTGCAGAGCCGGTAGCCCAGGCCACGCCATTCCTTTACCGTGGTGAGAACCGCGAGATCGGGATGCACATCAAGCGGATCAACCGCATGTGTGCAGGCTCTGTCCGCGCGCCGGGGGAAGCGGTTGGGATCACCGCGCTTGAAATCGCGATGGACGAACTGGCGGTCGCAAGTGGCATCGACCCTGTCGAATTGCGCAAACGCAACATTCCGGATGTCGACCCGTCAGACGGGCGCGCATTCTCGTCCCACAAACTGGCCGAGGCGTTGGATGATGGGGCCAAGACCTTTGGCTGGGACAGCCGCGAGGTCGGCAAGACGGATGGTGAATGGCTGATCGGCTACGGCATGGCCTCTGCCACTCGCGTCAATATGCTGGGCGAAAGCCACGCCCGCGTGACCCTGAACCAGGACGGTAGCCTGCTCGTTGAAACCGATATGACCGACATCGGCACGGGCACCTATGCGATCCTCACCCAGATTGCGGGCGAGATGCTGGGCGTGCCCTCGGACCGTGTGACCGTGCGTTTGGGCGACAGCAGCCTGCCCAAAGCCGCCGGATCCGGTGGCAGCTGGGGGGCCGCATCCTCGGGCGGGTCGGTTTTTGTCGCCTGCGAAGCCCTGCGCAAAAAGATCGCCAAGGCTATGGGCGTAGAGGAATGTGACCTGACCCTGCAAGATGGTGTCGCCACCGCCAACAACCGTCGCGCCGATCTGCCGGAATTCACGAAGGATGGCCCGCTCACGGTCAGGGGCACGATCAAGAAGGGTGACACCCAGACCGACCGCCGCCAGGCCACTTTCGGTGCATTCTTTGCCGAGGTCGGTGTCAACAGCGTCACCGGCGAGACGCGCGTGCGCCGGATGCACGGCAGCTTTGCCGCCGGTCGCATCCTGAACGCCAAGACAGCGCGCTCGCAATGTCTGGGCGGCATGACCTTTGGCATCGGCATGGCGCTGACCGAAGAGCTGATGTTCGACAAACGCGACGGCCATCTGGTGAACAACGATCTGGCTGAATACCACGTGCCGGTAAACCTTGACGTGCCACAGCTGACCGTGAACTTCGTGCAGGAACGTGACCCTTGGGCGAACCCCATGCAGGCCAAAGGCATCGGAGAGCTGGGCATCTGCGGCGCAGGCGCATCCATCATCAACGCGATCTACGACGCTTGCGGTGTGCGGGTGCGTGACCTGCCCGCGACGATGGACAAGATCCTGTCGGACCTGCCAGAGATGTAAGCGGCGGCATCCGCAAACAGAGCAACCGGCGCGGCGGAAGCTTGCGCCGGTTTTTTTGTGGGCTTCTGCATCACGGCTGGACCCGCCCCAGCAAGAAAAGAGACCCGCGGACTGTGCACCGACCAATCTCAGCATGTCGGGCATCTGCGGTTCCTACCGCCCCCTTCGCCAGCAACAAGGCACAAAAAAGCCCGCGCGATGAAGCGCGGGCTTTTATCAGCTATATCGGCAGTATCAGGACTTCTTGACCTCTCCGACACCCTGTTTATCCGCCTCGGCTTCGGCAGCGTCGACAACACGTTGGCCAGAGGCTTTGGCCTTCTCAACAATCGCATCTGCTGCTGTATCACCCGGGGCCGCGGCGTCCGCGTCCTCTTTGGTTTCGCGCAACACCTTCTTCGCCTCTTCAGAGGCCGCCTGAGCAACCTTGCCGAGCTTTGCCTTTTCTTCGGCGAAGATACGTTCAGCGTCGGCCATCAGCTGGTCGCTATGCTGCCCCATGTAGCGGTCCTCGGTCCGGCTGCGGGGCAGTGCGGCCCCGATAGCGGCCCCAACGGCGAGCGCAAGCGCACCGGCAATCAGCGGCTGCTCTTCATACATATCAACGGCACGATCCCGACCCTCGCGGCCATATGAGGCGGCTGTCGCACGGGCGCGAACGGCGCTTTCACGGGCGGCGATGACGCGCTCGCGGGCTTGCTCTGACAGGTCTTCGGTGCCCTCGGCCAGACGGCGGCGCAACTGCGCTGCGCGCTCGGAAGCGGAGGATGCAAAGTCGCGGGCACCCGATGCGACGGAATGACCAGCGTCGGACACCGCACCTGCTGCACCCTTGGCTTTATCTGCCACGGCAGAGCCTGCGTTTTGGGCGGACCCCGCTACGCTGGACGCCGCGCCCGAGACACGGTCACCGGCGCGCGATGCCGCGTCGCCCGCACGCTGTGCGATACCGGGCTGATCATCATCTTCGGTAAGCGCCCATGAGGGCACATCACCCGTCCGCGCAACATCGCCCGAGTAATATGGCTTGGACGGATCGCCGGGCTGTGGCCCCAAATCACGACGCTGGCCCACGGGAACAACGCCATGCTGTTCTGCGCTGACCGGAAGGTCGTGGTCGTCGTGGCGGACACCGTAATAGTTTGCACGCCCGCGGGTGTCGCGATAATCGCGATCATCGCGCGAGACATAGCGGTCGCGGCTTGGCATCTTGTCGCCGGCCATCAACCACGCGAGGCCAACACCGGTCAGCGCCAGCGCAATCGGATTGCGCTTTACCGCATCCGTGACAGAGCGGCCAATGTCGCCCCCGTGCTCGCGGAACTGATCCGAGAATTGGCGGGCGATGGTTTCGACCGAAAACTTGTCTTGCAGATCATCCAGCGTGCTGGTCAATCCGGCGCGCTCGCGCTCGATCTCGCGTTCGATTTCTTCGGGGCTGCGGTTATTACTTGTCATCGTAAACCTCCTTCACGGCTTGCGCGTCACGTTTTACGTTTTTGGTGGTGCGGGTCGGTGCCAAGCTGCTGAGCTTCAGCGCATTGGTCCCTTTGTTGACCATCACATAAGCGATCAGTGCAAAGGCAACGCCGACGATCAGGGCCGACCACCCCGCAGAGATGCCTGCTTCGGTGAGCGCTGCGACCAATGCCGCGGACAGCACGTTCAATGCGGTCAGGGCAACGACGACAGCGCCGACGATCAGACCGATGGCCGCACCCGCAGATTTCAGATTTTCGTTTACTTCGGCACGGGCCAGATCGACCTCGCTGCGGACCAGCGAACTGACGTGGGTCAGCGCATCGCTCAGCAGGCTGCCGGTGGATTTATTGGGATCGGTGGTCATACTGTGCTCCCTTTTGGTGTGGTGTTTACGGCGGGGCTGGCGACATCACCTGTATCAAGGTTATGCGCGCGCTCTGCCGGTACGGGGCGTTCCATCTCGCGGCCCTCGTAGGCGTAGCGTTCGCCGCGTGCGCCCGTGTTCGACGCTTTGGCAAACCGTGTTGCGGCAAAGCCGACCAAGGCAGCACCGCCCAGAAACACGAAGGGGTTGCGTTTGGCAAAGTCAGTTACCGCGTCGACCATCTCGCCCAGATCCTTGTCGCGCATGGAGTCAGAAGCATCCGCAAGCCCGTCTGCAAGCTGGCTAAAGGTGCGTTCTTGCGGCGACCCGCTGCGCAATTCGTCGGCGGCGGTACGCAATGCGCTGGCCACGCCTTTGACTTCGCTCGCAGCGGCACCTTTGGCTTCGTCTGCATAGCGCGCAGCATCGGAGGCAACGGTGTCGGCCACGTCTTTCGCCCGCGCTTTGGCTTCATCCGTAGCGGAAGCGGCGGTGGCTTTTACTTTTTCATTCAGGTCCTGCGCGCCGGCAGGATTGCTATTTTTTGTATCAGTCATGATGCGCTCCTTTTGTTAGGCGATGAGGTTGAGAACGGCGAGAACGACCACGATCAGGCCGATGAGGTAGAAAATTCCATGCATTCAATTTCTCCTTTTTTGTCACGTTCCTGCTGTTGAAGACCCAACCGTCAGAGTTGAATTTCGTTCCCCGCTTCCGACGTTGGGGGCGATAAAACTCGCGTCGGAACAGGTGTGATTTTGGGGTGCATATAAAGGCACGCGCGAAGTCGCCGCGCACGCAGACAGCGTGGAACGCATTGGCGCATCGCCGCGTTGGACAGGGAATACAAATCACATCGCAAAGGAGATCGACATGCCGATGAACAGCCTTAAAGACGTGTACCATGACCAACTCCAAGACCTGTACAGCGCGAACAAACAGTCGCTGGATGTGGTCGTCGCCCTAGGCCGTGCCGCCAAGGATAAAGAGCTTTCCGAAGCCCTGATCGCCGGATCGAACGGCATCAGCGACGGCATGGAAAAGATTGCCGAGATCTGCAACGCCCACGGTATTTCGCCTACTGGTGAACATTGCAAAGGGATGGAAGGGCTTGTGGCCGAGGCGAAGGCCCACGCGCTGGAAGAAGACTATGGCGACGACGACGTACGCGACGCCATGATCATCACACAGTATCAGCGCATGGTGCATTACGCGCTGGCCGGATACGGCTGCCTTGTCGCCTTTGCCAACCGTCTGGGCAAAGACGAAGACGGTGCCATCCTACAGGAATGTCTGGACCAGACCTATGACGGTGACCGCCGCATGACAGACATCGCGACAGGTGGCGTGAACAAAGCCGCAGCCTAAGTTTGCGACAGTTGGGGCGTAGCCCCCACTCAATATGCAAAAGCCCCGCTGGATCAGCGGGGCTTTTCTCATGTCTGCCTACCTCGAAAAACCGTGTCGCGGCTTCAGCTTGCCTCTGCCGCGGTCGCTTGGGGGAAGTAATCGACCCCCTCTTTCTCGGCGAGCTTGTGGATCTCTGCCATGATGCCTTCACGCGCGTCGCAGGCGGCCTCCCACGACGTGTTGGGGTCGGCACAGGGCACGAGGAACCAGACGTCCTTGCCCAGTACGTCCTGCCCCGCGACCCGCACGCATACATCATCTCGATTACCCACGTAGTTCTCGTCCAGCGCGTCGATCACCTTGTCGAAAGCGTCGCGCAATGCATCCACATCTGCGGTGTGAGACAGTTTGATCTTAACGATGCGCAACATTTCCGGCTCCTGCATGGTCCAGTTCTTGAACGGGGTAGAGACGAATTCGGTCACCGGCACGACCAGCCGCGTGCCATCCCAGTCGCGCAGTTGCACATAGGTGAAATGGATCCGCTCCACGTGGCATAGCGCGTCGTTGAACACGATACGGTCGCCGATCTTGGCTGACCCGTTCAAGGCGATCTGCAACGACGACATGATATTGCTTAATATGCTGCGCGCGGCAAAGCCCAAGACAAGGGTGACCGCCCCAGCCGTCCCCAGCAACGTCAGCCCGAGGTTCTGGAACACATTGGTCTGCGACAGGAATATACCGCCGCCGACCAGCACGACAGCTACAACAAAGACCCGACGCGCCGCCGAGATCCGCGTTGCGGTGGTACGTTTGTGCACCTCTTCCTTGAGGGTCAGATCGGTTTCCTCGACCTGCGTCAGGTGATCCAGGATAACCTCGACGCAATTGACCACAAACCACAGCCCCGCCCCGATCAGCCCCAGCCATGCGGTCGGCACCAGCACTGTCGTAAGCTCTGCCGAGAAAGAGAAAATCTTGGCCTCGACCACCATGACGAACAGGGTCGACACGCCCACGCAGGCGGGCCCGCGTACCGATCGGAATATCTGCCGTGCCAGCTGCGACGGCACACGCTCCGCGATCCACCCTGTCAGCAACCAGACCAGTCGCGCCACGTAAATCGCCAGCGCGATCAGCACCGGCAGGCCGATGAGTTCCCACAGCGCAAGGTCAACGACCGTGTTTTCTGTCAGCACATCGGGCAGCATGGTTTCAAGCCGGCCGGGCCCGTAACGGGTGTAGAGCCGCGGAATATTCTGCACCGTGTGGCGCGAGAACACCCAGACAGGGTCGCCCCCTTCGGGCTTGATCCGGTTCAGGCGGATGGACGCGGGGTAGTCGTCCATATCAAGCGTCCAGAGCAACAGCGATTTGCGCGGCGTGCCCGCCATCGCCTTGTCAGAGGTGGATGTCGCATCCAGCGCATCGGGCCGGTCCAGCAGGTTGTCCCAGTTGATCACAGTTTTCCGGCTGATCACGGTTTCAAGCTGTCGGATCAGCGATGTCCCCACGTCCTGCTGGCGATCCTGCTGGATATCGGACAGGTCAAGCAGATGCGCGGCACCGACCCAATCATCGCGGCGCACGGCCCGCACAAGGCTTTCCATCGTCGCACGGGGTGTTTCGCGGTCGATTTCTGGCGTGACCGCGGGCAGACCGCTGTTCAATGCCTCGACGCAATACCAGCGGGCGGTGTCGCAGGCCTCCTCTTCCTCCTGCGCCCAAAGCGGTGCCGCAAAAATCAGAAGGGTGGCCATCAGACCCGCGAGGTATCGTAGTTTGCTCAAATCACTCTCCATTCCGGCGTCACGAAATCACGTGACATGTCGGGGTTGTGACTGAGCTAGCGCAGCTATCGCATTCTACCAGTTTTGATCCGGGGAATTCGTGCAGCCAGACGCCTGTGACCGCAAGATCAGGCCCCCACCTGCCCTGTGGCTTCGTGCAACATCTTGGTCACATGGTTCGTGGCATAGGGCTTGGGCACAAAGGCAGCCCCGCTTGGCACGTCCGCTTCGTCAAGCTCGATCACGCCCGACGCAATCATGATCACCACCGGAGGCCAGGTTGTGCGCACATAGGCCGCCAGTTTGAGCCCGTTCATGGTGCCGGGCATATCAATATCGGTAAATAGGATGCCAATATCAGAATGCGTCTGCATCACTTCGATGGCTTCGTCGGCCGATCCGGCTTCATAGGTCTTAAAGCCGGCCTCTTCGATCATATCGACGGCCCCCATACGGATCAGCGGTTCATCTTCTACGATCAGCACGGCGGGTAGGTTCTGATAATCCACGTTTGGACAGCTTTCATTAATGATCAATGGGCTTGCAGAGCACCATTCTTAGATCGTCAAACCTGCCAGTGGAGCTTGTAGCATAAAGCTCAAACCCTCTGGCGCGTAATTTAGTTCCGCCGATCCGTTAAAATATCCGGCGAGCGCTTGTTCTATCATCCGACTGCCAAAGCCTTTGCGGCTTGGCGGTGTCACCAATGGGCCCCCGCTTTCGGTCCAGCTAAGGTGAAACACCTCTGCCCCATCGCTTGCCCGAGCGACCTTCCACCGCACCGCAATCTTGCCGTTGTCCCCGTCACCGGACAAAGCGCCGTATTTCGTGGCGTTGGTCGACAGTTCGTGCAACGCCATCGTTAAGGCCAGCGCCTGTTTGGACCCGATGGGCACGTCCGGCCCCTCTATCGCGAACCGTCCCTCACCCGTCCGATGAGGGGCCAACGCGGCCTCGATCACCTCGAGGATGCGCGTCTGTGCCCATGCGGCCTTGATCAAACGGTCATGCGCCTGCGCCATCATGCCAATCCGCGATTGGATAGCGACCTGTGCATCCTTCAGGTTTTCGGACTGGCGCAGCGTCTGCGACACCATGACATTGACCATCGCAAGGGTATTTTTCACCCGATGGTTCATCTCGCCCAGCATCAACTGCCGCTGTTCTTCGGCGACCTTGATCTCGTGTATATCCGTGCAGGTGCCATACCAGCGCGTGATCCGGCCGGCCTCGTCGCGCACAGGCTGGGCACGCCCCAGCACCCACCGATACTGCCCCGTGCGGTGCCGCAGGCGATATTCGATTTCATAGTGCTCGCCGGTCTCAAGACTGTGACCCCAACGCGCCCAGGCTTTTTCCTGATCGTCGGGATGGAACATGCCGTTCCAGCCCTCGCCGTCGGTCGATCCTTCGGGCACACCGGTGAATTCATACCAGCGGTCGTTGTAATAATCGTGAAACCCGTCCGGCAAAGTGGACCAGATCATCTGATCGACCGAATTCGCAATCGCGTGGAACTTTGCCTCACTCTCGAACAGCTGACGTTCCCGCAGTTCAAGCTGCTCCAGATGTTTGCGCGCCTCATGCTGCCGCCGCCGCGCCTTGAGCGCGGAGCGCACCGAGCGTACCAGCTCCTCTGCGTGCAAAGGGCGCGACAAGAGCACCGCGTTGCTCAGCTGGTCAATCCTTGCCGCTGCGTCGTTGCTGCGGCTGGAGGACGTGCCATTGGCCAGCACGATAAACGGGACATCCGACCAAGGGGGCTGCGCGGCCAACGCCTCTTGCAAGGTATCGACCCCGACGCCTGCCAGCGCCTCTTCGGTCACCAAAATCGCGCCGATTTGCCGCCCGATGAGGCCTGCAAGCTCCCCAAGGGAGGCGACGGATGTCGATGCAATATCATGCTGGTCGAGCAACTGCCCGGCGACAGCCGCATCCCGTCCGCGTGGCGCGAGAATACCGACAGAGACCAAAAGCGCATCATCCGGGGTCTCTGGCTCGGATGACGATGCCATTTGTGGTGTCACTTTGCACCGTCGCTGGTTTGAGGATCGAGCTGCAAAAGCGCGTCTGTGCGCTGCGTGAACACCGGCGTCCCCGACAACACACCCGAGAAACTGCGGATAGGTTCGCCGATCACGATACCAGTCGCGTCGATCTTGAATTCACGGATGCTGCGTTCATGGTCAGACGTACGGGTCTTGATCACCGCGATGGATTTGCGCACCTCGCCTTCGGCCTCGAAAAACCGCAGCATCATGACGGTATCGGCAAGATAGCTGATATCGATGTCGGTCCGCAGTTCCCCTGTGACACCATGTTGCCCAAGGATCATCAGCGACACCACGCCCTGCTGCGCGAGATAGCTGAGCAGTTCATGCATCTGTAGCACAAGGAAATTGTCACTTGGCATGGCGTGCAAATAGGCGTTGAGGCTGTCGATCGCGACAACGCTTACCCCGTCCTTTTCGACCGTCGTGCGCACCGCGCTGGCGAATTCACCGGGCGACAGTTCCGCCGGATCGATCTGCCGGATTTCCAACTGCCCGTTGTCGATGAACGGCTGCACATCCATGCCAAGCGCCCGCGAGCGGGTAAGCAACGTCGACAGCCGCTCGTCGAACAGGAAATACGCGGCTTTCTCGCCTCGGTTCAGCGCGGCCAGCATGCAGCGCACCGCCGTCGTTGTCTTGCCCACGCCAGCAGGACCGGCCAGCAGCGCATTGGTGCCGGGCACAAGCCCCCCGCCCAGCAAAGCGTCGAGCTCGTCCAGCCCCGTTGTCACCGCATCAGCCGAAAAATCGCGCGCGTGATCCGCCGCGATCAGGCGCGGGTAGACGCACAACCCGCCCTTTTCGATGGTAAAATCGTGGTAGCCGCCATGATACTTCAGGCCGCGCATCTTGATCACACGCAACCTGCGCCGTTCCGACCCGAAATCATTGGCCAGTTGTTCAAGCGAGACGACGCCATGCGCGATGGAGTGAAGCTGTAGATCCCCCGGTTCAGCCGTGCGGTCGTCCAGCATCAAGACCGTGCAATTACGCCGCGCAAAGAAATGCTTTAGCGCTAGGATTTGCCGACGGTAGCGCAGGGGGTTCTGCGCCAGCAAGCGCAGCTCTGACAGGCTGTCGAGAACGACACGGGTCGGATTATTCTCTTCCACCAGATTGATGATACCACGCACGGTCTCCCCAAGTTCGACTTCGCTTGGGTGCAGCAAGGATTGCTCCCGATCAGAGCTGTACTCGTCTTCCGCGACCAGCTCGTACAGATCAATATCGTCTAGCGTCCAGGAGTGGGACTGTGCGACAGCGGTGAGCTCGTCTACCGTTTCGGAAAGCGTGATATAAAGCCCGCGCTCACCATTTTCGCGACCATTCATGAGGAACTTCAACGCAAGCGTTGTTTTGCCGGACCCCGGCGTCCCCTCGACAAGATACAGCCGATGCGGGGTCAACCCGCCACACAGCACATCATCCAAACCAGACGTCCCTGTCGACAGCCGCGTCTGCGCCGCCCCAGTGGTACGATCGCCCATTACTTGCACCCCACTCGTATCATACTCTTACGGTGCCCTTACTTCAGCAGTGGGCCCATGTATCCGCCGTATTTTACTCAATGATGAATATTCAAGCAAATCGATTTGTATCGATAGAACGCCAGAGTGCCGGATGCCCCGCGGGACTGTTCGGTAAAGGGGCGGTGGCCCGATTGCTCTTGAAAAACCCGCGCGGCTTTGCCACCTATGGCAGTGTGAGGACGACCTCCCCTGAATGGAAAACTGTCGGGACGACCCGGCCCTTCAATGAGGTATAACATGCGCTCTGCATTTGACCGTCTTCGCCACGCCATCAGTTTTGAAATCATCGCGCTGATCCTTGTGATCCCCGCAGGCGCGATCCTGTTTGACGTGCCCCTACATGACTTTGGTGTCGTGGGCATTGTCAGCGCCACGCTCGCGACGCTTTGGAACCTTGGCTATAACGTGCTTTTCGACTTGGCCTTACAACGGCTGACTGGAACCACCCTGAAATCGCGCATCGTCCGGGTGCTGCACGCGCTGGTGTTCGAGGCGGGGCTGCTGATGGTTCTGTTGCCCTTCATCGCGTGGTATCTGGGGATCAGCCTGTGGGATGCCTTCGTGCTGGATATCGCACTGGCGGCATTCTACCTCGTTTATTCCTACGTGTTTAACCTGATCTACGACACGCTTTTTCCGCTACCCGAGTGGTCGCAAAAGCAGGCGGAAAGCGCCTAGCCCACCAACCCATTGTGGTGATCAGACCGGCAAGGTGAATGACGCCTTGATCCGGTCCATCACCACGGTGGTTTTGAACCCTTTGATATCGGGGTTGTTGTAGAAAAAATCGCGGGTGAACGCCTCGTAATCCTGCATGTCCTTGGCGCTGACGATCAGCATAAAGTCGGTCTCTCCGGTCACGTAGTAGGCGCTCATTACTTCTGCCCGCTCCCGCACCGCTCGCTTGAAACGGTCGATGATATCGGACCGTTCCCGCGCCAGTTCCACCGCGATGAGCATGGTCAGGGGACGGCCCACGGCCTCGGGCGAGACGACGGCGATATCGGCCTCGATCGCCTTGGTCGCTCGCAACCGCGCAAGGCGCCGCTGGACCGAGGTTTGCGACAGCCCGACCAGTTCGGAAAGGCGCGCGCTGGTGAGCAGATTGTCGCGTTGCACGTGATGCAGGATTTTCCGGTCTATCGCGTCAATCATCCTAAATTCCCCATATCTTACACAAGTTTGCAGCTTTTACCCGCGTAGCCGCATTATTCGCATAAATGCACAGCGCGAAAAAGCTAAACTCGCACAATACCCTGGCAGGAATCCCCACATGATCGACCATTCTTTTACACAGCACGAATATGCAGCACGTCTGGCGAAAACACGCGCCGAAATGGCCAACCGCGGGCTGGACGCGCTGTTTGTCACCGATCCGTCCAATATGGCGTGGCTGGCGGGCTATGACGGGTGGTCGTTCTACGTGCATCAAGGCGTGCTGCTGACCCACGAAGGCCAGCCCGTCTGGTGGGGTCGCGCCATGGACAGCGCCGGTGCCCAGCGCACCACCTATCTGGATGATGACAATATCGTCGGCTACGATGACACCTACGTCCAGAACCCCGACAAACACCCGATGGAGGAACTCGCCCGTCTCATCGCGGACCGCGGTCTAGAGAATGCACGCATCGGGTTCGAGCTGGACAACTATTACTTTACCGCTTCGGCGTTTCTGACGCTGCAAACGCGGCTGCCGGGCGTCAATATCCAGAACGCCACGGCACTGGTGAACTGGCAACGTGCGGTGAAATCCCCGACAGAGCTTGAATATATGCGCCGCGCCGCGCGGATCGTTGAACGGATGCACGAGGTGATCCGCGAAAAGGCCGAGGTCGGGATGCGCAAGAACGACCTGATCGCGGACATCTATCACGCCTCGGTCAGCGGGGCCGAAGGGCATTGGGGCGACTACCCCGCCTGCGTGCCCATGACGCCCTCGGGTCTGGATGCCACCGCGCCGCATATCACATGGGACGATGCTCCCCTGCGCAACAACGAAGGCACGTTCTTTGAAATCGCGGGCGCGCACCGACGCTATCAATGTCCGCAGTCGCGTACCTTGTTCTTGGGCAAGCCTCCGCAGAAGTATCTTCATGCAGAGAATGCCGTGCTCGAAGCGATTGATGCCGGGCTAGAGCAGGCCAAACCCGGCAACCGCTGCGAAGACATCGCCCGCGCCTTCAACACCACCCTGCGCAACCGCGGGTTCGAGAAGGACAGCCGCTGCGGGTATGCGATCGGCCTGTCCTACCCTCCGGACTGGGGCGAACGCACCATGTCGTTCCGCGCAGGAGATACCACCGTGCTGGAACCCGGCATGACCTTTCACTTCATGCCCGCCCTTTGGCTTGACGACGGCGGGATCGAGATCACAGAGCCGATTGTCATCACGCAAACCGGTGTCGAATGCCTGTGCACCACCCCGCGTGCGCTTGTGATCAAGGAATAGCGCCATGCGGGACAATCCTATCTCGGCCACCATCGATTTTGACTGCGACGGCGTGCAGCATGGCTATCTGCGCCTGCCCTATAGCCGCAATGACAGCGCTTGGGGGGCGATCCAGATTCCGGTGACCCACGTGAAAAACGGCGACGGCCCCTCTGCCTTGCTGACCGGCGGCAACCACGGCGACGAATACGAAGGGCCGCTGGCCTTGGTCGAGCTCGCCCAGACCTTGGAGGCCAAGGATGTCACGGGTCGCGTGATCATCCTCCCCTTCATGAACCACCCCGCCTTTATGGCGGGGACGCGGGTGTCTCCGCTGGACGGGGTGAACATGAACCGCAGCTTTCCCGGCCGCCCCGATGGCACCCCCACCCAGAAGATCGCGGATTACTTTCAACGGGTGCTGCTGCCGCTGGCGGATGTCGTGCTTGATTTCCATTCGGGCGGCAAGACGCTGGATTTTCTGCCCTTCGCCGCCTGTCACACGCTCGAGGATGCGGACCAGCAGGCCCGCTGCCGCGCCGCGCGCGATGCGTTCAACGCGCCTTTCAGTGTAGAGATGCGCGAGATCGACGCGCTTGGCATGTATGACGACGCGGCTGAGACGATGGGCAAGACATTCGTCACCACCGAATTGGGCGGCGGCGGCACTGCCACGCCTGAAACCGCGCAGATCGCCCGCAAAGGCGTGCGCAACCTGCTGATCCACGCCGGTATCCTGCAAGGCCAGCCCGTCACTGCGCCATCGCGCATGCTGTCGCAAGACGACGACCGTTGTTTTCACGTCACCAACCACGGTGGGCTGGTCGATTTCAACGTCACCCTTGGCGACACAGTGGCGGAAGGCGACCTGATCGCGCGTCTATGGGACAGCCAGCATACGGGCCTGCCCCCGCGTGAAATCCGCGCCCAGATGGGGGGCATCGTGATCGCCCGCCATCACCCCGGACTGGCACAGCCGGGCGATTGCCTTGCCGTGCTGGCCACCGAACTCACCTGAAACTCTCCTAAACAGAAAGCCTGACCTATGCTTCGCAATGATGATCAACTCGCCACATGGGACCGCGAAAACTTTTTCCATCCCTCTACGCATCTGGCACAGCATGCGCGGGGTGAATCCGCGACGCGGGTGATCACAGGGGCGTCGGGCGTTCATATCGAGGACCGCGATGGCAACCGGATGCTGGACGCCTTTGCCGGGCTCTATTGCGTGAACGCAGGCTATGGCCGGACCGAAGTCGCTGACGCCATCGCCGAACAGGCGCATCAGCTGGCCTATTACCATTCCTATGTGGGCCACGGGACCGAGACGTCTATCACGCTGGCCAAGATGATCATGGACCGCGCACCGGCGCATATGTCCAAGGTCTATTTCGGTCTGTCCGGCTCGGACGCGAACGAGACGAACATCAAGCTCGTCTGGTACTACAACAACATCCTTGGTCGCCCGCAGAAAAAGAAAATCATCTCGCGCTGGCGCGGCTATCACGGGTCGGGGCTGATGACCGGATCGCTGACCGGCCTGTCGCTGTTCCACGATAAATTCGACCTGCCGATGAACCCCGTGATCCACACGGACGCGCCCTATTACTACCGCCGCAAGGACCGCACCCAGTCCGAAGCCGAATTCACCGCGCAATGCGCCAACGCGCTTGAGGCGCTGATCCAAGCCGAAGGGCCGGACACCATCGCGGCCTTTATCGGGGAACCCGTTTTGGGGACCGGCGGCATCGTGCCCCCGCCCGCCGGGTATTGGGACGCGATCCAAGAGGTGTTGAACCGCCACGACATCCTGCTGATCGCGGATGAGGTCGTGACCGGCTTTGGCCGTCTGGGGACGATGTTCGGGTCGGATCACTATGGGCTGAAACCCGATCTGATCACCATCGCCAAGGGGCTGACATCGGCCTATGCGCCGCTGTCGGGGTCGATCGTATCGGACCGGATGTGGAAGGTGCTGGAACAGGGCACGGACGAGAACGGCCCCATCGGTCACGGCTGGACCTATTCGGCGCATCCGATCTGTGCAGCGGCCGGTGTCGCGAACCTCAAGCTGATCGACGACCTGAACCTTGTCAGCAACGCGGCCGAGGTGGGCGGATATCTGAACGCCTCGATGAAAGAGGCGCTTGGCGATCATCCGAATGTGGGGGACATCCGTGGCGAAGGGCTGCTGTGCGCGGTTGAGTATGTTGCCGACAAGGCAGACGCCACCCCGCTTGATCCTGGTGCCAAGGTGGGAGCCGCGATCTCTGCCGCGATGCTGGAACGCGGCGTGATCGCCCGTGCCATGCCCCAAGGCGACATTACCGGCTTTGCCCCGCCCTTCTGCATCACCCGCGCAGAGGTCGATACCGTCGTCGCCGCGACCGCGGATGCGGTAAAAACCGTGCTGGGATAAACGCCCCGGTTCGCCTTGTTTCGCAGGGCGAACCGACCCCAACAGGTGGGGCATAATGCGGGCGCTAACACGGCGCTTGGCCGTTGCAGCCCCTGATTGTTTGCGCAATGACTACCCCAAGCTACGGGAGGAGCGCAGATGCCACATTGGTCACAGGCGATCACGGATCGCATACAAACAGAAACCCATTTTGACGGTCGCGAGATCAAATGCTTCAAGGATCGCCCCGCCGACCTGAACGCCATGCTCGCCGCGGCCCTTGCCCGCGCCCCCGATCAAGAGGCCGTGGTCAGCGGCGAGACCAGACTGTCCTATACCGAGCTTGACCTGCACGTGGGCCGCATCGCCGCAGGGCTGCGCGTGCGTGGGGTCGAAAGGGGCGACCGCGTTGCGCTGCTGCTGTCGAACCGCTGGGAATTCATCGCGACCATGATGGGTTGTCTGCGGCTTGGCGCGATTGCCGTGCCGATCAACATCCGCGAAGGCACGCCAGAGCTGGCGTTTATCCTGCGTCAATGCGGGGCCAAGATCGCCGTGCATGGCATGGATGTCGCCGACCGCCTGCCCGCACCGGCCGATCTGCCCGGGCTAACCCACCGCTTTTGCGTTGGCGGCACAGTGGCGGGGTCCGACGCGTTTGACACGCTGCCCGCGCAGACCCCGCTGACCGACGCCGTGCCGCTGCACGAGGATGACATCGCGGTGATCCTTTATACCTCCGGCACCACAGGCCAGCCCAAAGGGGCGACGCTGACCCATCTGAACATCGTCCATTCCGCGATGCATTTCGAGCTTTGCATGGAGCTGGGGGCCGGTGAACGGTCGCTGCTGTGCGTGCCCGCAAGCCATGTGACCGGGCTGGTCGCCACGGTCTTTACCATGCTGCAAACCGCAGGCTGCACCGTGATGATGGAGGTCTTTGGTGCACATGAATTCCTGTCGCTGACCGCTGATGAAAAGGTCACGCAGACGCTGATGGTACCAGCGATGTACAACCTGTTCCTGCTGCGCTGCAATGTCGAGGACTACGACCTGCAACACTGGCGGATCGGGGGCTACGGCGGCGCACCTATGCCGCAATCCACCATCACCGAACTGTCGGAAAAGCTGCCGAACCTCTGCCTGATGAACGCCTATGGCGCGACGGAGCTTACCTCTGCCGTAACGATCCTGCCGATGGGGTTCGGCACCAAACGCGCGGATAGCATCGGCATCGCCGTGCCCTGCGCCGACATCCGCATTGTCGATCCTCAGGGCAACGACGTGCCCGACGGCACCCATGGGGAGCTTTGGATCAAGGGCGCGATGACCGTGCCCGGCTATTGGGACAACGCAGACCGCACCGCCTCCGAGTTTTACGACGGCTACTGGAAAAGCGGCGACATGGGGTCACGCGATGCCGAGGGGTTCATCTGCCTGCACGACCGCCGCAAAGATATGATCATTCGCGGCGGCTATAACATCTACAGCGCCGAGGTCGAAAACGCCCTGACCGCCCACCCCTCCGTGATCGAATGTGCCGCCATCGGCTGCCCTGATCCGGTGCTGGGGGAAAAGATGCATGTTTTCATCCACACCACGGATACCGCGCTCGATCTTGATGCGATCAAGGCTTTCGCACGCACAAAGATGGCGGACTACAAAGCTCCCGATTTCGCGACATTCGACCCCGATCCCCTGCCGCGCAACGCCAATGGCAAGATCGTCAAGAACACGCTTCGCGACAGGCTGAAGGCGTAGGCCTGAGGGCATGAAAAAAAGCCGCAGCGCACATTGGCGCTGCGGCTTTCATCTGTGTCGGTGCAGGCGCGATCAGGTCGCGGCCGGTTGCTCGTAGGCGAGCTCATGGTCGCCAAGGTCCATGATGTCTTCGCCGGATTTGTCCCATTCGGCCCGATCTTCGTCCGTGGCTTTGGGAGAGAACAGACCGGTCACCGCATAGAACACACCGATCAGCGGTGCCGTCCAGCAGGCAAAGGCCAGCGGGATATACAGCAGGTTGGTCAGGTTACCGTCCATGACCCCCAGCCCCAAAGCCGAGATCACAAAGGCACCACCGGCGTTCCACGGGATCAGCGGGCTCATCAGCGTGCCGCCCTCTTCCACCGCGCGGCTGAGGTTCAGGGTCGAATAGCCCATCCCACGGTACAAGGGCGCGTACATACGGCCCGGCAGCGCGATAGAGATATAAGGATCACCCGCAACCATATTGGTCGCAAATGCCGTCCCGATGGCCGAGCTTTGTACCGCGCCAAAGCTTTTCACCCGGCTGACGATCGCCAGAATGATCGCCTCCAGACAGCCGGTGCGCTCCAGCGCGCCGCCAAAGCCCAAGGCAATCAACATCAGCGAAATGGTCCACATCATCGACTGGATGCCGCCCGCGTTCAGCAGGCTGTCGATGTCGGCGATGCCCGTGTCGATGGAATAGCCCGACTGCGCAAAGGCGAACACGTCATGCAGCCCCGCGCCCTGCCAGAAGATCGCCACCAGTCCACCGGCCAGCACACCGGCAAACAGCGACGGCAGCGGCGGCTTTTTCATCAGCGCCAGCACAATCACGATCAAGGCCGGCGTCAGCGGGATGATCCCGAGGCTAAAGCGTTCCTCCAGACCGGTTGTGATCTGATTGATGCTGCTGACATCGCCTGCACCCTCTTCGATCAGCATGAAGCCGACGACCACATAGATCACCAGCGCGATGATCATCGCAGGCACGGTCGTGGGCAGCATGTTCTTGATGTGGTCGAAGACATTCGTCCCCGTCACCGCAGGCGCCAGGTTCGTGGTGTCCGACAGCGGCGATACCTTATCGCCAAAGAATGCGCCCGACACGACCGCACCGGCGGTCCAATAGGCCGGGATACCGAAACCCGCACCGATCCCCATCAGCGCCAGACCAATGGTGCCGACTGTGCCCCAGCTGGTCCCCAACGACAGGGAAACCACTGCACAGAGGATCATCGCGGCTGCCAGAAAGATCGACGGGGTGAGCAAGGTCAGCCCGTAATAGATCAGCGTAGGCACCGTGCCCGACGCGATCCAGACGCCGACGATCATGCCGACCACGATCAACACCGCCAGTGACGGCATCGACACGTGGATCACGTGGAACACGCCTTCGCGGATGTCCATCCACGTCTGACCGCGAAACACACCCAGCAGGGACGTGATGGCCAATCCGAGGATGAGGGGAATATGCGGCGTGAAGTCGCCATAGTAGAAAAGTTGCAGCGCCAGAAGGCCAAGCGTCAGAACGACGGGCAGCAGCGCCAGCGGGAGCGATGGAAGGTCTTTATTGTCCATTTTGTCCTCGTTTTTGTATTCTTGTTTACTGATACACACACAGATTCCCTTTAGGGTGGCATTGCGGGCCTGTGATGCCAACCAATCTTATTCTAGGGCGATTGAACGTCATTTCCGGCAAATTTCCGCTGTATTTCAAAGAGGCTAGACAACACCTGCACTCAGGGGCGCTATGTCTTTGCAAATATTGCCGGATGATGCCGCGCTGATTTCGCAATTTTCGCGTAAACCCCGCACTGTGCAGCAAAATTTTGCGCATCATGCTTCATGTTATTGAACTTCCCGCGTAATTATATGAATTCTGCAATGCAGCAACGAACAGGAATCATTTTTGATGCATCATTTGTCTCGCTCCCGCCCGATGTCTCGCCGGTCAGTATTGCGCGCAGGGGGGGCAACTTTGGCTTTCGCTGCTACAACCGGTTTGCAAGACACTGCTGCTTGGGCGCAGGCCAGTGATACGGCGGAGCCTTTTTCTTTTGATATTCTGATCGAACGGGCACGCAACCTCGCGGGTGAAGAGTACACCGCGCCGACGCAACTGGGCGCGCCTTTTACCACGCTGGACTATGACGACTACCGCAACATCCGCTTCCGCGAGGACAGCGCGATCTGGAAGGGCCCTGCGGCGCAGGCGGTGGTACATGCCTATCACCCCGGCTGGCTGTTTGACGGCACTGTGTCGCTTTACGAGATCGTCAATGACAAGGCACAGCCGCTTGGCTTTACCTCGGATGATTTCATCTACCAGTCCAAAGCGCTTGAAAAGATCCCGACTGGCACCGAGCTGCCCGGCGTCGCGGGCTTCCGCATGAATGCGCCGCTGAACGATCCGCAGCAGTTCGACGAGATCGTGTCCTTCCTCGGGGCGAGCTACTTCCGTGCCTTGGGGGCGGGGAACCGCTATGGCCTCAGCGCGCGCGGGCTTGCGGTGAACACTGCCACTTCCGAGCCCGAGGAATTCCCCCGCTTCAGCGCCTTCTGGCTGCAGCGCCCCGCCCCCGGCGAGACGAAGATGACCTTTTACGCCCTGCTGGAAAGCCAGTCGGTCGTGGGGGCCTACAAGTTCACCGTGACCCCCGGTGCCACCACCACGATGGATGTGACCACCGAACTGTTCTTCCGTCAGGACGTGCAGCAACTGGGCGTCGCGCCGCTGACATCGATGTATCTGTTCGGGCTGAACGATCAGGGTGGCTTTGACGATTACCGTGCCCGCGTCCACGACAGCGAGGCGCTGGTGGTCAACACCGGCCAAGACACGCTGTTCCGCGTGCTGAACAACCCGCCAAAGCTCGCCAATTCATACTTTGGTGCACAATCGCCGAAATCCTTTGGCCTTGTGCAGCGCCACCGTGCCTTTGACGACTATTTGGACGCCGAAGCCCACTACGAGCTGCGCCCGACGCTGATGGTCGAACCCAAAGGGGACTGGGGCGAAGGCATGGTCCGCTTGATCGAGATCCCGTCGGATCTGGAGGGGAACGACAATATCGTCGCCTTCTGGACCTACAAGAACGGGTTCGCGGCGGGGGATAGCAAAAGCATTTCCTACCGTCTGAACTGGGGGATGAACCCGCCCGGCGCGTCTTCGACACTTGCCCAAGTATCGCGCACTCTTGCCGGAAATGGGGGCATCGCGGGCGTAAAACCGCGCAATGATCGCCGAAAGTTTGTCATCGACTTCGAAGGTGCAACTTTAGGGGAACCAAACGCCGAGAACGTTGTTGGAGCCAATGTAAACATCGCCGGCGGCACAGTTGCAGGACAAGTACTGCAGCAGATCGACGGCCACGATCACATGTGGCGACTGGTTCTAGAGGTCGTCGCCGAAACTGATGCAACGGTTGAACTGCGCGCCAATCTGGTCGCGGGCGACCGTAGCTTGACCGAGACTTGGGTATACCAATGGCTGAAAGAATGAATACGTCTGTGACATCAACTGTGACCACCGAAGAAATGACCGACTTTGACCGTTATGCGCCTCGCCCTGCCCCGCTGGATATGCCGCGGCAGGTGCTAGAGCATGATGCCCGCCCCTCCCTGTTCGAGGTGGTGAGCCGCATCTTCATGCGTAATGCCTGACATGCCCTCTTACTTACGCGATGGTGCCACGCGGGTCAGCCGCGTTGGTGCCATTTGCTTTGCCCTGCTCTGCGCAACCGCGGCAGCCGCGACCCTGGCGCAAGCGGGGCTTAATACCGGATTTGATATCTGGGACGGCTTCGCCGTGGCGCTTATCGCGCTTACGACTGCTTGGTTGGCCTGGGGGGCGGGGCAGGCGTTTTTGGGCGTGCCCTCTTTCGATCCCCTCCCTGAGATGGATCTGAGCAACGCGGATTTTCCCCCGGCGGCGATCCTTGTGCCGATCTGCAACGAAAACCCGACCGAGGTTTGCGCGCGCATTATGGCAATGCGCCAATCCATGCAGGCCGCGAATGTACCCGTCGATTTCGCCATTCTGTCCGACACCTTTGACCCCGACGCCCTGATCGCAGAGCGCGCGGCGCTGGCCCCGCTGTTGGGCGATGAAGGCGCTGCGAACCCGGTCTACTACCGCAACCGTACCGACCGATATGGCCGCAAGGCAGGCAACGTCGAGGATTTCATCCGCAAATCCGGCGGGGCTTATGAATACGTCGTGATCCTTGACGCCGACAGCCTGATGGAGGGCGACACGATCCGCCATCTTGTCGCACGGATGGAGGCAGATCCGAGCCTTGGCCTGCTGCAAACCCTGCCCAAGATCTTTGGCGCGGGGTCGCTGTTTGGTCGTGCGATGCAATTCTCGGCCAGCTTCCACTCGCCCGTTTTCGCGCGCGGTCTGGCCCGTATGCAGGGGCGCGCGGGCCCCTTCTGGGGGCATAATGCCATCGCCCGTGTGCGCGCCCTGTCGCAATGCTGCGGCCTGCCAGAACTCAGCGGCCCCGCCCCTTTCGGCGGCACCATCCTAAGCCATGACTATGTCGAAGCCGCCCTGCTGGTACGCGGCGGCTGGCGCGTCGAGATGGACCCCCGCATCGCCGGTTCTTTCGAGGAAGGCCCCGACAATCTGCTCGCCTTTGCGCGCCGTGATCGCCGCTGGTGTCAGGGCAACCTGCAACACATGCGTCTGGTCGGTGCCCCCGGGCTGCACGGGTGGAGCCGGTTCGTCTTTGTCCAGGGGATCATGGCCTATCTGGTTTCAGTCGCTTGGGGGGCCTTCCTGATCGTGTCGCTGCTGGCCGCCGCGACCAATGCCAGCCCTGATTATTTCCCCAACGCCTATCAGCTTTTCCCCGTCTTCCCCGACGACAAGACCTTCCAGATCGTGGCGCTTGCCTTTGGGATCGGTGGGCTGTTGTTGCTGCCCAAGCTCGCGATCTTTGGCGAAGCGGCTGCAACGGGCCGCGCCAAGGGGTTTGGCGGGGCGCTGCGCGCACTTGGGTCGGTTCTGTCTGAAATCCTGCTGACCGCGTTGATCGCCCCCGTGATGCTGATGTATCAAAGCCGCGCCGTCGCCGAGGTGTTTGCCGGCAAGGATGGCGGCTGGCCTGCGACCGCACGCGGCGAAGGGCGGCTTACCCTCGCCGAAAGCTGGCGTGCCAGCCGTTGGGTATCGCTGTTCGGGATCGCGGTCACCGTTGCCGTCTATCTCTGGGTGCCGAACCTGATCTTCTGGCTCTTGCCGGTGACGCTGCCCATGTCGATCGCGCCACTGTTGATCGCCGTGACCTCGCACGAGAGCACCGGCCAAGTCTTTACCACGCCGCAAGAACGCGCCACGCCCGCCGTCATTGCAGCCTATCGCGACAACCTGAGATCGGGTGCCGCCCCAGAAGGATCGTCGCATGACACAATCGCCCAACCGGCCTGACGCCCAGCTTATTCCCATCCGGCGCGGCGTCGACCTGCCGCGCCGCGCGCGTGATCCGCGCATCGATGCGTTTCGCGGGCTGGCGCTGATCATGATCATTATCGACCACATGCCCGGCAACCCGTGGGAGCATCTGACCATCCGCAACATCGGGTTCTCCGACGCGGCAGAGGCGTTCTTTATCATGTCGGGCATCGCGGCGGGCATCGCCTATTCCCCCGCCATTGGCCGCTGGATGTCGGGCGAGCTGCGTCTTTGGGATGCGATGGCCCCGCTGTGGCGGCGGGCGTGGCAGCTTTATATCGTGCATATTGTGCTGACGGTCGCGGCCATCGGTCTTTATGCCTGGGCGGCAGATACGTTTGTGCGCTCGGAGTTTCGTGTGATGCACAACCTCGCCCTTTTGTATGACCAGACCGGTGCCGCGATGGCGGGGCTGGTCACGCTGGGATATCAGATCGGCTATGTGAACATTCTGCCGTCCTATACCGTCTTGCTGCTGGCAGGCCCTGCGCTGATCGCCGCTGTGCTTTACGCCCCGCGCACGACCTTGGCCGTTGCAGGGGCGTTCTGGCTTTATGCAGGAGCCACCCGACTGACCATCCCGAACCACCCCGGTGGCGGCGGCTGGTTCTTCAACCCGCTCACCTGGCAGTTCATCTTTGTCATCGGCCTTGCTATCGGTGTGCGTCATCGCAAGGACGAACGGCTGGTCCGCAACTCTCCGATCCTGTTCAAGCTGGCGCTCGGTCTGCTGCTGTTCATCTTTGCCTGGCGCTACGTGCCCGGTCTGGGATCGTTCATGAACAACAAGATGGCGCAGCTTGGCGGGCTTGGCCTGCCCAGCAACATCACGACGCACAACAAGTCGATGCTCGCGCTGCCGCGCTTGGTGCATATCCTCGCGCTGGTCTATGTGCTTTCGTGCCTCCCCGTAGTGACCCGCATCTGCGCACACCGCTATGCGGCCCCCTTGCGTCTGATGGGCAGCCACGGCCTGCTGGTCTTTGGGCTAGGGACGATCCTTGCACTGGCCGGACAGATCATGATGGATATCGAACCTACGGTCACCGCCCTGCCGTGGACCCTGCCGCTGGCCGCCATCGCTGTGTGCTATGCCGCCGCCCTGCTGGCCGAAGCGGCACGCAAACAGCCGCAGCCAAAGCAGCCCGCCCCGACCAAAGCCGAGGCCCCGCGCGCCGAGGTGATCACCGGCAGTTCCACAGCGTAAACAAACTCGTTAGTGCCGTGACCAAAAGACCGCCCGATGCGCAGACTTGCCCTGCCATCGGGTTTTCTTTACGTCCAAGACCGCCCATAAGCGAAAAACAGTGGAAATAGGGAATGGTCCCCTATCTCGTAGTGTAAATTAGTGTGTTGAAAGAGGCCCCCATGTCAAAAACCGGAAAGATCGCGATGCCAGCCCAAGGGTGGCTCTACGTACTGACGGGGCTTGTGGTGGCACTCTTCCTGACGCTCGCCCCCTTCGCGGCGCAGGCGCAATCGCTGTTCACCGGAGGCGGATCTTCCAACACGGAAACAACCGAAACGACACCCGAGGCAGAGGCGAAGGCACCGCTGGATACCCTGCTCGAGGTGCTCAAAGACGATGACGCCCGCGCGGCGCTGATCGCGGACCTTGAAAAGTCGCTGGATGCCTCGGGCGACCCTGCGGGTGATGAAAACCCCGCGATTGAAACGATCACCGAAGCCGCGGATGCCGAAGGCGTATCGGTCGGGCGACAAATCGCCCTGATCACCCAGCAGATCGGACAAGACACAGTCAGCACGCTCACCTCTTTCTGGAACGGGTTCGAACGCGGCGGCAAGGTCTTCTCTGGCCTCAGCGGCGCGGAGCTGACCGTATTGCTGGAAGCGATCCCCGGCCTGCTTGCGGTCATTGCGATCACCGTCGCGCTCTTTGTGGTGCTGCGCTACCTTGCGCGAGGGCTATATGCGCGCATGGGGCGCACGGCTGAACATGTGGGCCTCTTCCGCTCTATCGGGCTGTTTCTGGGGTCGAACCTGCTGGACGCCTTTATCGTCATCGTGGCTTGGGCCGCGGGCTATCTGATCACCATCCTCGCCGTTGGCGAAGTCGGGCAGATCGGCATCCGCCAGTCGATGTATCTGAACGCCTTCCTGCTGGTAGAAATGACCAAAGTCGTCATCCGGTCGTTCCTCTCGCCCGTTGCGTCGGGCCTGCGTCTGGTGCCCGTCGATGACAAGGCCGCCGCGGCGCTGACCCGCTATCTGAGCATCGTGGTCAGTGTTCTGGGCTACGGGCAACTGCTGGTCGTGCCAATCGTCAACCAAAGCGTCAACACGGCCGCGGGCGCTGGCGTGTCGGCTCTTCTATCGGTCCTCGTACTGCTGTATTTTGTCTACATCGTGCTGCGCCGTCGCAAGGCCGTCACCCGTTGGCTACAAAGCGAGGCCGACCCCAGCGAGGCGCAAGCCGCCGAGGGCGTCGACCCCGCCACCATCGCAGAGGCGCGCCGCGGCTTTATCGCGCGCACGCTGCACGGGTTGGCAGGCATCTGGCACTGGTTCGCACTGGCCTATATCGCGGTGATGTTCATCGTGGTCATGACCCAGCCCGCCGAGGTCACGCTGAACGCGATTGTCGGGTCGGGCAAGATCCTTGCCGCGATCATCATCGCCGCCCTGCTGTCGGGATGGTTGGCACAGGCCGTGCACCGCGGCATTTCACTGCCCGAGGACGTGAACGCCAAGCTGCCGCTGCTGGAACGTCGCATCAACACCTTTGTCCCCCGCGCCTTCAGCGCCTTGCGGCTGTTCCTTCTGGTCTGCGTGCTGTTCTTTACGCTGGACGTAATCGGCACGATCGACATGCGCAGCTGGCTTGAGGGGCAGGTCGGGCTGGCAGTGACCAAGGCGCTGATCTCTGTCGGGTTGATCCTGACGGTGGCCTTCGGCATCTGGCTCGCGCTGACATCCTTTGTCGACTACAAGCTGAACCCTGAATACGGGGCTGTGCCAACCTCGCGGGAAACCACCCTGCTGACCTTGCTGCGCAATGCGGCGACCATTACGCTGATCATCCTCACGCTGATGTTCGTGCTGAGCGAGATCGGGCTGGATATCGGGCCACTGCTCGCCTCTGCCGGGGTCTTGGGTCTGGCGATTGGTTTCGGCGCGCAGAAGATGGTGCAAGACATCATCACCGGTGTGTTCATCCAGTTCGAGAATGTCATCAACGTGGGCGATGTGATCACCGTGGGCGGCACCACTGGCACCGTCGAAAAGCTGTCGGTGCGCTCTGTGTCCCTGCGCGATGTGCAAGGGGTGTTCCACATGATCCCCTTCTCTACCGTGGATGTGGTCAGCAACTATATGCGCGGCTTCTCTTACACGGTCTGTGACATGGGCATCGCCTACCGCGAGAATGTCGAAGAGGCCAAGCAGGCCATGTTCGACGCCTTCGACCGCATGATGGAAAACGAACCAGACATCGCCAATAGCATCATGGGAGAGCTGGAATGGTTCGGCGTGCAATCCCTTGGTGACAGCGCCGTGGTACTGCGTGTGCGGATCAAGACCGATCCCGGCAAGCAATGGGGCATCGGGCGTATGTACAACGGCTACCTCAAGACGGTCTTTGACGAGCGCGGGATCGAGATCCCCTTCCCGCAGCAGACCATCTGGCTGGGCGAGAACAAGGACGGCACCACCCAGCCGTTCAAGATCGAAGGCCCCGCCGCGCAGGACACAGACCTGCCGCCGACCAAAACCGTGTCCAAGCCGATCGAGGCAGACGATGTGCCGGACAGCGATGATGCCGACGGCGACAGTGGTGCAGACCGCTAACAGACGCGGATGACTGAAATAGAAAAAGGCCCCCGATCAGCGCTGATCGGGGGCCTTTTTGTATAGGGTGGTTGGCGCGGGCGCTACATCACCGCTTCGATCAGATACGGGCCTTTGTGCGCCAACCCTGTCTCGATCGCGAGCTCAAGCGCTTCGCAATCTGTGACCTGCGTCGCCTCTACCCCCATCGACTTTGCCATCTGTGCAAATTCAAGCGTCGGCTGGTCAAGCGACAGCATATCCATCGCCTTGGGGCCCGCATTGCTGACGCCGACATTGGTCAGCTCGCCACGCAGGATCTTGTAGACGCGGTTGGCGAAGATCACGATGGTGATGTCCAGCCCCTCGCGCGCCATCGTCCAAAGCGCTTGTACCGTGTACATCGCGCTGCCATCCCCGATCAGCGCCATCACCTTGCGGTCAGGGCAGGCCACGGCCGCCCCAATCGCCACGGGCATGCCATAGCCGATGGACCCGCCGCAGTTGTTCACCCAAGTGTGCTTCGGGGCCCCTGCTGTTGCGGGGAAGAACGCGCGGCCTGTGGTGATCGCCTCGTCGATGACAATCGCATCCTCGGGGATGGTGCGCGCTAGGGCTTGCGCGATGCCGCCCGGCTCCAACGGGCCGCTGGGTTTGTCGGGGGTGGCGGCTTCAGCCACATGGGCGGGTGGAGTGTCCGCCGCACCCACACCGCGGCACAGCGCGTCCAGCGCCCCTGCGATATCCTGCGCGGTGGTGCAGAGGTTGGTGATCTGCGTGCCCTCGGCGGTCAGGATCGCGGGCTTGTTCGGATAGGCGAAAAAGCCGATGGGTGCGCGTGCGCCCAGCAGAACGATGCGCTTGAACGGGGCCAGCGTCTCTAGCGCCTGATCGATGGGATAGGGCACGCGGTTGACCACCACACGCCCTGCCCCGCGTTCCTGCCGCGCATTGGCCCATTCGCTTAGCAGTTTGCAGCCCGTTTTGGCCGCGATCCGCCCCGCAATCTCAAGCATCTCGGCGCTCAGCGCGGCACCGCCCAACAGCAGCAGGCTGTCAGGGCCGGACAGCGCGGCGACGGCTTCCTCCAATGCAGCCTCGTCAAAGGCAGGGCGCTGTGCAGGCTCTCGCGCGGGCGCGACAGCGCCGCCTTCGTTCCAAGCGGTGTCACTGGGCAGCATCAGCGTCGCCACCTGCCCCGGTGCCACATTTGCCGCCTGCACCGCACGGGCCGCATCCGCGCCCACATCCGCCGCCGACATGGACGTGTGCACCCAATGGGACACGGGCCGCGCGATCCCTTCGATGTCAGAGGTCAGCGGCGCGTCCAGCTCGATATGCGTGACCGCATGTTCGCCGACAATATTCACCACGCCCGAGCCTGCCTTTTTCGCGTTATGCAGGTTCGACAATCCGTTGGCGAGCCCTGGCCCAAGGTGCAGCAGGGTGCAGGCGGGCTTGCCGGACATACGGTAGTACCCATCCGCCGCCCCCGTCGCCACGCCCTCTTGCAGGACAAGGATAGAGCGCATGCCGGGCACGTGATCCAGCGCGGCAACAAAGTGCATTTCCGACGTGCCGGGGTTGGTGAAACAGGTATCAAGCCCGCTATCGAGCAGCGTTTGCACAAGGCTATCGGCGCCATTCATCTGGTCTGTATCGTCTTGTTCGCTCATGTCATCTTCCTTGTTCACGCAGAAACCGCCGCCCAGAAGGGCGCGCGCAATTCTTTCTTGAGGATCTTCCCGATAGAGCTGCGCGGCAGTTCTTCGCGCAGTTCCACCGCCGACAGACGCTGGCTTTTACCCAGCTTGGCGTTGGCGTCAGCGCAGATATCTTCGCCCGAACGCGTCGCCCCCTCGCGCAGCACCACCAACCCGTAAGGCGTTTCGCCCCAAGCGTCAGAGGGCACGCCGATCACGGCGGCATCCGTCACATCGGGGTCCGCCAGCAGCACCAGTTCAAGATCGTCGGCATAGATGTTCAACCCGCCCGAGATAATCATATCTTTCTTGCGGTCCGACAGGATCAAAAAGCCGTCCTCGTCAAAACGGCCCATATCGCCCGAGCGAAAGAAGACGTTGCCCGCTGCGTCGCGCCAGATGTAGTCAGCGGTCAGGTCATCGCGCCCGAAATACCCCGCCATCATCGTCGGCCCGCGGCCGCAAATTTCGCCCACGGTGCCCTTGGGAACCTCTGCGCCGGTCTCGTCAATCAGGCGGATCTCATTGCCCGGCGCGGGCTGGCCCACCGTATGCAATTTGTCGGGATGTTCGGCAGAATTCAGTACCGTGACCCCGCCGCCTTCGGTCAGACCGTAGTATTCCAGCAGCTTACCGGGGAAGCGCGCCAGCACATCCGCCTTGACCTCGGCCCGCAGCGGCGCGGAGGTGGAGAATTTCACCTGCATCGATGACAGGTCAAAGGCGTCAAAGTCAGCCACGTCCATGATGCGTTTGTATTGCACAGGCACCAGCATCGTGTGGGTGATCTTTTCACGCTGCACGATCTCGAGGTACCCGCGGGCGTCGAACTTCGGCATCAGATAGACGGTCGAGCCGCCATAGAGCGTCGGCAGGAAGGACACGATCGTTGTGTTGGAATAGAGCGGCGTCGACAGCAGCGTGCGGGCGTTATCGTCATATCCGTTGGGCGACACGCGGTCCATCTGCGCCGACCGCATCCAGTGATTGTGCAAGATGCCCTTGGGCGTGCCGGTCGTGCCCGAGGAATAGATCAGGTTGAACGCATCCGACATCTCGATCTGGATTTCGGGGTCGGAGTCCGAAGCCCCGTCAACCGCAGCGCCATAAGGCTGAAATGCGGGATGGTCGAAATCAATGGCAAAGCGCGCCAGATCCAGATCAGCGATAAAGCCATCGACCAGTTCAAGATATTGCGCCGCGACAAAGATCGCGCGCGCGCCGCAGTCGGTCAGCATCTTTTGCAGCGCATCGGGCGACGCCATCGTCGACAGCGGCGTCACGCAGGCCCCTGCCCGCAGGATGCCCATAAACAGTTCTGCATAGGGAATGGAATTGGGCGAGATGATCGCGATGTTGTCACCCTTGCTCACCCCCATCGACAGCAGCAGATTGGCGATCTTGTTGATGCGCTGGTCGAATGCCCCCCAGCTGACGGTTTGCCCGTCACAGACCAGCGCAAGTTTTTCCGGATGTGCTTTGGCGTTGTCGCGCACGACCTCGACGATGGTTTTCGTGGGTGTCGTCGCCGGTGCCGGCGGATTGATCGGTATCATATCACTGTCCTGAAATAGTTCTCTCCCCGCTGCGGAACGCCGTTCCGCAGCCCCTGACAGCAGTTGTAACGATCAAACAGAAACTTGCAAACGATGGGTGACTATGCGGCAGCTTTTCCCAAGGCGACATAGGCTGCATGCTGGGACAGGAACACGCTGCCTGTCAAATCCGAGATGAAATGCTGCTTTTTCAGACGGTCCATGACGGGGCCTTTGACCTCGGACAGGTGCAGTTTGATCCCCATGTCGCGCAGCCGTGCGTTGATCGCTTCAAGCGATTCCAGCGCGCTAAAGTCGATCTCGTTGATGGCAGAGCACATCAGCACGACATGGCGCAGACAGGTATTGCCCGCCAGCCGGTCGTAGATGCAATCCTCCAGGAACCGCGCGTTGGCGAAATACAGGCTCTCGTCGATGCGCAGGGTCAGCACCGTCGGGCAGGTCTCGACCTCATGGCGGTTGATATTGCGGAAGTGTTCGGTGCCCGGGACCAGCCCGACTTCGGCAATATGCGGTTTGGTGGTTTTATAGAGATGCAGAAAGATCGACAGCACCACCCCGCAGGTCACCCCCAATTCGACCCCGCTGCCCAAGGTGATCAACATGGTGGACAGCACGGCAGCGAAATCGGATTTGGAATAGCCCCATGCTTTTTTCAGGATCGAGAAATCCACCAGCGTCAGCACGGCCACGATGATCGTCGCGGCTAAAGTCGCTTGCGGCAGAAAGAAGACCAGCGGCGTCAGCGCCAGTGCGGCCACGGCCAGCCCCACGGCGGTATAGGCCCCCGCCGCCGGTGTCTGCGCCCCTGCGTCAAAGTTCACCACAGACCGTGCAAAGCCCCCCGTGACCGGATAGCCCCCCGTAAAGGCCGCGCCGATATTGGCCGCCCCCAGACCGATCAGCTCTTGATCCGGATTGATGCGCTGACGCCGTTTCGCGGCAAGCGTTTGCGCGACAGAGATGGATTCAACAAACCCGATGACAGAGATCAGAAAGGCCGGCAGCAGCAGGCTGCCCATCAGATCGAACGACAGGTCCGGCAGGGTCAGCGGCGGCAGGCTTTGCGGCACGGCCCCCACGATCTTGACGCCCTGCCCCGCAAGATCGAAAGCCCAGACCGCCAATGTGGTGACAACCACCGCCGCCACGGGACCCGCCTTGGTCGCCACATCCGCCGCCCGTGGGCCAACGCCGCGCGCGCGCAGGAAAGGTTTCAGCCCCTTGCGCACCCAGAACAGAAACAGCGTCGCGGACACACCAATCACCACCGTCGTCCCGTTCACCGTGCCCAGATTGGCCCAGATCGACATCAGCAGCTCTGCCAGATTGCCGCCAGAGGCATCGATGCCCAGAATATGCTTGATCTGGCTGGCGGCGATGATCACGCCAGAGGCGGTGATAAAGCCCGAGATCACGGGGTGGGACAGGAAATTCGCCAGAAACCCCAGCTTGAAAACGCCCATCACCAGCAGCATCACCCCAGACAGCAAGGCCAGCGTCAGCGCGGCGACGGCATAGCCCATCGTGCCCTGATCGGCGATATTGCCCAAGGCGGCCGCGGTCATCAGCGACACCACCGCCACCGGCCCCACCGCCAACGCGCGGCTGGTGCCAAAGACGGCATAAAGCAGGATCGGCGCGATAGATGCATAGAGCCCCGCTTCGGGCGGCAGCCCCGCCAGCAGCGCATAGGCCAGCGATTGCGGGATCAGCATGATCGTGACGATCACCGCCGCGATCAGATCATTGGACAAGGCCGCCCTGTCATAGTCGCGCCCCCAGTCGAGGACAGGCAGATAGCGGCGGGCAGCGGCGGGGATACGCACCCGATTACAACCCGTTCACCGGCACCTTGAGCATCAGGTTCCCGTCCTTGTCACGCGGCATATGCCCTGCGCGCATGTTGACCTGAAGCGACGGGATGATCAGCTTCGGCATCGACAGCTGCGCGTCGCGTTCGGTGCGAAAGGCGATGAATTCGGCGCGCGTTTTGCCGCCGCCCACATGGATGTTATGCGCCTTCTCTTCGCCCACGGTGGTTTCCCACTGGATATCGCGCCCATTGGGCCCGTAGTCGTGGCACATGAACAGGCGCATATCGTCCGGCAGGGACAGAACCTTCTGGATGCTGTCATACAGCTCTCCGGCGTCGCCCCCCGGGAAATCCGCGCGGGCAGAGCCGCCGTCGGGCATGAACAGCGTATCGCCCGTGAAGGCAGCGTTGCCCATGACATGCACCATGCATGCGGGCGTGTGACCGGGGGTGTAGATGGCAAAACACTCCATGCCGCCGACGCGGTAGCGGTCGCCATCCTTGAACAAGGCGTCGAACTGCGAGCCGTCGCGCTGGAATTCCGTCCCCTCGTTGAACACTTTCCCAAAAGTGTCCTGCACGGTCATGATCTGCTCTCCGACGCCGATCTTGCCGCCCAGCTTTTGCTGGATATAGGGTGCGGCGGACAGGTGGTCGGCATGGACGTGGGTCTCAATGATCCACTCCAGCGCGAGCCCCTGCGCTTCGACCTCGGCGATGAGCTTGTCCGCGTGGTCATAGGTGATCCGTCCGGCGGCATAGTCGATATCCATCACGGAATCGATGATCGCACAGGCGTTGGAGTTCGGATCCCGCACGATATAGCTGATCGTATTGGTCACCGGATCAAAGTGGCCCGAGACATCGGGGACGACATCCATATTCACGGGGTATTCAGTCATGGTCACCTGCTCCGTTTGCGCTTTTTTCGCCCGACATCTGAAGGCTGCGCCCCGTCGTCGAGTCGAACACATTCATACTATGGAATTCTTTGTCAAGGAAGCGGATTGTGCTGCCGGACCGCCACAGCCGCCGCGACAAAGCGTCCTGTGCCTGCCGCCTTTTCTACGCAACAGCGGCAGCATTCAAAACCCGTCCAGCGCGCTTTGCGTGATCTCGTCCAGCAGGGCCTGCACCTCTTGCATGGGGCCGTCCGGGTAGGTCGGATACCCGACAGAAACCGCGCCATCGATGTCGGTGACAAAGATGCTGTAGGGGCAATGGGCGATGTTCATCGGGTCCGCCTCCATCACCTTGCGCGACACCACGGCAGAGCAAAACAGAAACACGTCTGCCGCGCGAAAGATCTCGACTTCGCTGCCGACATCGCTGGCGGTACGTGCCAGCATCTCGCCTGTGTGGCTGACGTGGTCGATGACCAGCCCCTTGCCGACAATCGCGTTCTCGACCGCGAAGGTCGCATCGTCAAAGCTGCCGTCGTATACGTAGGTCACGGCCTGATCCTGAGCGGCGAGCGGTGCGGCATAAAGGCAAAGTGCTGCGGCAATCTGTAACGATCTCATCCTTGGTCCTTTCACAAAGGGGCACGCGCTTACCCTAACATCCTCGACGCGCGCCGCCAGTCATCCGCGCCGTCACGGGGCAGGAAAGCTGTTCAGATAGGCGATCACCGCCTTGATCTCGGCATCGCTTTTCAAGCCGGAAAACCCCATCTTGGTGCCCTTCATGAAGCTGCGCGGTGATGCCAGAAAAGCGTCCAGCGTCTGGGGTGTCCAGATTAGCCCATCCTCTGCCTGCGCCATCAGGGCGCGCGAGTACTTGAACCCCTCGACCCCACCGGCAGGCGCACCGACGATCCCGTTCAGGACCGGGCCCGCGCGGTTTTTGGCGCGTTTGCCCAGCTGATGGCAGGCTTTGCATTTGCGGAACACCAACTCTCCATCGGCGAGCAAGGCAGGGTCGGCAGCAGGCTCTGACACTGGCTCGACATCGGCAACGGGCGTTTCTTGCGGCTCAGTCGCGGGGGCGGCGTCCTTGGGCGTCACATCCAGTGACAGCGCGCGCATAGTAACGTTCACGCTTTCCTTGCAGTCCTCCATACACGGATCGACCTGCCAGCGCGGCACTTCGGTGGTGTCGCGGTCATCGCGAAGGAAACCGTCGGCATTGGGCATCCGGACCGTGGCGAAGTTGTCTTTGGACAGGGTAAATTCCTCTGCCACCAGATCGTTGGAATAGAGGATATACGCCACGATGGCATAGACCTCATCCGCCGTCAGCGTTCCCGCATCGCCATAGGGCATGGATCGGCGGATATAGTCGAAGCTTGTGGACAGATGCGGCCAATAAGACCCGACCGTCTTGACCGGATCGGCATCCGCCAGCGTGTCCTGACCGCCCGCGAGCGCAGGCCAATTCCCGCGGCCTTCGGCAAAGTCCCCGTGGCAGGCGGCGCATTTTTCGGTAAAGATCGCTTCGCCCGTCAGCACATCGCCCTGCCCCTCGGGCAGACCGCGCCCATCGGGCAGCACGTCCACATCCCAGGCCGCGATCTCTTCCGGCAGCGCGGCGCGGCCCAGACCGAAGGGGGCCGCCGCCAAGGGCAAAGCCGTGGCCGTAGCGATGAGGCACAAAGCAATGCTGTTAAGAAACTTCGACATTTTCAACGCTCCCGTCCGCGTGCAGCCACCATGTCTGGATGCCGTTGTTATGGTAGACAGAGTTCAGCCCCCGCACCGCGCGCAGTTGCGTTTTCGTCGGCTGGACATAGCCCGTGTCATCCATCGCACGCGATTGCAGCAGCATCTCTGTGCCGTCCCACTGCACATCGAGGTAAAAGCGGGTGAGCGCCATCGGCGTGCCCTTTTGGGCCAGTCGCGCGGTTTGCCAGCTTGCACCACCATCCGTCGACACATCCACGCGGGTGATCGCACCGCGCCCTGACCATGCCAGCCCGGTGATCACCAAAGGCCCCGCCCCATGGGGCACCGGCGCTTGCGGGCTTGGTGCGGTGATGACGGATTTCGCGTCCATCGCCCACGTCCATTTGCGGCTGGTGCCATCGGCCAGCGTATCGGTGTATTTCGACGTTTCCTCGCGGCTTTCGACGGGCGCGTCCGTGACCTCTATCCGGCGGAGCCATTTGACCCAGAGGTTGCCCTCCCACCCCGGCACGACAAGCCGCACGGGGTAGCCATGTTCCTTGCGCAGCGCCTCGCCATTCGCTTTGAACGCGACAAGCACATCGTCGAGCGCCTTATCCATCGGGATCGACCGCCCGTTCGACGACGCATCGGTGCCCTCGACATAGACCCATTTGCCCGCAGGGTCATAGCCCGCTTCCTCCAGCAGCAACCGCAGGGGCACGCCGGTGTATTCCATATTATGGATCATGCCATGGGTGAACTGCGCCCCGTTCAACTGCGCGCCCGCCCATTCCATACCCGAATTGGCCGCACATTCGCAGAAATATACGTGATTTTCGCGCGGGAAACGCTCCAGATCGGCGTAGGTGAACACCAGCGGGCGGTCCACCAGCCCGTTCACCATCAGGCGGTAATCCTGTTTCGACAGTTCGATCGCGCCCGAGTGATGCCGCTCAAAGGCGCAGCCCTGCGGGGTGATCGTACCGTCCAGCGCGTGGATCGGGGTGAAGTTGATCGAACTGATGGTATCCGCCGTCAGCCAAGGCACATTGCGCCGTACCACGTCCTGCTCGAACCGGATTGGCAGACCGTAGGGCGTGACATCCACCCCATCGCCCAAGCCCTGCGCCCAGGGTTGCGGTTCAACAATCATGGGATCGGGCGATTGCGCGGCAGCGCTACGGGCCGCCATCGCCCCTAGTCCAGCAGTCGCCGCGCCACGCAAGAAGGCCCGTCTGTTCGCTGTCTTCCGTGGTGCCATGGCCTTGCCTTTCATGCTGCCCTGTTACGCGCCCTTGACGATGACGCTGGTGTTGGGGTCCAGCGACACGCTGCCCTGCTTGCGGATGTGGCTTTCGACCACGTCCCAGATCGCGGGGCCCTCGGTGCCTTCGTTCACGCTGGCCCAGCCTGCAACCTGATACGTCTTGGCCGGATCGATACGTTCACCGGTTTTCAGCAAGGTCAGTTCAGTGATGCGGCTGCCTTGGGGCTGGGTCACGTCAATGCGGTAGCCAAGCCCGCCTGTGCGCACCATGTCACCGCCCTGCTGGTAATAGGGATTGGGGTTAAACAGGTTGTCGGCCACGTCTTCCAGCACGACATGCAGGAATTCACCGGTCATCTCGGTCCGGTAGGCTTCGGGGTAGGTCATGGAGGTGACGTTCCAGATATCCTCGCGCGTGATGTCCTGTCCCGGCAGGATCGACGGCCCCCACCGCACACCGGGGCTCAGCGCGATATCGGCCTCGCGCTCGGAAAGCAGCGCGTCGCAGATCAGGTCATCCCACGTGCCGTTGAAATTGCCGCGCCGGTAGAGCAGCGTGTCTTCGGCAGTGGTGCCGATCACCTCTGTCAGTTGGTCAAGATAGGGGGCGCGTTGTGCGTCGATCAGCGCGCTCATCGCCGGATCAGGCGCAATCACATCAGAGAAGATCGGGATCAGCTTGTGGCGGAAGCCCATCATGCGGCCGTTGCGCACGTCCAGATCGACGCGGCTGACGAATTTGCCGTTCGACCCCGAGGCGACGATGATCGTGTCGCCCACCAGCACAGGCTCGGGCAGCGCGTCATGGGTGTGACCCGACAGGATCACGTCGATCCCCGTCACCACGCCCGCCATCTGCTTGTCCACATCAAAGCCGTTGTGGCTCAGGCAGACGACCAGTTCGGCCCCTTTGGCGCGGACCTCGTCCACCATTTCCTGCATCCGCTCATCGCGGATACCAAACGAGTATTCGGGGAACATCCAGCCGGGGTTGGCGATCGGCATATAGGGGAAAGCCTGCCCGATCACCGCGACTTTGACGCCACCTGTCTCGTAGAACTTGTAGGGTGGGAAAAGCTCTGTCGGTTCGTCCCATTCGGCGTCAAAGATGTTCTGCCCCAGGGCGGCAAAGGGCAGCCCCTCGACGATCTCTGCCACGCGGTCGGAGCCGAGCGTGAATTCCCAGTGAAAGGTCATCGCGTCAGGCTTGAGCGCGTTCATCACGTTGACCATGTCCTGACCTTGCGTGTGGTAGCAGGTGTAGCTGCCGTGCCAGGTGTCGCCGCCATCCAGCAGCAGCGCATCGGGCCGGTCCGCGCGGATCTGGTTGACCACACTCGCCACACGGTCCAGACCGCCCATCTTGCCATAGCCCTGCGCCAGCGCCGAAAAATCGTTATAGGTCAGCGCATAGGCCGAGGGGCTGCCGTCCGCGATCCCGTAAAGCTTGCGGAAATCCACGCCGGTCAGATGCGGCACCTTCCCGCGGTTCTCGCCCACACCGATGTTGACCGAAGGTTCGCGGAAATAGATCGGTTTCAACTGCGCGTGAATGTCGGTCACGTGGATCAGGCTGACATTCCCGAAAGTGTCGAATTCAAGCAATTTATCCTGCGTCAACGCCTGCTGCGCGGCAAGCTTGCCCCAGTTGCCAAAGGACGACGCACCATACAAAGCCGTTGCAGCCATGCTGGCCTGAAGAAAATCACGACGAGAGATCATAGGTTGGCCTTTTCGACGCGCAATTCATATGCGCATATTTGAATAACAATATGATAAAAAGACCCGCCTCGCATCGACGAAACGGGTCTTTTCAGGTTAGTTCCGGACAGAGGGCCCTTCGACCGACAGCCCGTTTCCGCGCGAGCCGACGTACAGCTCTAGCGCGACAAACTCGGGGCTGCCGGGGTCAAAGGTCTCGGCACGGGTGTCGCGTACACAGCCTTTAAAACGGGCCTGCACCGCGTTCAGCTTGGTGTTTTTCAGACGGTAAGTCGGGAAGCCGTTGATCTGGCCCTGGCTCAGGTGGTCGGCACGGATCATGTTGCCATAATTGTCCTCGTGGCAATTGGCACAGGACAGTTCAAGCTGGCCGAAACGGGTATAGTAGATCTCTTTGCCCTGCTCCCATGTGGATTGGGCCGGACCGTCGATGGCGATGTTCACCGGCATCCCCCGCGAGACAGAGGAGATCAGCGCCGTCATGTTCACCATGTCGCCGCCAGTGTATTTCCACTTTTCCGCCCCCATGCGGTTCTCGCGGCAATCGTTGATCTGCATTTCCAGCGTGCGCACCTCGCCCGCGGCTTCGACATACTTGGGATAGACCGGACGCACGCCCGCCATCTCGGCCGAGGCCCCGTGACAATCCGCGCAGGATTTACCCTCTGACCCGTCGGCGGTGTTCCAGACATCTTCGGCCTGTTCCACAAAAATCATGCCCGCGTTGTCAAAATCATCGGCCTGCATCGCACGGGTCTCGGTGCCGCGGAAAAGCCAGCCCGACATGACCTCGTCTACCGCGTCCGCCATATGCGCGGGGGCGGCAGTGCGGGTCACGATGTCGATCTCTTCGTTGATCACCAGCGTATCATCCACGGGATCGGCGAAGGCCCCCGTCGACATCAGCGCCGCAGCAAGGCACGCGCCCAGACCTTTTGTGAAATTGCTCATTCCTGTTCCTCCCAAGGATGCAGACGCTTAGCTGATCGCGATGTCTTTGGTTTCCTCGTAGACATCGCCGTCATCGTCATACCACGTGAAGGTGAATGTCCCCGCTTCGGGCACGGTGGCGTCGAATTCGAAATACGGGTTGGTCGATATCGCGGGCTCCATCGCCACATCGATCACATTCTCGCCGTTAAAATCGCAGGTGAAACGGTTGATGATCGACCGCGGGATCGTGTTGCCGTCGCTGTCCTTGCGCTGGCCGGATTCCATCTTGTGGCTGATCAGGGTCTTGATCGTGATGGTCTCGCCAGCTGCTGCTGACTTGGGGACTTTGACGCGGGGTTTTACACCAGATGCCATGTTTTTCTTCCTCTCGCCTTAGCCGCCGCAGCCGCCGATTGTTACTTTGATTGTGCTGGTCGCCTTGGCGAAAGAGCCGTCGGCCAGCTTGGCGATCGCCACCACATCCTGCGTGCCCGCCAAGCGGATACGGGTGGAGGCATGCTGCGTTGCTGCCAGCGGGCCGAACTTGAAGTTCGCCACAGGCGGCGTGGGGTTACCAAGCGCCAGCACCATGATTTCAGTGGCACCGGGGGCGTCGACCTCGATCGGGACGGTATTGCCGTTTTCCGCAATCTCGGGGGCGGTCAGGGTCACGCCGGTATCAGCCATCTCTGCACCGCCGGTGAAGGCAGCAATCGCGTCATCCCCGGCAGCGGCCACGGCCAGCTTGGGCAGGGACAGTGCGGCAAAGGCACCTGCCCCCATCGCAATCGCACTACGTCGTGTAAATTCCATTATCATCACTCCTGATCAGATCCCGCTGGGTGGGGTTCTTAGTCTTTCAACGTGGCAAGATAGGCCACGACATCCTCGATCTGCTGGGCGGCCAGAATAGGCCCCAGCGTGTCGTCAGCCGCCTTGCCGGTATATCCCTTGCCCGGACGGATATAGCCGCTGTCCTTGTAGAACGCGGGCATCATCGTTCCCTCGAACAACATCTTCGCATTGGCCACGATGCCGCGCAATTCAGCCTCGGTCCAGCGGTCCCCCGCCCCATCCAGCATCGGGCCGATTTCGCCCTGGAACGGGATATCGGGCAAAGCGCTGACCTGATGGCAGGCGATGCAGTTGCCAAGCTTTTTGCTGCCCACGATCTTGGCCCCCTCTTCGGGGTTGCCGGGGGTGCCGGTCAGCGATTGTTCAACCGCGCCATACTCATCATAGACCACGTCACCGGGGGCCACGTCGGCCGCATGCGCCGCCGCGGCAAAGCCGACAGAGGCCACCAAGGCAAATACGGAAACTTTCATGCGTCCTCCCACAGACATTCCTTTTGAAAACCCTACTGCCCGCGCCAAAATGACGCAACTATAAATTCAATTTATTGAATTTCTTATAGCAGCACGGCATTTAGCGGATCCTACCGCCGTTATTCCTGCTCTTCAATGAGCATACGCGCGTGATATTTCTGGAACGTCTCGTCCCCCTCATATCCCTTGTCGACGACCCAGTTCATCATGTGAAAGGTCGTCGCCGGACCAAAGGCACCGGGGACCGTCGCGACCGCCGCCTCAACCGCCGTCTGCCCTTCGTCCACGGTCTGGGGGAAATACATCAGCGTCGGCGTGAACATCTGACGCCATTTGCGCACCATCTCCTTCTCGGGCAATGTCTCTCCGTCAAAGTCGGTGACCTCGACATCCCCGAACATGTTGATCTGCACGACAAAGAAGTTCTCGCGCAGGTAGGCATCGATCTTGGGCAGGGGGAAAACCTCTTCGTGCATCTTGTTGCAGTAGATGCAGCCGCGCTGTTCGATGATGACCATCAGGCGCTTACCCTCCTCCGTCGCCTCGGCCAGATCGTCGCGCAGATCTTTGAAGGTCTCGCGCATCCAGGCGGTCTTGTGCAAACCGTCATCCCCCAGGGTCGCGGCAGTGCCCGCAGTCACCATACAAGCGACAGCCGCCAGCGCGGCCAAAGCGTTTCGGATCATCTTCATCAAAAGTCCCTCCGGTTGTTAGCCAATGGCGCTGAAAACAGGGAAGGTTTCAAGCATCCACTGCGCAATATAGTTGATCGAGTTGGTGGCGATCAGCAGGCCAAAGACAATCAGCAGAACCCCCATCGCCTTTTCTACCGTGCCCAGATGTTGCCGGAACCCCGCCATCCAGCGCATGAACGGCCCGATGAACAGCGCCGCCAGTACGAAAGGCGCGGTCATGCCCACGCCGTAGGTCAGCAGCAACAGCGCGCCCGAGCCCGCCGTCTCGGCCCCCGCGGCGGTGAACAGGATCGCCGCAAGCACCGGCCCGACGCAAGGGGTCCAACCAAAGGCAAAGGCCAGCCCGATCACATAGGCCCCCAGAAAACTGGTTGCCGTCGTGTTCCCCGCATCCGCACGAAACTGGCGATATAGAAACCCGATACGGATCACGCCCAAAAAATGCAGCCCCATCGCAATGATAACAGCCGCAGCGACCCATCGCAAAATATCAAAATAGTCTCGCACGATCTGGCCAAAGGTCGTGGCCACCGCCCCCAGCCCGACAAAGATCGTGATCACCCCCGCCGCAAAGAACAGCGCCGCGATCACCGCGCGCCGGCGCACGGCGGCATCCACCGGCCCGTCCGACGTGATCTGGTTCATGCCGACGCCCGCCAGATAGCTCAGATAAAAGGGCACGATCGGCAGGATGCAGGGCGACAAAAAGGACAAAAGCCCGGCAAACGCCGCGCCCAGAAAGGTGATTTCAAGCATGCAGGTTGCCTTTATCTTGTGCCATTCACATATTCACATTAAGTATTTTGAAATCAACAGGTGAATTCCCTATGCGGTTGCGCACTGCTTTCTTGTCTCTCTTGGTGGCCGCAGGCCTTGCGGTTTCCCCTGTGATCGCAGCGGCCCAGACCGCGCTGATCATGGTCGAGGAACAGGGCTGCGTATGGTGTGCCCGTTGGGATGACCAGATCGCCCCGATCTATCCCAAGACCCAAGCGGGCAAGGCAGCCCCGCTGCGCCGCGTTGATATCAACGATGACAAACCCGCCGATCTGCACTTTGCCCGCGGCCTGCATTACACGCCGACGTTCGTGTTGATGGTCGACGGCCATGAGGTGTCGCGCATCGAAGGCTACCCGGGCGAAGATTTCTTTTGGGGCGTTCTGGAAAAAATGCTATCCGACGCCAAATTGATGCCAGACCCCGCCAAAAGCTAGCGCCCCTTGCGATATGCGCACGCCAATCCCCCTTTATTCAGCCAAGGATGTTAACCAGTGGGTAACCCCGGTTCCGACACAGAAATGAGCCAAGCCGATCGGGACCGTATGGCCGAAAACGCCGCACGTGCCTCTAACTTCCTCAAGGCGATCAGCCATGAGGGGCGGTTGATGATCCTGTGTCACCTCTCTGCAGGCGAAAAATCCGTCACCGAGCTGGAAGAGCTGCTGTCCGCCCGTCAGGCGGCGGTATCCCAACAGCTGTCACGCTTGCGGCTAGAAGGGCTGGTAACGCCACGCCGCGACGGCAAAACGATCTTTTACAGGCTGGCCGATGACCGTCCGCAAAAGATCATGGAAGTCGTCTATGATATGTTCTGCACACCGGACAGCGACGCGTAAACGCGGCTCAGACCTGTTCCAGATACGTCAGCAGCCGCGCTTCCGAGGCGAATAGCCCGGTCTTGCGCCCGACCTTGATCTCGGGCGGCGCTTCGCCCGCCAGATCAATCACCGCCGGATGGATATAGCTGTTGCGCGCCACGGTCGGCGTATTGCTTAGCTGTGCGGCGGCGGCTTCGGCCAATTGCTTGATGGTGGCCCGCCCCTTCTCGGCGGCCTCGAAGGCGGCAACGGTGCCCGCCCATGTGCGGAACGTCTTGGCGGTAAAGTCGTCGCACCCCGATGCTTCGGCGATATAGGCGTTCAATCCGGCTGAGTTCAACTGATGCACCTCGCCCTGCGCATCGGCCCATGTCAGCAGCTCCGCCCCCGGCAGGTCGTTAATTTTCTCCAGCGTTTTGGCCAGCGTCCGGTCATTGATCTGCCGCCGCACCTTCTTGCCGCCTTTGGCCGTATAGCGCAGCCGGATCACATTCCCGTCGAGCTTTACGTGTTTCGACCGCAGGGTCAGCGTGCCATAGCTGCCATTCTCGCGCGTGTAGTCCGGATTACCCACCCGCAGCGACGCGCGGTCGATCAGCGTGACGGCGCTGGCCAAGGCAAAGCTGCGCTCCCCTGCCTGCTGATCCAGATCGCGGGCGACAAAGCGGCGCAGGCGCGGCAAAGCATGCGCAAAATCCACCAGGCTCGCGAATTTCGTCTCTGCCTGCGCCTCTGACCATTTTTCGTGATAGCGATATTGTTTGCGATTACGGGTGTCGCGCCCCGTGGCCAGCAAATGCCCGTTCACCAAAGGCGTCATCCACACGTCTTCATAGGCGGGCGGCACCGCCATCGCTTCCAGCCGCGCGCGCTCTTCTCCGCGGGCGATGGTAGTGCCGTCCGGTGCCTTATAGGTAAACCCGCGCCCGCGTCGCTGACGCGAAATGCCGGGGCGGTCATCGCCATAGTAGGTCAGCCCCGCGCCGCCCATTTGTCAGGCGGGCTCGACTTCCGACGACAGCTTGAGCACCTCATCCCCGTCGTCTTGCTCGATCAGCAGTGCCGGATCATCATCGGACCCGTTGCGCGTGACCTCGGACCCTTTCAACGTACGGGTCACACTTTTGGTAAAGCGTTCTGTCACCTTGCCACTGGCAGTGCCCTGCCCCCAGTCCCATTTGACCTTGGTGCCCTTGGATATCCCTGACATCGTCGTCCCCTCTGCACTGTTTGGTGTGAAAGAATAACGACCTATGCCCGAAACGGGTTCCCTCCGGTCAGACCCGCCAGCGCAGCACGCGGGTTTCGATGGCGGCAATCACGGCGCTCACGCAAACCCCCAACACCGACAGGATCACGACACCCGCAAACAGACGTTCAAGATCATAAAGACTGCCGGCCTCAAGGATATACGCCCCGATGCCATATTCCGCGCCCAGCATTTCAGCAGCCACCAACAGGATGATCGCAATCGCCAAAGAGATGCGCAGCCCCGACAGGATGCCCGGCATCGCCCCCGGCAGTACGATCTTGCGCACGATCGACCACCACGACAGACCAAAGCTCTGCCCCATGCGGATCAATCCGCGGTCCACATTGTCCACCGCAGCATAGGTCGCCACGACCGTCGGCGTGAATGTCCCAAAGGCGATCAGCGCGTATTTACTGCCCTCGTCAATGCCGAACCAGATCACAAACAACGGCAAAAGCGCGATCTTGGGGATCGGGAACAGCGCCGCAACCAAGGGCACCAGCCCGGCACGCACATAGCTGAACAGCCCGATCATCACCCCGACGCCGACACCAACCAGGGCCCCAAGCGTCGCCCCCACAGCCAAGCGGCTGAGCGAGGGGGCCAGGTGTTTGAACAGCATCCCCGATTGCCACAGCTCGACAAAGGTCATCGCCACATCCGAGGGGCGCGGCAATGTCAGGTTAGAGATAAAGCCGCTGCGCGTGCCCCATTCGGCCAGCAGGATCAGCAGGACAAAGACCAAGACCCCCATGCCCCGCCGTTGCTTGGGGGCAAAACCGCCGCCGCGAAAGGCGACGGGGCGGCTGTTTGTATGTGCTGTATCAGACATGGATCAACTCCGCATCGGCGGCGGCGGCTTCTTCGCGCATCAACCCCCACAAATGTTGTTGTTGCGCCTCAAGTGCGGCATCGCCATAGGCGCGCTCTGCCAGCGGGGTGGTCAGCTCGACCACTTCGCGGATCTGCCCGGGGCGGCGAGATAGAACCACGATCCGGTGCCCCAGCCGCACGGCCTCTGCCAGATTGTGCGTGACATAGACGGCGGTAAAGGGCTGGCGTGTCCACAGGCTGATCAGATCGTCCATCAACAGCTCGCGCGTCTGGCTGTCGAGGGCGCTCAGCGGTTCGTCCATCAACATCACCGCGGGGTTCACCGCCAGGGCGCGCGCGATGGCGACCCGTTGTTTCATCCCGCCCGAAAGCTGCTTGGGCAGGGCATCGGCAAACTCGGTCAGTTTGGTACGCGCCAGCACATCGTCGATGATCCGCGCCCGCGCGGCGGCGTCCAGACCGTGATCCTCCAGCACCAGCGCCACATTGCCGCGCACGCTGCGCCAGGGCAGCAAGGCGAAGTCCTGAAATACGTAGGTGAGCGGATTCAGACAGCCGGCTGGGGGCGTGCCCAGTTGCAACACCTGACCCGAAGTCGGCTGCTCCAGCCCGCCCAGCATCCGCAGCAGGGTCGACTTGCCACAGCCCGAAGGCCCGACGATGCAGACAATCTGCCCTGACGGAATATCAAGGTTGATATCGCGCAGCACTTCGGTCTCGCCATAGGTATGGCTGACCCCCGCTAACCTAAGATCCATGAGAAACGTCCTGAAATATCAAAGGCCGGGCAAAGCCTGCCCGACCTGTCGTTGGTATAGATGGCGCGATCAGGCGCCGATGGTGTCGACGAATGAAGTGTCGATCAACGTCTCAAGCGTGATATCCGCATCTACAAGCCCCTCGGACTGGAACCAGCTCAGCTGGTCACGCACAGAGGCGACGTTCAACGCGGCCCCCTCGTTCAGACGCATGGTGCCGTTGACAATCCCCGGCGTCGCGGCCTCTAGCGTCTTGTCCGTGTAGACGTAGTTGTGGATCAGCTTGACCATCTCGGCCACGCCTTCCGCACCGGCGGTCTGTTCGATCATCGCGGCGTTGTAGTCGGCCACCCCCTTGGCATAGGCCGCAAGGTAATCCTGCGTCTGCTGCTTTTCCTCACTCGCGTTCTTGGTCGAGGTAAAGACCGTGGTGACCTGATAGTCGGGCAGATAATCAGAGACGTTCCCGATGATATGCACGGCACCCGAGCCCGCCAGTGGCTTGGCGATATGGGGCACGATGGACCAGCCATCAATCTGGCCGGTCTTCAGCGCGCCGATGATGGCACCCACCTTCTGCAACGGCTTGAACGACAGCTCGATCCCCTCGGCCTGCGCCATCTTTGACCCCATATAATGGAACGACGATCCCGCCGTGGTCATGCCAAAGCTCTTCCCGTCCAGCATCGCAGGCGCGGTCACACCCGCCTGATAGGCCGCGTCCGAGGCCAGAAACTTCTGCCCGTCAATGCCCTTCTCTTCAGACAAAGCACCGCCGATCACCTTGATCGCACCCTTATCCGCCAGCGACACCAGCCCGCCCGAGATCGCGGTCACGGCATAGTCGACATCCCCGCTGGCAATCGCCACGGCCATCGGCTGCGCGGCCTGAAAGAACTTGAGCTCGACATCCAGACCGGCCTGCTTGAAATACTCGCGCTGATAGGCCACGAATGTGCCGGAATGGCTGGTAAAGCGCAGCGCGCCCAGAGTGATCTTTTTGCCCTGCGCAACAGCCGGTGCAGCAAGCCCGACCGCGGCAGCGGCCCCCATGGTCGCCAATGTCTGGCGGCGGTTGAATGTGGTCATGATATCCTCCCCTTGAATTTGCGCGCACAATGGGTCGTGGCATGACGTAGTGTCAAGCGCACGCCCCCCGAAAACCACCCGCAAGAACGAAGCGTCACGGCCTTTGGCACCCAGCCTCGCCCGCTTCCAAATGGCCTTAAATCCTCGCCGACGGCTCCCCAGATTGCCAGCGCGCGCGACATTGCCTATATGGGCGTCACCGCTGCATCAGCCCCCTCCCTTTCACAAAAGGCCCGATCCCATGACCTTCGACCGTTCGATCAAAATCGCCCCCTCCATCCTTGCTGCCGACTTTGCCAATTTCGGGGCAGAGTGCGAAGCCATCGAAGCACAGGGCGCGGACTGGGTACATGTCGACGTAATGGACGGGCATTTCGTCCCGAACATCAGCTTTGGCCCAACCACCTGCGCCGCGATCCGCCCCCATATCAAGGGCGTGATGGACGTGCATCTGATGATCGCACCCGTTGATCCCTACATTGATGCCTTCGCCAAAGCCGGTGCCGATGTGATCACTGCCCATGTCGAAGCAGGCCCCCACATCCACCGCACGCTGCAAGCGATCCGCGGTGCCGGTGCCAAGGCCGGTGTCGCGCTGAACCCCGGCACGCCTGCCGCAGCGGTAGAGCATCTGCTGGACGTTGCCGATCTGGTCTGTGTGATGACCGTGAACCCCGGTTTCGGCGGGCAGAAGTTCATCGACATGAGCGACAAGATCCGCACCCTGCGCGCGATGATTGGTGACCGTCCGGTGCATATCGAAATTGACGGAGGTGTGGACGTCAACACCGCTTCCAGCGTGGCGCAGGCGGGGGCTGATGTGCTGGTCGCAGGCTCCGCCGTGTTCCGTGGCGGGTCGGTCAGCAACCCTGCCCCCTACGGCGAAAACATCCGCGCTATCCGCGCTGCGGCCGAAGACGTCTACGTCTAAGCGCCAGCCGCACACCAGCGACAAAGGAAAAGGCCGGCCCCCACCACGGGGGACCGGCCTTTTTCCTGAACATCTCAAAGCGAACAATCAGAAGCCATTCAGGCCAGCTGATCCTTGAACGTCTCGATCAGCTTGTGCTTGAGGATCTTGCCCGTGGGCGCTGCAGGCAGGGCCGTTCCGATGATAAACTGGCTGGGGCGTTTATAGCCAGTCAGCCGTTCCGTAACGAAGGCCTTCAGGTCTTGCGGGTCCAGCGTATCGCCCTCGGCGATCTGGACGAAGGCCAGCACCTCTTCGTCATTGCCGGTGGACCGGCCCACCACGGCGGCCTGAATGACCTGCGGGTGATCGTTGATCGCGGCCTCTACCTCGGGCGGGTAGACGTTGAACCCGCCGTGGATGATCAACTCTTTCGAGCGGCCCAGAATATGCAGGTGACCGTGTTCGTCGAACGTCCCCAGATCGCCGGTGCGCAGCCAGCCATCCTGGCCGAGGACTTTGGCGGTTTCCTCGGGGTTCTTGTAGTAGCCCTTCATGACGTGGGCCCCACGGGTCAGGACCTCGCCCTTGCCATTGCTGCCGCCTTCGACGGTATCATCAATCTTGGTCTCGACACCGGGCAAGGACGGACCGACCGAGATATCGGGCGATCCCAGCGGGTTACTGGTGGCCGAGATACCGGCGGTGGATTCCGTCATGCCATAGCCGTTCTGGATCGCGACGCCGTAAAAGGCTTCGGCCTTGCGCTTCCACGTGGGGTCCAGCGGTGCCGCCCCCGAAGATACATAGCGCAACGTTTTGGAGTTGAGCTGCGTCAGCCCCTGCTCTTTCGTGTATTGCATCAGCAGCGCGTGCATCTGCGGCACGGCCGACAGGAAGTTCACCCCCGTGGTCAGCGCAGTATAGAGCTTTTCAGCCGAGAAACGCGCCTCCAGCCGGATTTCGGCACCGGCGCAGCAGGATGCAGTCATAACCGAACACAGTCCGAAAACATGGGTCAGCGGCAACACGCCATAGACGACATCGCCCGCATTGATCCCCCGCAGCGTCGCCGAGGCATTGCCGCCAAAGCGCACGTTGGCATGGGTCAGCATGACGCCCTTGGGGTCGCCCGTTGTGCCGGTCGTATACAGCAGCACGGCCACATCGCTCAAATCGCCATCAGGGTTGCTGGCGATCGGGGTGGCCAGATGCATCGCGCCGAAGGCACCGGTGATCTCTGCGGCACCCAGCCGTTCCGCATGGGCTGTCGCATCGGGTGAGGCGTGGCAGGTCATCAGCACAGCAGCAGGTGCCGCGTGGTCAATGATCCGCTGGATTTCGCCCGCGCTTTGGCGTGCGTTGACGGGGATGATGACTGCGCCGGCTTTCCACGTGCCAAACACAGTAGCCACGGCGGCGGCACAGTTTTCCGACAGCATCAGCACGCGGTCGTTGGGCTGCACACCGGCATCCTTGAGCGCCTGCGCGATGTCATCGCTTGCCTTGTCGAACATCTTGTACGTCCAGCGTACCCCTGTGCTGTCGCTCAGCGCGGGCGCGTCCCCGCGTGCGGCCACTTGATCCGCCAGAAATTGCTCTACACGTACCATTATATTCTCTGCCTCCCCGCAGTCTTTCAGAACCCGGTCAGCGCGTCTGGCTGCGGGTTGGGTCAATAAATCGGTGGCCGAGGGTCAGCCGCCGTAATTCGGTGTGCGCTTCTCGAGGAAAGCGGCGATGCCTTCGGCGGCTTCATCTGCGCCAGTGGCATGGGCCATGGCGTCACATTCCGCTTCAAGCTGGTCGGCCTCGGACACGTCATAGCCCTGCGCGACCAGCCCGCGGATCACCCCTTGGGCTTCGCGGGGGCCTGCGGCCAAGCGGTCGGCAAGCGCCATTGCGGCCTCAAACGCGCCGCCCTTGTCGGTGACGGCATTTACCACGCCCAGATCATGCATGCGTTCAACGGTGACGGGCTGCGCCAACATGCACATCTCCATCGCGAGCTGCCGCGGCAGCGCACGCGCAAGTGAGGCGGTCAGCCCGCCATCGGGCACCAGCCCTGCCTTGACGTAAGCAGCAGTGAACTTGGCACCGGCGGCGGCAACGATCAGATCGCAGGCCAGCGCGAAAGACAGCCCTGCCCCCGCGGCACCGCCTTCGACGGCGGCGATGACCGGCACCGGACAGGACCGGATCGCGCGGATCAGGCTGTGCAATTCGTTGATCTTACCCCGACGTTCATCTTTGGGCATGTCGCGGCGGGCGATCAGGACATTCAGATCGCCGCCCGCGCAAAAGAAATCCCCTTCGGAGGTGAGGATCACGGCACGGATACGCGGCTCGGCGGCCATTTCAATCGCTTGGCCGATGCAGGCGTAAAGCTCGGGCGACAGGGCCCCCCGCTTATGCGCGTTTCCGTTCCAGATGACGATCCGGTCACCCTTGTCTTCGATCCGAGCGCTCATTTCAGTTTCTCCTGTGGGACGCGCTTGAACACGCCTGTGGATGTCGCAATGACCGTGCCGTCTTCGTGGACGAGTTCAGCATCGATATACAGCAGACTGCGGCCACCGCCCTTGATCGTGCCGGTCGCGGTCACGCGCCCGGGCTGCCCCGCGGCCAGAAACTGGGTCGTCAGCGAGATCGTGAGGAACGGGTGCTGGCCGGTGGGATCCACGCTCAGCGATCCGGTCATGCCACAGGCGTTATCCAGCAATGTGGCGGCAATACCGCCATGAAGAACCCCATGGCGGTTGAAGTGTTGCGGACCCAGATCAAGAAAGCAGCGCCCGTGGGCCGGATCGGATATGTCGACGACATATCCGACCAGGGTTTGGGTGCCGGTCTCGTCCCGGATCAGCTGGCTTTCATCAGGCTGCTGCAAGGGCAATGAAACGCTCCAGATGGTGGTCGGTGTCACCAAAGCGGTGGTCTGCCATGATGATACGCTTGGCGATATGGGCCAGTTCGTATTCTTGCGTCATGGCGATACCGCCGTGCATCTGGATGCTGTCTTCGGCAACCAGACGGCCCGCGCGACCCAGCAGGTTCTTGGCGGCAGAGATATGCGTCTCGCGCGCTTTGTACTCCGCTTCGAGGTTACCCGCGGCTACGATCACGGCAGAGCGCGCCTGCTCCATCTCGATCAGCAGGTCGGACATGCGGTGCGCGAGCGCCTGGAACGTGCCGATGGGCTTGCCGAACTGCTTGCGGGTCATCAGGTATTCGCGGGTCAGGCGGGTTGCCGTTTCCATCGCACCCAGTGTTTCCGCACAGATCGCGACATTGGCCGCAGCGACGCGCGCCTCGATCGCCTTGAACGCCTTGCCCGCTTCACCCAGACGGGCAGAGGCAGGGACGGACACATCATCCAGCGTGACTTCGGCGGCACGGCCACCGGCCAAAAGCGCATAGCCTTGCAGCGTGATGCCCTTGGTATCCGCCGGCACGAGGAACAGCGAGATCCCGTTTTCGTCGCCTGCCTCGCCGCTTTCGCGGGCAGAAACGATCAGCATGTCGGCGTTTTCAGCGTTGACCACAACGGCCTTGCGACCGTTCAGCACGACGTTGTCGCCATCGACCTTGGCCGTGGAGGTCACCTGGTTCAGGTCATAGCGGCTGGTGGGTTCGCCGTGGGCAAAAGCCACCTGCAACGCGCCACCGATCAGTTCTTCAACGTGGGCCTGCTGGTCGTCATTGCCCAGGTCGGCAATCAGACCACCGCCCAGAATGGCGGTATCAAGGAAGGGTTCGACCACGCCTGCGCGGCCCAGTTCCTCGAACACGACGGCGATGTCGAAACCAGCGCCGCCAAAGCCGCCCTGATCTTCGGTGAACAGTGCGCCGATGACGCCCAGTTCGGCCAGACCGTTCCAGATGTCCGCGGAAAAGCCGGTGTCGCTTTCAAGGATCTTGTTGCGGGCTGCTGTATCGTATTTGTCGCGCAGGAAACGGCGCAGACTGTCTTGCAGCATTTGGCGTTCTTCTGTCAGGTCGAAGTTCATGCTCCACCTCCCATCGTTGTTTTGGCAATGATCTGGCGCTGGATTTCGTTCGAGCCGCCAAAGATCGACAGTTTACGGTTGTTGAAATATTGCGCGGCGACGGGGCCGGCATTCAACGGATCAGGCAGGGCCAGGTTCGACCCTTCGATCGCTTCGGATGCGAATGGCATCGCATAGGCACCCGCCGCACGACGTGCGAGGTCGTTGATCTCCTGACGGATGATCGTGCCTTTGACCTTCAGCATGGACGATTCAACGCCCGGTGCCGCGCCCGCTGCCGCCTTTGAGACGATGCGCAGGTTTGTGGTGCTCATCGCCATCAGGTCGATTTCAACCTGCGCCACACGTGCCGCGAAATGCGGGTTCTGCATCAACGGCTTGCCGCCGGACATCTCAGCCTTGGCGATACGTTTGACCGCAGTCAGACCCGCTTGCGAGAACCCGACGCCCGCGATGTTAGTGCGTTCGTGGGTCAGCAGGTACTTGGCGTAGGTCCAGCCTTCGTTCTCTTTGCCGACAAGGTTTTCGACCGGGACTTTCACATCCGAGAACCAGACTTCGTTCACCTCGTGGGTGCCGTCGAGCAGGATGATCGGGCGCACTTCGACGCCGGGGGTGTCCATGTCGATCAGCAGGAAGGAAATACCCTCTTGCTGCTTGACCGTCTTGTCAGTGCGTACAAGGCAGAAGATCATGTTCGCGTGCTGACCCAGCGTGGTCCAGGTCTTCTGGCCGTTGACGATGTAGTGCGTGCCTTCGTCGTTCAGAACCGCTTCGGTCTTGAGCGATGCAAGGTCGGACCCCGCACCCGGCTCGGAATAGCCCTGACACCACCAGTCTTCGCCCGACAGGATGCGGGGCAGCCAGTAGTCATTCTGCTCTTGCGAGCCGAATTTTTGCAGCACGGGGGCCAGCATCGACAGGCCAAAAGGCACAATGCGCGGCGCATAGGCGGCAGCGGCTTCTTCTTCGAAAATGTGACGCTGCACCGCGTTCCATTCCGCACCGCCAAATTTCTTGGGCCAGTTCGGGGCCAGCCAGCCTTGGGCGTTCAGGATAGCATGCCACTGTTCCTGACCGTCTTTACCCAGCTCTTCACCCTTGCGGATTTTGTCGCTCATTTCCTTGGGGAGCTTTTCCTCAAGAAAGGCCCGCACTTCGGCGCGGAAAGCCTTTTCTTCGTCGCTATAGCTCAGATCCATTTGTCTTCCTCCGGTTTATACTGTCGGGCATTGCGCCCTTGTTCATTTACTTAGCGGCTTGTTTGTTCAGGTCGTCAAAGTTGCGCCCTTCGGCCACCAACTGTTTCAGCAGCGGCGCGGGTTCCCAGAACCAGGCGTCTTCCTTGGCGTAGCTTTCGATGTCGGCCAGCAGTGCAGGCAGCCCTTGCAGGTCGGCCCATTTCATCGGGCCACCCCAGTAGCGCGGGAAGCCGTAGCCAAAGAGCAGGACCATATCCACATCCAAGGGCCGCTTCGCGATGCCCTCGCCCACGACCTTTGCCGCCTCGTTGACCATCGCGGCCATATAGCGGCGGACGATCTCTGCGTCGGTAAAGTCACGCGGGGTGATGCCACGCTCGGCGCGTTCGGCGGCGATCAGCTCGGATACTTCGGGGTTCGGCACGCCGCCGCGCGATCCGGCCTCATAGATGTAGTAGCCTTTGCCGGTCTTCTGACCGAAGTTGCCCGCTTCGCAGATCTTGTCGGGGTATGTCGGCACGCGTTCGGCAGGGTGGCGCGTCGCCGCTTTGCGCTTGCGTGTGGCCCAGCCGATATCGAGTCCGGCCAGATCGCCCACGGCAAAGGGGCCCATGGCAAAGCCGAAATCCACCAGCGCCTTATCGATCTGGAACGGCGATGCGCCATCAAGCACCATGTGATCGGCAGCGGTGCGGTAGGTTGCCAGAATACGGTTGCCGATAAACCCGTCGCAGACACCGGCGCGCACGGAAATCTTGTTCAGCGCCTTGCCAAGAGCAAAGCCCGTGGCGACCACATCGGGGGCGGTCTTTTCGGCGACCACCACTTCGAGCAGCTTCATGATATGCGCAGGCGAGAAGAAGTGCAGCCCGATCACATCCGCAGGGCGCGAGGTGCTGGCCGCGATCTCGTCCACATCCAGATAGGACGTGTTGGACGCCAGAATAGCACCGGGTTTGCACACGGCATCAAGCTTGCCGAACACCTCTTTCTTGACACCCATGTCCTCGAACACGGCTTCGATCACCAGATCGACCGAGGCGAGGCTGTCATAGTTGATCGACACCTCAAGCGCGGTGTTGGTCATCGCGTCATATTTCATCTGCGTGATCTTGCCACGCTTAAGCGCGCCGGAAAGATTGCCCGCGATGCGACCGCGCGCGGCCTCTGCGGCGTCTTCCTTCATCTCGATCAGCACGACGTTGAAGCCTGCCAACAGCGCAGCCGTGGCGATGCCTGCGCCCATGGTGCCGCCGCCGATGATGCCGATGGATTGCAACGCGCGGGGTTCGACGCCTTTCAGTTCCGGCAGGTTGCCTACCGCACGCTCAGAGAAGAACGCGTGGATCATGCCCTGACGCTGGTCTGTCTCCATCAACTCCATGAAGATCTTGCGCTCGGCCAGCATGCCTTCGTCAAAGGGCCGCTCTGCCGCGGCCTGAACCGCGCGGACCGCCTGCGCCGGAGAGATTTGCCCCCGCCCCTTTTTCAGCGTCCCGTCATAAGCCGCATCCCAGTCGATCGGCGCGGGTGCGGCCATCTCGCTGACGGGGCGGCGCGGTGCGTTGGTGGCGATCAGGTTCTCGGCATAGGCGACGCCCACATCCTCGGGGTCGCCCTCGGTGACCTGATCGACGATGCCAAGGCTTTCCGCTTCGGCCGCTTTGACCTGACGGCCAGAGGTGATCAGATCAAGCGAGGGGTCCACACCGATCAGACGCGGCAAACGCTGGGTCGCACCGGCACCGGGGATCAGGCCCAGATGTACCTCGGGCAGGCCCACTTTGGCCGACGGCTGCGCCACACGGTAATGCGCCGACAGCGCGATCTCGAGCCCGCCGCCCAAGGACACACCATGCATGGAGGCAACAACGATCAGCGGGGAATCCTCGATCCGTTTGCACACATCCGGCAGGAAAGGTTCCAGCGGCGTTTTGCCGAATTCGGTGATATCCGCACCGGCGATAAAGGCGCGGCCCTCGCCGACGATAACCACGGCCTTGACGCCGTCATCGGCCTCGGCCTGCGCCATACCGGCAACCAGACCTTCACGAACAGCATGGGACAACGCATTGACCGGGGGGTTCTTGATCCGCAGCACGGCCACGTCGCCTTTGCGGGTATATCCAATCTTGTCAGTCATTTAGCATATTCCTTGGTCTAGTCTTGTTTCAGTCCCGGCGGCTGAGCGCGGGGGTGCGCCCGGTGCGCTGTTCAAGCGCGCGCACCAGTTCACGCAACGCGGGGCCGACCTCTTGCACGATACGGGAATCGGGCAAATCATGTGGCATGGCCCCGGCGGTGAACGATACCGGTTCGCCGAACTCTTCGGCAAAATAGGGGACACTTACGGCGTTGATCGTACTGGCATATCGTGTGCCCTCCGACGCGTAGGCGAACCCTTGTTCTATCAATTGCGAATATCCCTCCGCCCGGAACCTTCGCATATCCGCTTCGGGCGTCAACTGCTCAAAGCGCTCTTCGCCAAGTGACGCCACGACGGCCATGCCTGACGACGATCCGAACACTGGAATCCGGTGCCCCGGCTCCAGCCAGATGGTCGATGCATTCTGTGGCCGCCATGTGCGCACCAGCATCATTTTCTCGTCGTCGCGCACGGCGACCAGCAATAGCGTGCCCGTTTTATCGGCCAGCTCTTGCATGGCGTCGGACACCAAATCCAGAAAGTTCACCGCCACCGACGCGACAGAGCCAAGCGCGATGGCTGACGGCCCCAGCCGAAAGCGGTCATTGCGCCCGCCATGGCTGAGGTAGCCGAGTTCGCACAGCGTATAGGTCAGCCGCGACACCGTAGGCTTGGGCAGCCCCGTCCGGTCGGCAATCTGCGCGTGGGTCAGCCCGCTGTCACTGGCGCGAAAGGCCCGCAATACAGCAAGCCCCCGCGCCAGAGTGTTGGCAAACTTCCTGTCTGTGGTGTCCCCACTCATCGCGCCGCCATAGGAATAAGCAGCGAGATCATCGGGAAGGACATGATCAGCACCAGCACGATCACGTCAACGCTGAGGAAGCGCGTGATACCGGCAAAGATCTTGTCGATCGGAGCCTCTTTGCCCACCACATTGGCGATAACAAAGACGTTCAACCCGACAGGCGGCGTGATCAGCCCGATTTCCAGCAGTTTAATCACCACAACACCGAACCAGATCAGGTTCATGTCATAGCTTTCCACCAGCGGGATCATCAGTGGCAGGGTCAGAACCATGATGCCGATGGGATCAAGGAACATGCCAAGCAGCAGATAGATCGCGGCAATCGCCAGCAGCAGGACCACGACTGACAGCTCTGCCTCGGCCACGACGTTCACAATCATCGGGGCAACGTTGGTCAGGGCGATAAAGGCCACAAAAATCTTGGCCCCTGCCGCGATAAAGAAGATCGCTGCGGTCTGGATGCACGTCTCTTTCACCGCGTCCCACAGGCCCTGCAAGGTCAGCTTGCGCTGCGCAAAACCGATCAGCGTCGCCGCGACCACGCAAACAGCCGCCGCTTCGGTCGCCGTAAAGATACCGCCGTAGATACCGCCGATGATCAACACGAACAGCATGACCGCAGGCCAGCTTTCAGCCGCCGCCGCAAAGCGTTCTTTGGCGGAGTAGCGTGTCGCTGTCGAAGGGGCGATTTCGGGCGAACGCCAGACCCAGACGGCGATCACGAGGATAAAGCCCGCCAGCGTCAGCAGCCCCGGCAAAACACCCGCGAGGAACAGCGACGAAATCGAGGTTTCGGTGAAGATACCGTAGATGATGAAAAGAACCGACGGCGGGATCAGCGAGCCCAGCGTGCCCCCTGCCGCGACCGACGCTGTTGCCAGACGCGGGTCATAGCCCATGCGCAGCATCTCGGGCGTACAGATTTTCCCCATGGTCGAGGCACAGGCGATAGAGCTGCCGGTAATGGCCGAAAATCCGCCACAGCCCATGACGCTTGCCATGGCAACACCGCCGGGCAGACGTGTCAGCCAGACCTTGGCCGCGTGGTAGATCTTGGTCGTGATATCCGCGCGATAGGCAATGTGCCCAAGCGCGACAAACAGCGGTATCATCGATAGATCGTAGGAGTGTATCAGGTCAAAGGAGTTCGAGAACACCATCGACGTTGTCGCACGGATGGCACGTTCAGGCATGAAAGTGCCAGTGCGGAAGGCAAAGATAAAGAAGGTCGCAATCGTCGCGACGCTGGCCAGCGCAAAGGCAATCGGCACACGCAGCGCCAACAGGATCAGAACGGCAGCAAAGGCAATCAGCCCGATGGTCGACGCATCCATTACAGCACCTCTTTTTCGGCAACGAGCTCGATTGTGTGGTTTTCTTCGTCCGAGACGATGCCCCCGGACAGGATGGTCCGCACATCGCGCATCGCCAGTTCCGCCAGACGCAGCCAGCAGGCGGCGATACCGACCACAAACAACAGACGTCCGGGCCATTTGGGCAGGTTCAGATCACCGTAGAAAAAGCTACCCTTTTCCCAAACGCTCAGGAATTCGCGGCCGCCGGAATAGATCAGACCGCCCAAGGCGATCATCCCCATGACCGACCCCAGCACAATAAGCCAGGACCGAAGTTTGGGCCCGAACCGGTCGGATACAAAAGCCACACTAACGTGAGCGCGGTTTGCGGTCGCTGCCGCAAGGGGCAGGAGGATGGCCGCGACCATCAGCTCCCGAACCAAAGTGACGCTATCGGGTACGCTAGATGCGAAGACGGCGCGTGCGACCACGTTGGACGTGATCAAGATCCCCAAAAGGATGACCGCAGCCGCGCCCAACCCCAACAGGATTTTCTCAAGTGGTACCAACATGGTCCCTGCTCCTCCCAAAGCTTGTGTTTAGTTGTTGTCAGCTGCCCAAGGGTAACCGTTCTCGTCGCGCTCTTGCGTGTATTTGGCGATCAGCGCCTTGTAGTCTTCCAGCAGTTGCTCGCCCGGCAGACCGGTGCGGTTGGCTGTCTCGACCCACTCGGCCAGATACTTCTCGCCGCCTTCGACCAGCTTGGCGCGCTCTTCTGCGGGCAGTTCCAGCACTTCGACGCCTTGCTCTTTCATCGCGGCAATGGCGTTGTCGTTCGCGGTTGTGATCATGCGGCCGAATTCATCGGACAGGTCAGCACCGGTTTCCAACAGCACGCCTTGCTGATCTTCGGACAGCGCATCGAACATATCTTTGTTCATGAAGATGCCGACGCCGCCAACCTGGCCCCAGTTCAGGAGGGTGTAGTTGTCCATGACTTCGGCCTGCTTCAGCGCGGCAACAGCGTAGGAATACCCTTGGCTACAGTCGATCAGACCGGTGTCGAGCCCTTGGTACGCGTCATAGATCGACATGTTGACCATGTTCGCGCCTTCGTCACCAAAGACCTTACCATAGGCCCCTGTGCCGCGTACTTTCTTGCCCGCGATATCGGCAACCGAACGGATCGCATCACCCTTACAGCCGATGTTCACCTGGCTGGTGGTCCATGTGCCGATGTACACGAGGTTCTTTTCAGCCAAGTTTTCCGCAATCGCGGGGTTCGACCGCATCAGCTCGTCCGTGGCGCGCATACCTACCCAGGCGTCTGGGTTGTTTACGGGCAGATCGGCGATGCCATAGGCGGCCATTTCCTGCGGGTAATACACCGCGATCACCGACCCCATATCCGCCACACCGTCACCGATGGACTGTACAGCCGCATTCGCCTTGAACAGCGCGCCGCCCCACTGGATGTCGAGGCGCAGATCGTTTTCCGACCGCTCTGCAACCTGATCGGCGAACCACTGCAACGCGTCGGCACGGGCACCACGATTCGGGCCTGCTTCGCCGTGGATCAGCACGGTTTCAGCACCGGCAACGGAAGCAGCCACAGTCATTGCAGCAGCGAAAGATAGGTTTTTCAAAAAGGACATGTAATTCCCTCCCAAGAATTGTTTTACCATGCGAAACATCGTTTCACTATGTCTCGGGCGCACACTAGGGAGGGGATATGGAACGTGCAAGCGAAACTTAAAGCGGCGCCGGAATACCGACGCCGCTCACCATTTAACCAATACTTATCAAAAACTTAATTCAGATCACGACTTCTCGCGGCGGTACATGAAGCAGCGCCCCTCCACAGCTTCAGGTGGTAAGGGGATTTCGATCAAATTGTCGAAATACATCCGGTCACTGGACACCATGATGCCCCCGACGGCCAATAACGGTTCGATCAAAGGCGAGATTTCACGCGCGAAAGCATCGTTTTTTGCAAGGTTATGCCCGCCAAGATCCGCGTGAATCAGCGCCGCATTCGCGCCAAAGCGCGCCCGCGCGGCAGGCAGGGTTTCGTGCACATCGCCCAGGATCAGTTGATGGTCCTCGGGCGTGCTATCGGGATTCGATGCAACCGCGCGCTCAAACACAAAGATATCGCGGTCGGGCATCGTTTCACGGATGTGGTGAAAGGTACGGCCATTGCCCAATCCCAGCTCGAACACCGGCCCCGTCATTGTCTGCGTCAACGCGGCGGCATGGTCGAGACACGCACGCTGTGACACCATACGGTCGATAAAAATGTCCAGGCGGCTCATCACGGTTCTCCTTCGGGTTGGGTCGTACTGATGCAACATGGGGACGCCGCCCCCCTTTGTGTACCGCTGACGCTTGGTTTTTGCGCTGCCCCCTAGACGCTTGGGTGTTTATCGGCTTCACTCGATAGGTAATGATCGCTCTGACCCGCTTGGGATGACAATGGCCCCCCTTCTTGAAGTAAATGATCTGTCGATCGGTTTCGGCAACGGCCCGTCGGTCGTGGACGGCGTCAGCTTTGCGTTGAACGCGGGTGAGACCCTCGCGCTGGTGGGCGAAAGCGGGTCCGGCAAAACGCTGTCCTGCCGGTCGGTTTTGCGCCTGTTGCCCGATGCGGCACAGATGCGCGGCGGATCGATCCGGTTCAACGGCGCCGAGGGTGCCGTCAACCTGCTGGCCCTGTCCGAGAAAAAGATGCGCGCCATTCGGGGGGATCGCATCTCGATGATCTTTCAAGAGCCCATGCGGTCGTTGTCGCCGCTGCACCGGCTTGGGGATCAGGTCGCCGAAGTGCTGCGCTTGCACCGCAATATGGGACGAAGGGCGGCCAAGCGTGCCGTGCTCGAACAGTTTGAGAAGGTCGGCTTTGTCGATCCAATGCGCGCCTGGAAAAGCTATCCGTTCGAGATGTCCGGCGGGATGCGCCAACGCGCGATGATCGCCATGGCTATGGTCGCCAAGCCCGAGCTGTTGATCGCGGACGAACCGACGACCGCCTTGGATGTGACGACACAGGCGCAGGTGCTCGGGCTGATCCGGTCGTTGCAGGCAGAAACCGGTATGGGCGTAATCCTTGTGACCCATGATCTGGGCGTCGTGGCGAATATGGCGCAGCGTGTCGTGGTGATGAACAAGGGCCGCGTGATGGAACGGGGCGATGCGCAAGAGGTGTTGGGCAGCCCTGCCCACCCCTACACCGCCAAGCTTTTCGCTGCCGCCCCGATGATCCCCGCCGTGGCCGCCCCTGCCCCCGCATCCACGAAGCCCGCAGACGATGTGATCCTTGATCTGCGCGACGTGTCAAAGACCTACACCATGCGGGCAGGCGGCTGGCGCAAGCCGGTGTCCGTATCCGCCTGCCAGCACGTTGACCTGCACCTGCCCCGTGGCAAGACACTGGCGATTGTCGGCGAAAGCGGATCGGGCAAGACCACCTGCGCCCGTATCGCCATGGGGGCCGAACGTCCCGATGCCGGCGGCAAAGTGCTGTTTCGCCCCGACCCCGCCGCCGCACCGCTGGCCGTGCATGATCTGTCGCCCAGTGAACGCACCGCATTTCAACGGCAAGCGCAGATGGTGTTTCAGGACCCGTATTCCTCGCTCAGCCCGCGGATGCGCGTGCAGCAAGCCCTGACCGAACCGATGGAGGTGCACAACATCGGCACCGCCCGCGACCGCCGTGAAAAGGCAGCCGAAATGCTGCGGTGGGTCGGATTGAACCCTGATATGCTTGGCCGTTTCCCGCATGCGTTTTCAGGCGGCCAGCGCCAACGGCTGTCCATTGCCCGCGCGCTGACGCTCGACCCGAAGCTGCTGATCTGCGACGAACCCACCTCGGCGCTGGATGTCTCGGTCCAAGAGCAAATTCTAACCCTGCTCGAAGACATCCGCGACCGCGCCAACCTGAGCTATCTGTTCATTAGCCACGATCTGGCGGTCGTTGCCCGCATCGCGGACGAGGTCGCGGTCATGCGCGCTGGCGTGATCGTCGAACAGGCCCCGCCCGACACGTTGTTCTACAATCCGCAACACCCCTACACCCGCGCCTTGATCGCGGCACAGCCCGAACCCGACATCAGCCGGCCCATCGATCTTGATCTGGTCGCCAAGGGCGCGGGCTCTCCTATGCTCTGGCCCGAACAGTTCCGCTTTGAAGGCCATCACGCCCCCGCCCTGCGCGAGCTTGAGCCCGGCCATAAGGTACGTTGTCATGCGTAAGTTCTTCCTTGCCCTCGCCGCGACCCTCGCCTTTGCGCCCCTTGCCGCGCATAGCGACGGCCCCGTGCTGCAAGAAAGCAGCTTTTGGGCACAAGAGGTCAACGCCGGCAGCCTGCCCCACGTGCAGGACCGCATCCCGTCAGAGCCGCTGATCGTCGATCTCGAAGCCAAGGGCCGCAGCTTCGGGCGTCAGGGCGGGACGCTACGCACGTTGATCTCGCGCACCAAGGACGTGCGGCAAATGGTGGTTTACGGCTATGCGCGGCTGGTGGGGTATCAGCCTGACTACACGCTTGCCCCCGATATCCTCGCGGCGGTGGACGTGGAAGAAGGGCGCAAATTCACGCTTCACCTGCGCCCCGGTCACCGCTGGTCGGACGGCATGCCCTTTACCTCGGATGACTTCCGCTATTGGTGGGAAAATGTTGCCAACGACCCGGACATCACCCCCAGCGGGCCGCCGGACTTCATGATCGTGGACAACCGCATGGGAAAGGTCACCTTCCCCGATGAACATACGGTCGTCTTCGAATGGCAGATCCCCAATCCGAATTTTCTGCCGCTGTTGGCGCAAGCAAGCCCACCGTTCATCTATCGCCCCGCCCACTACCTGTCGCAGTTCCATAAGAAGTTCGCCGATCCCGATGCGCTGGTCGAAAAGGTCAAAGCCGCGCGGGTCAAAAGCTGGGCCGCGCTGCACAACAAGCGCGACAATATGTACAAGTTCGACAACCCCGCGCTGCCGACCCTGCAGCCGTGGATCAACACCTCGGACAAGGACAGCTCGCGCAAGCTCTTTGTGCGTAACCCCTATTTCCACCGTATCGACAGCCGGGGCGTGCAGCTGCCCTATATCGATGTGGTACAGATGACCGTGGTCGGCGGTGGGCTGATCGCGGCCAAGGCCAACGCTGGCGAGGTCGACCTGCAGGCGCGCGGGCTCGATTTCCCAGATGTCGCGATCCTCAAGAAAGGCGAGGCGGACGGCGGAAAATACCGCACCCTGCTTTGGGCCAACGGCGCCGCCAGCCAGATCGCCATCTATCCCAACCTGAACTTCGCCGACCCCGTGTGGCGCGAGGTCATGCGCGACGTGCGTTTTCGCCGCGCCCTGAGCCTCGGCATCGATCGACGCATGATCAACCGCGCGCTCTATTTCGGCCTCGCCAGCGAAGGCGGCATGTCCGCCCTGTCGCAAAGCGCGCTTTACAACGACGACAACACACATGCGTGGTCCATGATGAACCTCGCCCACGCCAACGCGCTGCTGGATGATATGGGTCTGACAGACCGCACCCCCGCAGGGCTCCGCAAGCTTCCCGATGGCCGCCCGATGGAATTCGTGATCGAAACCGCTGGCGAACGCAGCGAGGAAGAAAACGCGCTGGCGATCATCGCGGACACATGGCGTGATCTGGGCATCCGCCTGATCATGCGCCCGCTGGACCGCGATATCCTGCGCAACCGGATCTATGCGGGGCGGACCATGGCCTCGGTCTGGTTCGGCTGGGACAACGGGCTTCCGGGGCCGTCGACCTCTCCTTCCTATCTGGCGCCCACCAATCAGGAATTCTTTGCCTGGCCGATGTGGGGACAATACTACCAAACAGTCGGACAGGCCGGGTCGCCCCCCGATATGCAGCCCGCGAAACGGCTGATGCTGCTGGCGAATGACTGGAACCACACCGACGACCCACAGGTGCGCGAAGACATCTGGAAGCGGATGCTCGCCATCCACGCCGAACAGCAATTCGCCATCGGCGTGCTGGCCGAGGCCCCGCAACCCGTCGTCGTCTCAAACGATCTGATGAATGTACCGGAGCATGGAATCTGGGCCTTTGATCCCGGCGCGCATTTCGGCATTCACCGCATCGACGAATTCTACTTCCAAAACCCCCATGTGCAGGTAAGCCGATGATCTTCCTCCGATACGCCGTGTGGCGTTTCATCACCATGCTGCTGACCCTCTGGGTGGTCTCGCTTCTGGTCTTCGTCATCATCAACCTGCCCCCCGGCGACTATCTGTCGAACCAGATCGCCGAGTTGCGCGCCACGGGTCAGGCCGAAGGCGTCGCCAAGGCCGAGTTTCTGCGCCACGAATACGCGCTGGATGAACCGATCTGGAAGCAATACCTGATCTGGGTCGGCATGGTGCCGGGGCCGCAGGGGTTTGCCGGCTTGATCCAAGGCAATTTCGGCTGGTCGTTCGAGTTTGACCGCCCCGTGGGCGAAATCGTCGGCGATGCGCTATGGATGACGGTGCTGGTCAATCTCGCCGCCGTATTATTCGTTTATCTTATCGCCCTGCCGCTAGGGGTGCTTGCCGCCGCCAAATCCGAGACTTGGGTCGATTATACCGCCGGCTTTCTGGGCTATCTCGGGCTCGCGACACCGAACTTCCTGCTGGCCCTGATCCTGTTTTACTATGGCCATAAATACTTTGACCTGCCGATTGGCGGGCTTATGGCCCCCGAGCTTGAGGGCCAGCCCATGTCTTGGGAGAAAGTACGCTCGGTCCTGCTGCACCTGATCGTTCCGACCTTCGTGATCGGCACCGCCGGTGCCGCCGCGATGATGCAGCGGTTGCGGGCGAATATGCTCGACGAGCTTGATAAACCCTATGTGGAGACCGCCAAGGCCAAGGGTATGGGCCCCGCGCGGCTGCTGTCGAAATATCCGCTGCGCGTGGCCTTTAACCCCTTTGTCGCGGATATCGGGAACCTGCTGCCTGCGATGGTCTCGGGCTCTGTGCTGGTATCGGTGGTGCTGGGCCTGCAAACCATCGGGCCCTATCTGCTGGTGGCACTGAAGTCCCAAGACCAGTTCCTCGCGGCGTTCATCCTGATGTTCGTGGCCCTGCTGACGCTGATCGGCACGATGATCTCTGACATGCTGCTGGTCCTGCTTGATCCGCGCATCCGTTACGGGGCACGCAGCTCATGAGCATCCAGCCGGACAACCGCTTTGTCGACACCACCCCCTGGACCGACGACGCCGATCTTTCCGCGCCTGAGCGGGCCGAGATGGACGCCTCTGTCGCGCGGCTCATGTGGCGCAAGTTCCGGCGGCACAAGCTGGCGCTGGTATCCGGGCTGTTTCTGGCCTTCTGCTATCTGATCCTGCCAGTGGCGGGGTTCATCGCGCCCTACACACCAAACGAGCGCAATGCCGAACACATCTACGCGCCCCCCCAAAGCATCAACCTTTGGCACGAGGGCAGTTTCATCGGCCCCTTTGTCTACGAGACGACGGGCACTGCGGATCTGGTGAATTTCCGCTGGGAATACGACACCGATACCAGCAACCCGCGCAAGATTGAGTATTTTTGTAAGGGTGAAACCTACCACCTCTTTGCGCTCATCCCCAGCGACACCCACCTGTTCTGCGCGCCTGACGGGGCGACGGTGTTTCTCTGGGGATCGGATCGGTTGGGGCGCGATGTGTTCAGCCGCATCCTCTATGGCGCGCAGCTGTCCTTGACGGTGGGGTTGATCGGCATCACGGTCAGCTTTGTGCTGGGGATCTTCTTTGGATCTTTGGCCGGTTACTTCGGCGGCAAGACCGACTGGCTGGTCAACCGCGCGATCGAGATTTTGCGGTCCTTGCCCGAACTCCCGCTCTGGCTCGCGCTTTCGGCGGCGGTGCCGTCGAACTGGGGGCCCGTGTCGGTGTTCTTTATCATCTCGATCATCCTCGGGATTCTGGACTGGCCCGGGCTGGCGCGGGCGGTACGGTCAAAATTCCTGAGCCTGCGTGAAGAGGAATACGTCAAAGCGGCCGAGATGATGGGCGCGTCGCCCGCACGGGTGATCCGCAAACACCTCTTGCCGAATTTCATGTCGCATCTGATCGCCAGCGCGACCCTGTCGATCCCGGCGATGATCCTTGGGGAAACCGCGCTGAGCTTCCTCGGGTTGGGCCTACGCGCACCCGCCGTCAGCTGGGGCGTCATGCTGAATGACGCGCAAAATCTGGCGAGCATCGAAATCTACTGGTGGACCGCCATTCCCATGCTGCCGATCATCGTCGTGGTGCTGGCGTTCAACTTTTTGGGCGATGGTCTGCGCGCAAGTCTTGATCCGTATAAATCCTGACCCACTGGGGCCTTCAGTTCCAAATGGTCTAAATCCCGGGGGGTGCGGGGGGCTGGCCCCCCGCTGCGCCGGGTTAGTACCAGTCGCCCATTTTGACTTCGATCCCCTCGCCGACCATGGCGGCAAAGGCGGCGGGGTCTTGCGTGCCGTCGTCGCGCCCACGGTAATGGTAGGGGTAGACGAAAGAGGGTTTGAACGTCGACACCGCAGCCGCGGCCGAGGTCGCGTCCATGGTAAACGGCAGGTTCATACAGACAAACGCCAGATCGATATTCTCTAGCGCCAGCATCTCCGGCGTCGCTTCGGTATCGCCCGAGATATACACGCGGAAATCGCTGAGGTTCACGATATAGCCGTTGTCACGCCCCTGCGGGTGGAACTGCTTGCGTTCTTCGGTGGTGTTATAGGCGGGGATCGCCTCGATCGAGACCTCGTTGAACATCGCCTGCTCGCCATTGGCCAGTGCATTCGCCTTGGCCTTCAGTGCCTCGGGCAGCATGTCATAGACCGCAGGATTGGTAAGGATCTGCGTGTTTTCGCCCACCACACCGGCCAGTGTTTCGGCGTTATAGTGATCGCCGTGCTCGTGGGTGATCAGGATCAGATCGGGGGTGGCAAAATCGCTGTAGTTGGCGACCTCGCCCACGGGATCGCAGTAGATCACGCCGGCTGGCGTCTCCATCACAAAGGACGCGTGGTCGATGGGGTGCACTTTGACCTCGCCGCCGGTCATGGGGAACATATTTCCGCCGTGAGCCGCGGCTTGCGCGGCATAAGGCAGTAGCGTCACAACCCCGGCAGTGGCGGCGGTGGTCGTCAGGAATTGGCGTCTGGACTGTTTCATGGGAATTCTCCTGTTGCAGGTGAGGATGATGCTAGCGCCCGCCGCCGTCGTTTCAATGTCACAACTGCGCGAGACGCGGCTATCGGTCGTCGCCGCCCAGTTCCGGGCCGGTTTGTGCCTCTTCTTCCAGCGATGCCTGCGCCGCTGCGGTCACCGCGTCGCGTTCCTCGTCGCTCAGGTCTTTGACCTTACCGTCGGCCAGACGCACAGTGACCTCCCGATGGGCAAAACGGATTCCTTCGCGCTCAAACAAGGCTCGGATTTCCTCATAGACCTTCTTGCGCACCAGCCATTGATCCCCCGGTTTGGTCATGAACTTGACCCGGATGATCATAGCGGAATCCTGCATTTCAATCACGCCCTGCGATTTCAGCGGCTGGATAAAGTTATCGCCGATCACCGGATCATCCAGCAGCGCGATGCCGAGCTTTTTGATCAACTTGCGAACGCGTTCGACATCGGTGTCATAGGTCACCCGCAACGGCAGCTTCATGATCACCCAGTCGCGGCTGTAGTTGGTCATCACCTGCAGCTCGCCAAAGGGGATGGTGTGCAGCGCGCCCAAATGGTGGCGCAGCTGGAACGACCGGACCGAGATTTTCTCGACCGTGCCCTTCACGCCGCCCACATCAAGGTATTCCCCCTTGCGGAAGGCATCGTCGAACAGAAAGAACGCGCCGGCAAAGATATCGCGCACCAGTGCCTGGCTGCCAAAGCCGACAGCAACACCGACGATCCCCGCACCGGCGAACAGCGGGCCGACATTGATCCCGAATTCCATCAACACGATGAGGGCGATGGTCACGATCAGAACGATCAGGACAAAGTTGCGAAACAGCGGCAGCAGCGTTGCCAATCGGCTGGCAGAGGACGCGCCGCTGCCTTCGTCGCCCAGTTCCGCCTCGGGCTGGTCGGCGGTTTCGGCCTCGATCTTGCTGTCGATCCAGATGCGGAAGGCGTGATAGACGACGTAGCCGATAAACAGGATCACCATCACGTCCAGCAGCTTGTCCGCGTGGCTTTCGACCATCAACGTTGCCTCTGTGTCCCAGATATAGAAGAACGCATAGGCCCCCGTAACAAAGGCGAGGATACCGGCCACGCGCCGCGCCAGACCTTCAAAGCTGGTGAGACTTTGGCGTGGCACCATTGCCGCCTGTCGGTCAGCCTCGTCCAGCGACATGGTATCATCCGTTTGCGCAGCGTCGGCGGCCTCGGGCGCATCCTCGTCCAGGGCGGCATCAGCGCGCTTCTCGCGGCGCAGCTCGTTCAGGCGGCGCATCATGCGCGCGCGGGCAAAGCCGCGTTCAATAGCATAGTTGATTACGCCGTAGACCACTATGATCGACACCAGAATACCATAGGCCCCCGCGATCAGAGGCACGGAGCTTGGGTTCTCGAGCACAAGATCATAGGTCAGTTCGAACCAGGCAAAACTCGCGTAGGCCACCACCAGCGGTGCCCAGGCCCGCGACATAAAACGCCCCACGGCGCTGCATTCCGACGCGGGCTTGCCCTGCCGCAGCGCGTTTGAAATGGGGCGGCGGTTGACCCAGATCATCAGAATATTCGCCACGACGATCGCCGCCGACATCAGGGAGGCGATGAAAGCATAGACATCATAGTTCAGCCCCAGTTCAGCGATCCAGATACCGAACAGGATCGCGACGGTATCAAGGCTTGCCATCATCCACAGCCAGCGGTGCAGCCGTTTGGCGTCGCGGTCGCTGAACACAGGGATGCGGTATTGCGACAGGAAGGGTGACAGGATCATCCGCCACAGGCCCGCGGCCACGCGACAGACGAAATAGCCGATGTTGATCAGCGTGACAGTGAACTGGATCGCCGTGTCTTCAAGCGGTCCAAACAGCAGCGTGCCCAGAATATAGGCCACCACCATCGACACCAGAACGCCGATGATCCCCATGAAAAACCGAAACACCAGAAACGGCATCTTTTCGGTATAGCCGACGGGCTTCGCCTGCACTTTGGCGGTGACGAAGCCGCGTGCCATTCGCTTGCCGAACAGCTCTACCTCGACCACGGCCCCGACGGCAAACAGCGCGAGCGCCACCAGCAGCGTCTCACCAAAGGCCCATAGCGTGCCGTCCGGGCTGGCGGCGCGCAGAATATAGATCACCTCGTTGATCGCGTCGGGCAACTGCACGATGCGTTCGATCAAGGCAGTGCGGAACTGGTTGCCCCGTTCCTGCAGGTGCATCAGCGGTGAGCTTTCCTTGGCCAGCGCCGCCTCTTGCTGGTCGCCCTCGGCCGGCTGGGCTGCTGCGGGCTGGTTCAACAATTGGCCCGCGCTATCGACGACCACCACACTGACCCCGCTTTCGGCGGCTTGTCTGATGACCTCTTGCAGGCGTGCGGCCTCGCCTTCTGCATCGTTGACGTCAGTTTCCTGGGCTGTTGGCAAAAGAGACAGAACCCCTTGCGCCGTCGCGGCGTTGGCAAAGGGCAAGACCCACAGCGACAAAAGAAGGGTGAAGATGAAATGCCGCATATGTCCTCGCTCATGGCCTTGGGGCGCAGTCCCAGAACGCTAAGCCACCCCCCGTGCCATTGCAATCTTAACCCCCCGGCCCCACCTACTCCCCCTGACGATGAACCGCGAAGGACGCCGAATATGACACGCGCCGCATCTTCCCACGGGCTTGGCCCCCTCAAACGCCGGTTTTCGCAGCCCATTCAGGGGCGGCGACGGCGGAAGGTGCTGAAATGCATGACATGTTCGCCATAGATGCCTAAGGTATTTCCACTGGCCTGTTCGACCGGCAGACCAAGGTGATGTGAGTGTATTCGGTTTCTGGGTGCATCGGGCGGGACGGGTTCACCTGCCTTCGACAATAAACGCTTTCTAGCCGCCAGACTGATAGGTGCGGCCAAGGATATTTGACTAAGTTAGGATCGGCCCATGCGCCAAACGGTCTCGAACAACGCCCGCAATGGCAAACCAGCGCGGCGGGTGCTTTTCTATAGCCACGACACCTTTGGATTGGGCCACTTACGGCGGTCGCGCGCACTGGCTGCCGCCTTGATGGACGGCGACGAAGATGCCTCCGCCATCATCCTGACCGGATCCCCCGTCGCGGGGCGTTTCACCTTTCCCAAAGGCGTCGACCACATCCGCCTACCCGGCGTGACGAAGCTGGCCGACGGCAGCTATGTGGCGCAAACGCTTGGCCTTGATATCGACGAGGTCACCTCCCTGCGGGCCGGTCTGATCCGCACCGCGATCGAGGAATACACCCCCGATCTGCTGATCGTGGATAAAGAGCCGACGGGCTTTCGCGGGGAACTGCTGCCCAGCCTTGACTGGCTGCGCGAGAATGGCACCACCAAAGTCGTGCTGGGCCTGCGCGACGTGCTGGACGAACCCGAGGTGCTGGCCGCCGAATGGGAACGCAAGGGCGCGGTTGAGGCGACCGAGAAATACTATGACGAGATTTGGGTCTACGGCATGCGAGATGTGTATGACCCGACCAAGGGGCTGCCCCTGTCGCAGGCGGCCCACGACCGGATGCATTGGACCGGCTACCTGCGCCGCGAGGCCCCGGACGAAACACCCCCCGCCGAAGAGCCCTATGTGCTGATTACCCCCGGCGGCGGCGGGGACGGTGCCGCGATGGTGTCGCTGGTGCTGGACGCCTACGAGCAAGACCCCGACCTGACGCCAAAAGCCAAGTTGATCTACGGCCCCTTCCTGTCCGGCGACGTCCGCGACGCCTTTGACGCGCGGGTGGCCAAGCTGGGCGGGCGGGTGACCGCGCTTGGCTTTGATAGCCGGATCGAACAGCTTTATGTCGGGGCTGAGGGCGTGGTTTGCATGGGCGGCTACAACACCTTCTGCGAGGTGCTTTCTTTTGACAAACGCGCCGTCATCGTGCCGCGCACCGTGCCCCGGTTGGAACAATGGATCCGTGCCAGCCGCGCCGAAGAGCTGGGGCTTGTCCGTATGCTGGAAGAAACCCGTGATGGCATGACGCCGCAGGCGATGATCGCCGCAATCCGCAACCTGCCGCATCAGAACAAACCCTCGCAAGCCGGTGCCGACGGGCTGCTCGACGGGCTTGACGTGGTGGTTGAACGGGGCCGCGCCCTGATGGGCGGTGGCGCATGACCGACACCCCCGCCCCCCTCGCCATTGTAGTCAAAGGCTGGCCGCGCCTGTCCGAGACCTTCATCGCACAAGAACTTGTCGCCCTTGAAGAAGCCGGTCTGCGGTTCGACATCTGGTCGCTGCGCCACCCGACCGATACGAAAACCCACCCGTTGCACGACCGGCTGCAAGCCCGCGTGCGCTATTTGCCGGAATACCTGCGCGACGATCCCGAACGTGTGGCCGCAGCACAAGAGGCCGCGAAAGCCATGCCCGGTTACGACGCGGCATGGGAGGTTTTCCAACAAGACCTCGTGCGCGATGACACCCCCAACCGCCGCCGCCGCTTTGGGCAGGCCTGCGTCATGGCACATGAGCTTCCCGCCGAGACCCGCGGCATCTATGCGCATTTCCTGCACACCCCGTCCTCGGTCGCGCGCTATGCCGCGATCCTGCGGGGCCTGCCGTGGAGCTTTTCTGCCCACGCCAAGGACATCTGGACCTCGCCCGAATGGGAGTTGCGCGAAAAGCTGAACCCCGCCAGCCACGGAGCCGCCTTTGGTGCCACCTGCACGGACTTTAACGCGCAACATCTGCGCAGTCTAACCTCCGCCCCGGACCGGATCGATCTGGTCTATCACGGGCTGGATCTGGCGCGTTTCCCCGAACCGCCAACCCGGGTCCAACGCGCCAAAAGCGATCCGTTCCAGATGATGTCTGTCGGGCGCATGGTCGAGAAGAAGGGCTTTGACAACCTGATCGACGCGCTGGCGCTGCTGCCGAATGAGTTTGACTGGCACTGGACCCATATCGGCGGCGGGGACCTGTCGGAACCGATGAAAGCACGCGCTGAAACGCACGGGATCAACGACCGGATCACTTGGCGCGGGGCCTGCGACCAACCAGAGGTGATCGCCGCCATGCGCGCCGCCGATCTGTTCGTGCTGCCTTCGCGCATTGCCAAGGACGGTGACCGTGACGGGCTGCCCAATGTGCTGATGGAAGCGGCAAGCCAGAAGCTTCCGCTGCTCAGCACGCCCGTATCCGCCATCCCCGAGTTCATCACCAGCGGCACCACCGGCGTGTTAAGCGACGATGCCCCCGCCGCCCTTGCCGAGGCGATGCAGCGTTTTGCGGAGGATCCATCGCTTGGCCCTCGGCTGGCCGAGGCCGCCCACGACCGGCTGCATGCAGAATTCACCATGGCCCCCGGCATTCGCCAGCTCCACAAGCGGCTGACGGCGATGCTGGCACAGGGCGGCTGATGCGGCTTGCGTTCTACGCTCCGTTAAAGTCGCCTGATCATCCGGTACCCTCGGGGGATCGGGCGATGGCGCGTGGGTTGATGACTGCCCTGCAACGGGGGGGCGCGACCGTCACAGTCGCCAGCACCCTGCGCAGCCGCGACGGGGCGGGCGACAGCGCGGCGCAGACCCTGCTGTTCAATGCTGCCGAGGCCGAAGTGCCCCAAGCCACCGCCCGCGGTCGTACCGAAGGCTGGCAGGCGTGGATCACCTATCACAACTATTACAAGGCCCCCGACCTGATCGGCCCCGCCGTCGCCCGCGCCCTTGGCATCCCCTATCTGCTGGTCGAATCCAGCCGCGCGCGCAAACGGCTGACAGGTCCGTGGGCCGGTTTCGCCCAAGCTGCCGAAGCCGCAAGCGACGCGGCGGATGTGATCTTTTACCTCACGCACCGAGATGCCGAGACACTGCGCCGCGATCAGACCGCGGGGCAGCGGCTGGTGCATCTGCCGCCGTATCTCGCACAGGACGCTTTGCCTCTGCCGTCCGCGCTGGATGGCCCGATGCTGGCTGTCGGTATGCTGCGCGACGGCGACAAACGCGCCTCGTATCAGATCATCGCGGAGACGCTGTCGCTGCTGCCAGCAGACAGCTGGCGGTTGGATATCGCGGGTGACGGCCCCGCCCGCACCGAGATAGAGACGATGCTGGCCCCCTTTGGCGACGCGGTTCGGTTTCTTGGGGAGCTTGATGCGACCACCATGGCCGCCGCCTATCGTCATGCAGCGCTGCTGTTCTGGCCCGGGGTGAACGAAGCCTTTGGCCTCGCCTATCTGGAGGCGCAGGCCGCGGGCCTGCCCGTCGTGGCCCAAGACCGCCCCGGCGTGCGCGATGTGCTGGCCCCCGGCCCCTATCCCGCGCCGGAAAGCGGCACTGCCCCGCTTGCCGCACAGATCACAGCGCTGCTGGCGGATACCACCCTACGCCAAACACGCGCCCAAGCCGCCCGCGATTTTGTTGCGCAACATCATCTGCTTCCCACTGCCACCGCGACCTTGCTGGCGGGGTTGGAAAGCTGCGGGGTGCGCCCATGATCCGGCTTGCCCTGCTTCGCCACGGGCATACAGGCTGGAACCGTGCGGGCCGCATTCAGGGGCGCACGGATATCCCGCTGGATGATGACGCCCGCGCCGGTCTGGCGGCGCTGGCATTGCCGGCACCTTGGGACCGTGCCGATCTTGTGTCGAGCCCCCTGTCTCGCGCCGCTGAAACCGCCCGACTGGTCGCAGACCGCGCGCCGAAAACCGCGCCCGCGCTGATGGAGATGGACTGGGGCAAGTGGGAAGGGCTGCACGGCGTGGACCTTAAGGCAGACCCCGCCAGCGGGTTCCGCGATATCGAGGATTGGGGCTGGGGCTACACCCCACCCGGCGGCGAAAGCCCCGACAGCCTGCGCGAACGGCTGATCCCTTGGGCCAACGGCTTGACGCGCGACACTGTCGCCGTCTGCCATATCGGCGTGATGCGTGTTTTGCTGGCCCATGCGACCGGCTGGGATTTCGCTGGCCCCGCCCCCTTTCAGATCAAGCGCAACCGCTTATATCTACTGGATATTTCACCCACGGGCTGGGCCGCCCAGCCTGATCCCATCCGACTGGAGCCGCGCTTATGAAGGTCAGCATCGTCGTCACACATCTGCTGGGCACCGGCCATCTGGCCCGCGCCTTGACCCTTGGCCGCGCCTATGGGGCGGCGGGGCATGATGTGCAGGTCGTCTCGGGCGGGATGCCCGCACCGCAGTTGAACAGCGAGGGCGTTGACGTGGTGCAACTGCCCCCGCTGCGCTCTGACGGTGTGGATTTCGCACGGCTGCTGGATGAACATGGTGCGGTCGCCTCTGAAGCGTTGAAGGCAGCGCGACGCGAGATGTTGATCGCCCACATCCAGACCCGCACCCCCGATCTGCTGATCACCGAACTGTTCCCCTTTGGGCGCCGGACCCTCAAGGCAGAGTTCCTGGCCCTGCTTGACGCCGCAGATGCCCTGCCCGCGCGCCCACTGATCTGCGCATCGGTGCGCGATATCCTCGCGCCGCCATCCAAACCCGCCAAGGCGCAGCTGGCCGATGATCTGGTTGCGCAGTATTACGATGCGGTGCTGGTCCATGCGGACGAGGCCGTGACGCCGCTCTCGCTCAGCTGGCCGGTGTCGGACGCGATGCAGGGCAAGCTGCGCTATACCGGTTTCGTCGCACCGCCCCCCGCCAGCCCCCATCCCGACCGGCTTGGCGCGGGCGAGATTATCGTCAGCGCAGGGGGCGGCGATGTGGGCGCGCATGTGTTCGACACCTGCCGCGCCGCGGCCGCGCGCGATGCGGGGCGGGTCTGGCGCTTGCTGCTGGGGGGGCAGGATGCAGCCACACGCAGCGCCGCGCTGATGCAGGATGCCCCAGCGAATGTGGTGATCGAACCGGCGCGCCCCGAATTCCGCCAGATGCTGTATCACGCCGCCGCCTCTGTCTCTTTGTGCGGCTACAATACCGCGCTGGATGTGCTGCAAAGCGGGGTGCGGGCGCTGTTTGTCCCCTTTGACGCCGGCAACGAGGTGGAACAGGGGCTGCGCGCCGATGCGCTGTCCGCGCTACCGGGGATCGAGGTGCTGCGCAGCGCTGATCTGACACCGGACAGGTTGCTATCCGCCTTGGCAACTCTGCACGCCGCTCCGACCCGACCTGCGCAGACAGACGGGTTTGACGGGGCCGCGAGGACGGTCACCCTGACCGAGACGATGCGAAAGGGCACGCGATGACCGTGGATTGGGCCAATCTTGACGCCGAGCTTGCAATATGGCGCGCAGAGGGATTGCACCTGCCGATCTGGTGGCGCGATGATGATGCCATCGCCCCAACCCCTGCGCTGGATCGCCTTGCCGCACTGGCGGAGGACCTGTCCCTGCCCGTGCATATCGCCGTGATCCCTAAACATGCAGAACCCGCGCTTGCCGCCTATAGCAAGGACCGTCCGATGATCCGTCCGCTGGTGCATGGCTGGCAGCATATCAGCCACGCGCCCGACGGGGCGAAAAAGGCAGAGTTCGGGCACCCGCGCCCCGATGCGGCCCACGAGCTGGCCCAAGCGCTGAACCGGATGCGACGGCTTTTCGGCGACGACCTGCTGCCGATCTTTGTGCCGCCGTGGAACCGGTTGGACGATGGGTTGCTGCCGGTGCTGGCAGACGCAGGCTATGTCGGGGTGTCGACCTATCTGCCGCGGAATAACCGGATTGCCGCCGCGGGGTTGGTGCAGATCAACACCCATATCGATCCGATTTTCTGGCGCGGCACCCGCAGCCTTGTCCCGCCGGACACGCTGATTGCGGATATCACCAAACAGCTGCAGGACCGCCGCAAAGGGCTGACTGACCCGCTGGAACCCATGGGATTTCTGACCCACCACCTGGTGCATGACGAAGATATCTGGGGGTTCACCCACGCTTGTCTGGCGCGGCTGCTGGACGGTGGGGCTGTGCCTGCACAGATGACAGAGCTGCCCTGACCTTTGGTGTCGTTCCAACGAAAAGGGGCGCATGAAGCGCCCCTTTTGGAATAATCGTCTTAGCTGTCCATCTTCAAAGCAGAGATAAATGCCTCTTGCGGGATGTCGACCTTGCCGAACTGGCGCATTTTCTTCTTACCCGCCTTCTGTTTATCCAACAGCTTGCGCTTCCGCGAGGCGTCGCCGCCGTAGCATTTCGCGGTCACATCCTTGCGCATCGCCGATAGGGTTTCGCGCGCGATCACCTTGCCGCCGATGGCCGCCTGAATAGGGATCTTGAACATGTGACGCGGGATCAGATCTTTAAGCTTTTCAACCATGGCACGGCCGCGCATTTCGGCGCGGTCGCGGTGAACCATAGTGCTCAGCGCATCGACAGGTTCGTCGTTAACCAGAATAGACATCTTGACCAGCGCATCCTGACGGTAGCCGATCATCTGATAGTCGAACGAGGCATAGCCCTTGGTCACGGACTTCAACCGGTCATAGAAGTCGAAAACGACTTCGTTCAACGGCAAATCATAAACAACCATCGCGCGGCTGCCCGCATAGGTCAGGTCCATCTGGATGCCGCGGCGGTCCTGACACAGCTTGAGCACGTCACCAAGATAGTCATCCGGCACAAGGATCGTCGCCTTGATGCGGGGTTCTTCGATGTGATCCACGAAGGTCAGGTCGGGCATGTCGGCGGGGTTGTGCAACTGCTCGACCGTGCCGTCTTTCATGTGGATGTCATAGATAACCGACGGCGCGGTGGTGATCAGGTCGATGTCATACTCGCGCTCGATCCGGTCACGAATGACCTCAAGGTGCAGCAGGCCAAGGAAGCCGCAGCGGAAGCCGAAACCCAAGGCGGCGGATGTTTCCATCTCGAAGCTGAAAGACGCGTCGTTCAGCGCCAGCTTTTCGATACTGTCGCGCAGGTCTTCGAACTCAGCGGCGTCCACTGGGAACAGACCACAGAACACCACGGGCTGCGCTGGCTTAAAGCCCGGCAGCGGGGTTTCGGTGCCCTTTTTCTCGTGCGTGATTGTATCCCCGACCCGTGTGTCGCGGACCTGTTTGATCGATGCGGTGAGAAACCCGATCTCGCCGGGGTTGAGGCTGTCGATCTCGGTCATGGCGGGACGGAAAACGCCGATACGGTCGACGTGGTGCACCGACCCGTTCTGCATCATGCGGATACGGTCGCCTTTTTTCAGCTGACCATCCATGATCCGCACCAGAACGATGACGCCCAGATAGCTGTCGTACCATGAATCGACCAGCATCGCCTTCAACGGCGCGTCCTGCGTGCCCTTTGGTGCGGGCAGCTTATGCACGATGGCTTCAAGCGTTTCGACAATGCCCTGACCCGTCTTGGCCGAAACACGGATCGCTTCGGAAGCATCGATCCCGATCACATCCTCGATCTGTTCCGCCACGCGGTCGCAGTCGGACGCAGGCAGGTCGATCTTGTTGAGCACCGGCACGATCTCGTGATCCGCATCAATCGCGTGATACACGTTGGCGAGCGTCTGCGCCTCTACGCCTTGGGTGCTGTCCACGACCAGCAGCGATCCTTCGACCGCGCGCATGGAGCGAGAGACCTCGTAGGCAAAGTCGACGTGACCGGGGGTGTCGATCAGATTGAGGATATATTCCTCTCCGTTCTGGGCGGTGTAGTTGATCCGCACCGTCTGGGCCTTGATCGTGATCCCGCGCTCGCGCTCGATATCCATCGAGTCGAGCATCTGCGCTTTCATATCGCGCAGGGAAACGGTGTTCGTCTCTTGGATCAGGCGATCGGCGAGCGTGGATTTACCATGATCGATGTGCGCGACGATGGAGAAATTGCGGATATGTGAAAGTGGTGTCATGAGGCAAGGATATGGTGCGGATTCAAGCGCTGGTCAATGGGCTGGATCGCCTGTTCCCCTTGATCCTTAGGGCATTTAACACGCGTCGGCGGATTTACCTGCATTCTGATCGCAAACGTCAAAGGGGGGATGCGATTTTTTCGCGGTCACCTGCCATGCAGAAACCGCATACCGCCGCCAACGCCAATATATCAAGGCGCTTGGCAGTACTGCGCGGTACCGCCCCCTTTAGCAATGTTGCAACACCGGCATTTCGTATGGCTGCCTTATGGTTTTATCCCGCGGGCGGCGGCGTTAGATCGGCCTTCTCAAATGGTCTGCACCCTTGCAGATCGGGCGAATAAGGAATTTTGAGATGAAGATGAAACACTCGCTTGGCACAGTGACCGTTGCAGCCCTTGGTCTGGCGTCGCTTCCCGCGCTGGCACAGGCCCAAGAAGGCCCCGTCTGGGACGTTTACGGCCAACTGAACTTTGGCGTTCTGAGCGTTGACGATGGTGAAGACACAAACACCACGTTTATCGACAACGACAACTCCAACAGCCGCGTTGGTCTGACCATGACCCAAGCGCTGCAAAACGGGTCCGAACTGCGTCTGACCTTCGAAGCAGGCCTTGGCCTGACCGGGTCTTCCGCCATCAATGGCGACGACGACAGCCTGGATTTCGACTACCACCGCACCGAACTGCGCAAACTGGACCTGACATACCGCACGCCAAACGCGGGTATCTTCTCGTTTGGTCAAGGCAGCACGTCGACAGATGGCTCCGCCGAAGCTGACTTCTCGGGCACCGGTGTTGCCGCCTATGTGGGCATCAGCGACATCGCGGGCAGCCAGCAACTGCGTTTCGCGGATGGCACCCTGTCCACCGTCACAATCGGGAACACCAACGGCTCTTTCGACGGCAGCCGCCGTTTCCGCGTGCGCTATGACACACCTGTGTTCAACGGCTTCTCCGCATCGGTTTCCTACGGTCAGGAAGTCCTGAGCTCGGGCGATGATAACGACTACACCGATGTTGGCACACGCTACGTTCAAGACTACGGCGACTATTCGGTCGACGCGCGCTTGGGCTATTCGTTCCGCGACACCAGCAACGATCTCGTCATGGGCTCCGCCGCTGTTCTGCACCAACCAACCGGTCTGAACCTCGCGGTTTCCGCAGGTCGCCGCGTTGCGGGTGACGCAGACTACGCCTACATCAAAGCGGGCATCACCCGTGATTACATCGCGGCGGGTTCGACATCCTTCTCCGTTGATTACTACGACGGGAACGACTTTGTTGTCGCAGGGTCCAGCACCTCTTCCGTGGGTGTCGCCGTTGTTCAGCGTCTCGACGCGTACAACACCGAGCTTTACGCAACACACCGCACCTATGACTTCGACGATCCGTCGGCATCCTATCAGGATCTGGACGTGACCTTCGTTGGTGCGCGCTGGAAGTTCTAAGCAACACATGCCTTTGCCCGACCTGTTCGGGCAAAGGCATTTCCGTTTTGCGCCCTCAATCGTGAATTGCTCAATCTGCAGTTTTACGGCATAAATGCCAGCAGCAGTTAGGGCAGCCTCGGGATCAACCCGGCGTCCGAGAGATGAGGCAAAACGATGGTACGACTTTTCACGATGATCTGTGTTGTTGGCACGCTGGCCGCTTGCGGCGGACCGCGCGGCTATAACCCCAGCGGCGGCTTTGGCCGGGGCGCTGTCTTGTTCGCCACCGGGCCGATCCACAACGCTTGCATGAAATCGGGGCGCAAACAGGCGAGCGCGGCGCGCTGCGGCTGTATCCAGGCCGTTGCCGACAAAGAGCTTTCTTCGTCAGAACAGCGCCGTGGCGTACGCGTTTTCTCGGACCCTCACAGCCTGCAAGAGGCACGCCAGTCCGACCGCAAAAGCGACAATGATTTCTGGGCTGTATGGAAAGCCTATGGCCAGACAGCATCGACGCTGTGCAGCGCCACCTAAGACCGTGACACTGGCGGCAGGGGTACGCCCCTGCCCTAAATCTGTGGCCGCGTGGGCGGGCCGAAACGGTCAATCAGACGGTCTTTGATCTGATCACGGGCGGCGCGGTATTGCGCGATCTTGGCATCGCGCGTTTCCCCCAGCCCTGTCGGGTCGAGGATCGGCCAATATTCCACAGTCAGATGATAGAACCGCGTCAGTTCCAGCGCGCGACGTTGGCTGGCCGGGCTCAGCGCGATGATCAGATCGAAAGAGCTTAGATCATCGCCCCAATTCTCCATCTCGTCGAAACTGCGGGACCGGTGGCGGGATAGTTCCACGTCGAGCTCTTGGCACACCGCGATAGAGAAACCATCGATTTCCAGATCGTTCATCACGCCGACGGATTGCACATAGGTGCCCGTGCCGTAGAACTTTTTCATCAACCCTTCGGCCATAGGCGACCGCACCGCGTTGTGATCGCAGCAAAACAGCACCGATTGGGGCAGTTTCTGGGTCATCTAGCCGCCGTAGTGCAGAACGCAGATGAGGGTGAACAGGCGGCGGGCCGTATCTGTATCGATCTCGGCCTTGCCTTCAAGCCGCTCTTGCAACACCCGAGACCCTTCGTTGTGAATCCCGCGCCGTGCCATATCGATGGTCTCTATCTGCGAGGGGGCGGATTTCTTGACCGCCTCGAAATAGGATTCGCAAATCTGGAAATAGTCTTTGACAACCTGCCGGAACGGCCCCAGCGACAGATGGAATTCCGCCGCCTTTTCAGCGCTTTCGGTGTTCACATCAAACACCAGCCGTTTATCACGGATCGACAGGCCCAGATGGTACGGCCCTTGTGGCACCGGGCGATCATCGCGCGACGGCAGGGTAAAGACGTTGTCCTCCAGCAGATCAAACATGGCGACCTTGCGCTCTTGCTCTATCTCGGGCGTGGGCGGGGGCAGGTTCGCGTCGTCAAGCGCGATATGCGTGATCCGGGACATGGGGACGTCTCATTTAGTGTCTATCCCGCCGACCTTAGACCGGGCGGCGGGGTTCTACAATTGACATCGGCGGGCCGGGCAAAGGGCCGTTGCGTCAGTCGTTCAGTTTGCGCAGCCTTGCGGTGACCGACAGACCGTGCGCCTCAAGGCTTTCGGATCGCGCCAGACGTTCCGCCGACGGGCCGATCGTGCGCAGCGCGTCCGGCGTCATCCGTGCCAGTGTCGTGCGCTTCATAAAGTCCAGCACAGACAGCCCGCTGGAAAACCGTGCAGAGCGCGCCGTGGGCAGCACGTGGTTCGGCCCGCCCACGTAATCGCCAATCGCCTCGGGCGTCCATTGACCAAGGAAGATCGCCCCGGCGTGGGTGATCTGCGCGCTTAGCGCATCCACATCCGCGACACAAAGTTCAAGGTGTTCAGGTGCGATACGGTTGCTCAGCTTGGCGGCTGTCGCCAGATCCGGCACGGTAATGATCGCCCCGTTCTCGCGCCAGCTGGTGCCCGCAATCACCCGCCGCTCCAGCGTTTCCAGCCGTGCATCCACAGCATCCGACACCGCGCGGCCAAAGGCCTTGTCCGTGGTGATCAGGATCGATTGGGCGCTTTCGTCGTGTTCGGCCTGGCTGAGCAGATCAAGGGCGATCCAGTCAGCATCGTTGTCCCCATCCGCGATCACCAGAATTTCGGACGGGCCCGCGATCATGTCGATGCCCACCTTGCCAAACACCCGCCGTTTCGCGGCAGCGACATAGGCATTGCCGGGGCCGGTGATCTTGTCGACGGGGGGGATCGTGTCGGTGCCATAGGCCAGTGCGGCCACCGCCTGCGCCCCACCGATGCGGTAAATCTCGTCAACGCCCGCCAGCCGCGCAGCCAGCAACACCAGCGGGTTCAGCACCCCGTCCGGCGTGGGCACGACCATCGCAAGCCGTTCTACCCCCGCGACCTTGGCCGGGATCGCGTTCATCAAGACAGAGGAAGGATAGCTTGCCAGACCACCGGGCACATAAAGCCCTGCGGCGGATACCGCGCTCCACCGCCAGCCGAGCGTGGCACCGGCGTCGTCCTGCCACTGTGCATCCTCGGGCAGCTGCCGTTCGTGATAGGCACGGATACGCGCCGCGGCGAGTTCAAGCGCTGTGCGATCCGCGTACGAGACTTCGGCAACCGCGGCGTCGACTTCAGCAGCGGTGATGCGCAGGGTGTCGGGGGTCAGCGTGATGCGGTCGAACTTCTGGGTCAGCTCGATCACGGCGGCATCGCCTTTGGACCGCACCTGCGCGATGATCTCGGCCACTGTGTCGTCCACGTCGGGGCTGTCTTCACGTTTGGCAGAAAGCAGCGCGGTGAACGCCTGTTCGAAATCGGGCTGATCGAAGTCTAGGAATTGGGGCATCGGATGTCCTTTGCAACGTGCAATGGGCTGAGAAGGGATGCCACACGGGCGACCCGCACGGCACAGAATGTGGAAGAACGCTTAGGCCGGATGTTCCGGCAGCTTGCGCGACGGGGCCACATAGGGGCGCGTCACATCCTTCAAGGTCACATCCAGCGCTTCGACCGTCAGCCGGATCACACCGTCCCCCGCGAGGGTCAGCAGCACGTCGCCCGAGGGCGCATCGGTTTCGGTGAACTCGATCTGCAACAGCGACAGGATGGTATCCGCATCCCCCTTGTTCACGCCTTGGCTGGACACGCGCTGCACGTTGCTGAACATCAAGATTGTTTGCACGCGTTCCGGGGCGTGGCGCGATTTGCCCGCGTCTTCCCACCGCACGCGGTTCAGCAGCAGGGCAAAGCGCCCCTCTTTTTGCAGCCAGCGCATCTCCGATCCCGGAAACACGGCATCCTGCGCCAGCGAGGAGATCACCTTGAGGTCATCGGCATCCAGCGCGCCGAGGTTCAGCGGGGCTTCGCGCCCGTCTTCGAAACGTGCATCTTCGGTCATTGGTCTTTGATCCGTTCAATATTTGCGCCCACGCCGCGCAGTTTAGCCACCACATGTTCGTACCCGCGATCCAGATGGTAGACACGGCTGACGCGCGTTTCGCCTTCGGCGGCCATACCGGCAAGGATCAGGGAAATCGACGCGCGCAGATCGGTCGCCATCACCGGCGCACCTTTCAGCTTTTTGACCCCGTGAACCGTCGCGGTGCCGCCGTGGACCTCGATATCGGCCCCCATGCGGATCAGCTCGGGCGCGTGCATAAAGCGGTTCTCGAAGATTTTCTCTTCCAGCACCGAGGTACCGTCCGCTGTACACAGCAGCGCCATCATCTGGGCTTGCAGGTCGGTGGGGAAACCGGGGAAAGGTTCAGTCGTGACATTAACCGCGTTGATCACGCCATTGCGCCGCGCGACTTTCAGACCCTTGTCCGTCTCGGTCACGTCGATCCCTGCCGCGTCAAGCTTTTCGCAGAAAGCCGACAGCAGGTCGATGCGCCCGCCCAGCAATTCAACCTCGCCACCGCACATCGCCGGGGCGAGCATATAGGTGCCCAGTTCGATCCGGTCGGTCACAACACGGTGGGTGGCCCCATGCAGACGGTCAACGCCCTGAATCTCGATCCGACTGGTGCCGTCGCCTTCGATCTGCGCGCCCATGGCACGCAAACAATCCGCGAGATCCACGATCTCGGGCTCGCGGGCGGCGTTGTTGATCACCGTCGTGCCCTTGGCCAAGGTCGCCGCCATCATGATGTTCTCGGTCGCGCCGACAGAGGCAAAGGGGAAGTCGATGACCGCACCTTTCAATGCCCCGCCTTGCGCCTTGGCGTGCAGATAGCCGTCACGCAAGTCGATCTCTGCGCCCATCAGGGCCAGACCATCGGTGTGAATATCCATCGGACGCGCACCAATCGCGCAGCCGCCCGGCAGTGATACCTGCGCGTGCCCTTCGCGGGCCAGCAGCGGCCCCAGCACAAGGTTCGACGCGCGCATCTTGCGCACGATGTCATATTCGGCGCGCGTGTTGATCTCGCCATGACACGACATCGCCAGAACCTGACCGTCCTGCATCGATGTCACCTCTGCCCCCAGGGACCGCAGCAATTCGGTCATGGTGCGGATGTCGGACAGACGCGGCGCGTTGGTCAGCGTCAGCGGCTCTTCGGACAGCAGGGTCGCGGGCATAAGCGTCAGACAGGCGTTCTTGGCCCCCGCAATCGGAATTTGTCCCGACAGCGCACCGCCGCCTTTGACCACAATCGAATCCATCGTTCAGCCTTCCTTGGTTTGGCCGGTCGGCCCGTTATCTGTCTGCGCGTTATTATTTTGCGTGTCGTCGCTTTGGCTTTTGTCGCTGCGCGCACGCGCTTGTGCCTTGCGTCGGCCCATATTGGCTTTCAGCGCGGCTTTCAGCCTGTCTTCCCGCAATACATTGGGTTTTGGCGGCTTTTGTGGGGCGGTATCCTTTGACATGTCGATTGTCTAGCGCAGCGGACCGATATGGTCCAGATTACGCTTGCACCATATTGCGAATGGGTCTAATCACCCGCCCACAGTGCTGGAGTAGCTCAGTGGTAGAGCGCGTCATTGGTAATGACGAGGTCGGGAGTTCAATCCTCCCCTTCAGCACCAGATCCCCCCTTTAAACATATCGCTTTGCCCTGATGCCTTATTTAGCTGGCCTTATTTATCTGGCATTGCGGTTTTGGCATGTGCCATGGATGCGCCTGAAGGCGTCGCAGCGTTCCCTGCCCCGGAACATCCCGAATCACGATGGTATAAGAAAACCCCGACCGCTTGCGCCGCCGGGGTTTTGATTTTCACGTGAAGCAATTTAGCCGCGATATGTCAGACCGGCAAACAGACGGCCCTGATCGCGGTGGCGACCCCCATGGACCGACCCTGCGACAGATGCCACACCGGCAATCAGCGACGCAGCGGCCAGCACAAAGGCGGTCAGGATACCGGCGTTACGCGCGGTTTGCGCAGCCTCAACCGCTGCTTCTTTCGCCTCTGCCGCAGCTTGTTCAGCCTCGGCCTTGGCGGCGGCAACAGCGTCTTCGACTTCCTGACGTGCTTCCTGCGCTTGGGTCACAATCTGGTCCACACGCTCTTTCGCCTGCGCCTGGGTCAGATCGGTGCGTGCGGCAACAGCGCCGGCAAGATAGGTCCGGTCTTCCTCGCTCACCTCACCCGTGCGGTAGATATTCGCAACAATGCTGGCGGTCTGCTCTGCCAATTGCTCGGGATCGGCTGTCAGGGGGTCGACCTGATTGGGGCGCAGAAGCTGGTTCGACAGGTAATCTGTCGGATCATTCTTGGCCTCATCCGGGATGGCAGCACCCGCCGCATCGGCCAGTCCGGAGGCAGCACCTCCCACGGCAGAGCCCGCAGCTTCGACGACCGTACCAGCCGCTTTGCCTGCACCCGCTGCGACGTTGCCGGCAGTATTGGCTGCAAAGCTCAGCGCGCTTGATAGCATCACGGCGGTGATCACAGAGCCGAGGCCCCAAACAACCAGACCGTTGATCCCGTCACGTGCAGTGACTTCATCATCCGTGGCGCTTTCGACGCGGCGGCGCATGCGGCCCGCGATATAACCACCGGCCAGATAGGAGGCGACCAGCGTGATCACCATCCACAGCGCGGTCAGCACCAGTTCAAGCGTCGATGAATTGTCGGTTCCGTCCAGCGTGATCGACGACAGGCCAAGTGCCGCGCCGAAGGTGGTCAGCAAGAGGCCAATCGCCACAGCGACAACAGTGCCCGCGAAAATTGCGGGCCAGTCGACATAGGATCCATCGGCAGTTTTTTCAGTGAGTGTCGTGTTCATGTAAATGCCTCCCCGGCGTTTGCTTACGCCAAGCCGACCAGCGACAGCACCGCCATAACCACGACCACAAGACCAACGAGATAAATGATACCGCCCATTTTGAATACTTCCTCTTTGCGTGCCAGACGCGGGATGCACTGGCTTCACAAAGGCAACGTCAGGGAACCGGCATAGTTCCGCTGACCGCGCAAATTACCCGTACTGCGGGAGATGACAACGTGAGCGGGACGGACGGTGACTACGGGTCGCCCTGCCACGTACCGTCAAAGATCATCTCGTCCACGGGGAGCCGTTTGCTCCAGCCTTTCACCTCAAGTTCGGGCGTCTGGTAAAGCTCGTCCACGTGGCCCAGACACAGGTAGCCGACGATTTCTATCCGGTCGGGGATCTTCAACAGGTCACGCAGATCGGCATCGCGGAACACGCTGACCCAGCCCATCCCGATGCCCTCGGCGCGGGCGGCAAGCCAGAGGTTCTGGATCGCGCAGACGGTGCTATAAAGATCCATGCTTTGATTATGGGTGCGCCCCAGCACGACCTTACCGCCACGGCTGCGGTCACAGGTCACGCAGATATTGACCGGCGCCTTGCGGATGCCTTCGAGCTTCAGCGACCTGTAGGTTGTCTGGCGGTCGCCCTCGAACATCTGGGCGGCTTCCTCGTTGGCGCGGTTGAAGGCTTGCCAGACCTGATCGCGTGCGGCCTGATCGCGGATGACGATGAAATTCCACGGCTGTGACAACCCGACGGACGGTGCGTGATGCGCGGCGGTCAGTATGCGGTGCAACACATCCTCGGCCACTGGATCGGGTAAAAACTGATCGCGTACATCGCGGCGGGTAAAGATCGCCTTGTAGACGGCGTCGCGTTCAGCATCTGAAAAAGGCGCGGCGGGTGCCAGCGCAGAGGGTATCGGCATTGTTCAGTCCCCAACAATACGTTTATGCGCCAATCCCGCTGTCCATGCGGGGCAAGCTGTACTGTCTGGCCGGTCTTCTGACTTAGGGTCGTCTGGTCCGCGCGCCTTCCCGGAATAATCCAGTGGCCTATGCGCAAACCATCCCCATTACAGCGTTGGGCACGTGCCGGAGTTTCACCAGCTTCCCGATTCTTCCGCGGGGCGGACACCAGACCCGGCCATTGGGCCACGGCTGTCCGCCCGGAACAAGCCCTAACGCGGGGATCAGCCGCGTTTGGTTGCGAAAATCTTCTTCATTACGGCGTCGAACTCGTTCCACGAGATGACGGCCTTGTTGCCTGCATAGCCGTGATAATAGGACCGCCCGTTAGAGGTCGGGAAACCAGCCCAGATACGCGCGAGGTTTTCCATAAAGCGGTGGCGGCTGATCTTGCCTTTCTTGAAGGCGTTAAACCCCGCATCGACCAGAAGGATATCCGCCAGCCCGTCCTGCACCGCCGAGGTAAAGCGGTCATTCTTGCTCAGGCCCGCCTGTCGCACCAGACTGCGCAGTGTGGACGGAATGAACTGATATCGACCGATGGCATGCGGTTGGCCCGGCGTGCGGTCGATCCAGCGGTAGATCTCGCCGATGGTCATTTGCGTCGGACGCTGTGGCGGCAGCCGTTTGGCCCCGTATTGCACGGCGTCATAGCCCTTCGGACCTGCCTCGGCCCAAGCGATGAGACTTTTAAGGTCGGCGGCAGTGCTGACCCCGCTGAGCTCTTGGAAAGACCGGCTGCGGCTGCTCACGGTCTTGGACCGGACCTGCGCTTTGGGCTGGACCTTATGGCGCAGCTTGATCTGCCCCTGCCCTGCGGATTGCATGACGTTGAACGAGATGTCGCTTTGCATGGCAGAGCGCGCACCGGACAGGCTGAACCCTTCGGCGCTGACAGTGGTAGCGGCCAGAAGTGCCGCGGTTGCGATAATTGGTAGTGTGCAAGTAACTTTCATATCATCCCCCATGATGAAAAAATTTGTCATGGGACCATGGTGACCGCAGACGCCCACGCTTTCATTTGCGCAAGCAGGTGGGTCGGGGCCATGGACGGATAGGACGGCATATCTTTTGGGATAGGGCGCTATCCCGCGGTGCGGTTGCCCCCTCCGTTCAGACGGGCTTGGGCATTGCGGCACGCGGATCCGCCCCGTTGTTTCACCCGAATCCAAAGAGGGGATTCGCGGTAAAGCACGGAAAAAACGCATAGCCCGCGACCCGCAAACGGGGCGTCAAGCCCGCATCCGGGGGCTAAGCCATGATATTCATTTACTTAATTCCCGCGCAGCGGTGGTCGTTTTGTCGGAGTTGCGCTATGATTAGTCGCAAATACATAAAATGGAGAGCATCTAATGACAGATGAAACGTCGCCGGGTATCCCGACACCCGACGGGGCCGCTGCCGTAATCGACACGGATTACGAGATCGGCCAAGACAACAAAGAAGGCAGCGTGGGGCCCTTCGGCTTCGACATTCACAACCCGGTCTTCGCGATCTCGGGTGTGTGTATTGTTGCCTTTGTATTCTATACACTCGCGCTGCCCGAACAGTCTGGCGCGCTGTTCACATGGCTGTTCTCGTCGGTGACAAAGGGCTTTGACTGGTTCTTTATCTCTGCCGGCAACATCTTTGTGCTGTTCTGCCTGTTCCTGATCATCACGCCTTTGGGCCGTGTGCGTCTTGGCGGGGCCGAAGCAAGCCCCGACTATACCTACCTTGGATGGTTCTCGATGCTGTTCGCGGCGGGCATGGGCATCGGTCTGATGTTCTATGGCGTCTCTGAACCGCTATCGCATTTCTCGAGCTCCATGGGCGGCACCGCTGTTGGCGAAGACGGCCTGCGCACCGATTGGGCACCTTTGGGCGCGGCCGCGGGCGATCAGGCCGAAGCGGTGCGTCTGGGTATGGCGGCCACGATCTACCACTGGGGCCTGCACCCCTGGGCGATCTATGCCGTTGTTGGTCTGGCGCTGGCGCTGTTCAGCTATAACAAGGGTCTTCCCCTGACTATCCGCTCTGCCTTTTACCCGATCCTGGGGGAACGCGTCTGGGGCTGGCCCGGTCACGTGATCGACATTCTCGCCGTATTTGCAACGCTCTTTGGTCTGGCGACATCGCTTGGTCTGGGCGCCACGCAAGCCAACGCGGGCTTGAACGAGCTCTTTGGTGTGGCGGTTGGTCCAACAACTCAGGTTCTGCTGATCACCGGCATCACCGCGATTGCGACCGTGTCCGTGCTGCGCGGCCTTGATGGCGGTGTCAAAGTCCTGTCAGAGATCAACATGGGTCTGGCGTTTTTGCTGTTGGCCTTCGTGCTGCTGGTCGGACCAACGCTGGCGATCCTGTCGACTTTCGGGTCATCGCTGCTGGCCTATGCGGAATATCTGCCCGGTCTGTCCAATCCGATCGGCCGTGAAGACGTGAACTTTATGCAAGGCTGGACATCGTTCTACTGGGCATGGTGGATCAGCTGGTCGCCTTTCGTCGGCATGTTCATCGCCCGCGTCAGCCGTGGCCGTTCCGTACGTGAGTTCCTGACCTGCGTTCTGCTGATCCCGAGCCTCGTTTGCGTCCTGTGGATGAGCGTCTTTGGTGGCATGGCAATCGATCAGGTGATCAGCGACGGCTACACAGCCGCGCAAGAAGCCGAGCTGCCACGCCAGTTGTTCGCTATGCTGGATGCGCTGCCACTTGCCGGGATCACATCGCTGATCGGGATCGTCTTGGTCATCGTGTTCTTCGTGACCTCGTCTGACTCCGGCTCGCTGGTGATCGATACGATCACGGCAGGCGGCAAGGTCGATGCACCTGCGCCACAGCGCGTGTTCTGGTGCATCTTCGAAGGTGCCGTAGCGATCGTATTGCTGCTGTCTGCGGGCGGGCTCAAGTCGCTTCAGTCGATGGTTATCTCAACCGGATTGCCGTTTACTGTGGTGCTGCTGTTCCTGTGCTACGCAATCTTCCGCGGCCTGCGCGCCGAGATGAAGACGCAATAACGCAACCCTTACCGACGTGTGTGCTTTGCCAGTCAAAGCACCTGATACCCCCCGCCGCCCCGTGCTGCGGGGGGTATTCTTTTGCACGACACAGACAAACAAAAATGCGCCCAAAGTATTCCGACTAAAACTGTCGGATTGACATACCCTATAATTTCAATCAGGTTTATGGAAACGTCTAGCCACCCCGCCTGTGATCACGGGGACGCCCGACACATATGATGTGAGGAGTCCCACGATGAGACCATTCCCCAGAACGCAGACTGCCGTTCACCGTCAGGACCAAGCCGCAGGGCTGCCTGATGATCGGTGCCGCGTGCAACGTTCCTTTTCCATGACCATTGATAGAGCAGCCCTATGACATTTCATGCCCCCCCAAAGACCCAAGCCCCGATGAACGCGCTGCCGACCTACTCTGCCCGCGACCTGACCGAAGGCGGAGATCTGGCCCAAATCGTGCTGGATACCCAGACCTACACCTTGCGAATCACACGCGCTGGCAAATTGATCCTGACCAAATGAATGACGCACATCAGCACCCCGGCGGTGCCCCGGTAGGGTTCATCACAGAGCTGGACAGCCTTCAGGCCGCGTCGGTCATCTATTTGCGGATGTGGTGTGACGGGCCTGACGCACAGGAAAAAGTCAGCAGCGATTTTGCCAGCGTCCTCGGCCACACCAACGGGAGCAAGGCGCTCGCTACGTTTGAACAGCTATGCTCGCTTTGTGCACGGTTCGGGCGGCGGCCTTTGATGCGCCATTCGGTCACGTGCAAATGTCTGGGATCGGACGAATCCTGCTTTGCGAACTTCATCGCGACAGCCACGGACGGACAGCGCGAAGACGCGATGCTGATCGCGACCCTGCTGGTACGCGCCGATATGGCCCCGCTGGTGGCATCGCTTGCTGCGGATTTCGGGCTGGCGCTCAAACGGATGCGCCTGAGCGCGCCAAGCGAGGTCGCGCAAATGGAAGCAGCACCGACGCTGCATTAACGGGCGTTTCTCGCGCCCGATCAACGCCTTACGTGCAACGCTACAACCCATTGAAATTTTTGTAAGGTTGCCGAAGTTTAATACTTGATTGTTTTTATCAGCCTTAGTAACCCGCCCGTGAATAGGTAGCCAATCGTCCAGACCAGCCCCCTAAAAACAGCCCGAATGGGCAATGACGAGGGCGATATGACTCAGACGAAAACACCACACAGCTTGCGTGGCCACACGGCCAGCCGCAGCATCGGCATGATGACGGCCGCCGCCATCGGCGCGACGTCTCCTGCAGCACTTTATGCGCAATCCAGCGACGAGCCGCTGCTGCTTCCCGGTATCGACGTTGAAACCTCAGAGCCGCAGGCCGCCAAGCCCAAGCCACAACCCGCCAAGAAACGCGCCGCGGCGGCCCCTGCACCCCGCGCGACACCGGCACCCGCCCCTGCACCCGTCGTGGCCGAGGCCCCCGTTGCTGCTGCCCCCGCCGCGCCCGTCGCCGGCGAGAACGGTCTGTCGCCCTACGCCAACCCCGAAGCCGGATATCAGGCCGTTCAATCGGGCAACTCGCTGCTGACGCAACCGCTGGTCGATACACCGCGCACCGTTACCGCAGTCACCCAGGAAGTGCTGCGCGACAAGAACGCGACATCGGTGCGTGAGCTCGCCCGCACCACCCCCGGCATCACATTGGGCACCGGCGAAGGCGGCAACGCATTCGGCGACGTTCTGTTCATCCGCGGTTTCCGGTCCTCCAACGACGTCTTCATCGACGGCGTGCGCGATTCCGGCGTGGCCGTGCGCGAAACATTTATGGCCGAACAGGTCGAGATTACCAAAGGCCCGTCCGGCTCCATCGGTGGGCGTTCCACCACGGGCGGCGCGGTCAATCTGGTGACTAAAAAGGCGCAGAACACGGACTTTGTCAAAACCACCACGACCTTTGGCACCGCCGATCTGGCGCGTCAGGAAGTCGACTGGAACAAGGTCTGGAACGACCGCTTCAAGACCCGCATCGGTGCCGTCGCCCAAGTCAGCGACGTTGCCGGCCGCGACGGGAGCAAAGACGACCGTCTGGGTCTGTCCATCGCTGCCGAATACGAAGCGACCGACCGTCTGACACTGGATTTCGAAGCCTACCAGCTGCAGATGAAACAGATGCCGGACTGGGGTGTGCCATGGGATGGCACCAACGGCGTGCCCTTCACCGAATCCGCTGCAGGCCGTCCGACGCTGGACCGTGACACATTCTACGGCAACCCAGACCGCGATTTCCACGATGCGACACAAAGCGTTGCCACCTTCGGCGCGACCTTTGAAATCACACCGGGCATGACCTTCACCAACCGCTCCCGTCTCAGCCGGACCGAGAACGACTATATCGTGTCGGCACCTGAACGCCCTGACACCTCGGATGCCGATCCGCAGAACTGGACGCTGACGGCCTCCCCCAAAAGCCGGTATCAGGTCAACGAAGTGGCGTCGAACACCAGCGAGCTTTCCTTTGGCTTCAACACCGGGTCGGCGCGCCATGACATGATCGCGGGCTTTGCGCTGTCGCGTGAAGAGATCAGCCAGCGCGGCTATGTCGGCCTATCCTCCGAAGTGGGGGGCGGCACTGCCGAGGACCGTCTCGAAGGGTGCTCCGTCGCGATCTACAACCCCGATGTCAGCGGCTGTTCGACAGCGACACCTGTCCGCAGTGCAGATGCCACGCTGACCGATGTCACCACACGGTCGCTGTATCTGAACGACACGATCACCTTTAATCCGCAGTGGCAGTTGAACCTTGGTGCCCGTCTGGATGACTACAGCGTCAGCCGGACCACCACGGAAGCCGGTGCCGATACGCTGTCGCGCGATGACACCATGTTCAACTGGAATGCCGGTGTTGTCTGGAAACCCCGCGACAACGGGTCGATCTATCTGTCCTATGCCACCTCCACCAACCCTGTCGGGGATGAACTGGACGCAGGCGGCGGCAGCTACAACGGGATCGATTCCTCGAACCTGCTGCTGGAGCCCGAAGAAAACACCGCGATTGAACTGGGCACCAAATGGCAGTTCGGCAACCTGACCGCCACCGCTGCGCTGTTCCAAACCACCAAGGACAACGCCCGTGAAAGCACAGGCGGCCGCGGCGCACCTGTTGTGACCACCGCGACCGGTGAATACCGCGTCCGCGGGATCGAACTGGGCTTTGGCGGCAACATCACCGAAAAGCTGAGCCTGTTCGGCGGTGCGACCCTGATGGACAGCGAAGTGCTGAAAAGCAGCAACCCCGACAACGTTGGCGAAGAGTTCGCGAATATCGCGCACGAGCAGTTTAACGTACTGGCCCGTTACGACTACAACGACCAGTGGAGCTTCGGCGGCCAAGCCACATGGCGCGGCAGCGTTCAGGGCGGCACATTCGCGGCCACCAACGGCAACGAGCTGCCCAGCTACTGGCGCTTTGACCTGATGGCGGATTACCACATCACGGATGATGCCTCGGTCAACTTCCGCATCGATAACGTGCTGGACGAAACCTACTATGACGCGCTGTACCGCTCCGGCACGCCGTTCGTCTATGTGGCACCGGGTCGCTCTGCGTCCATCTCTGTCAGCATGAAGTTCTAAACCACACACCCAAGGCTGGCGGCGCAGACCCGCGCCGCCAGCCGATCCCCTCGAAAGGATACACCATGTTGCTTTGCGTCGAAAATATCCTGTCACCGCAGGAAGTTGCCCATATCCGATCCGTGATCGACACGGCCCGATGGGACGACGGCCGCAACACCGCTGGCGCGCAATCGGCGCAAACCAAGCACAATCAGCAAATTCCCCTCGACAGCCCCGTTCTGCCTGATCTGCAGACGCTGGTGCTCCAGCGGTTGATGGGCAACCCCACGTGGGTTTCCGCTGCCCTCCCGCTGCATGTCCTGCCCCCGATGTTCAACCGCTACGAAGAGGCAGAGACCTTCGGCGTGCATGTCGACAATGCCATCCGCGTGAACCCGCAAACCGGCCAGCGGCTGCGGACCGACCTGTCGTGCACGCTGTTCCTGAATGACCCCGACGACTATGACGGTGGCGAGCTGGTCATCGAAGACAACTACGGCACCCAGTCGGTCAAACTGCCGGCGGGGCACTGCGTGCTTTATCCGTCAACCTCGCTGCATCAGGTCACGCCTGTCACCCGTGGTGCGCGTGTTGCGTCCTTCTTCTGGGTGCAGTCGATGATCCGCGACGGCGGCCAGCGCGAGATTCTCTTCGATCTGGATCAATCCATCCAAGAGCTGTCGGCCAGCGCGGGTCTGAACGACCCGACCGCTGTGCGCCTGACCGGCATCTACCACAACCTCATCCGACAATGGGCAGAGACCTGATATGAAATTTCCAAGCATCCTTCTGGCGGCCGTCCTTGTCGCAACCCCGCAACTGGCCGCAGCCGACACCGCGTCGGTCAATATCGCGCTGATCACATGGGCTGACGAATGGATCGGCCCTGCCCTGTCCGAGCCGATGCGCGTCGCCGCGCAACAGGGTGGCCATTCGCCGCTGGCGATGTTCATGGGGGCCGATATCGTCGTGAAGGCGGTGATGTTCGGGCTGGCCATCGCCTCGGTTCTGGGCTGGGCCGTGTGGGCGGGCAAGATCCTGCAGGTGAGCTGGGCCAACGCACGGCTGCGCCGGTCCTACCGCAAGCTTGCCAAAGCAGGTGCCGTCAAAGGCGCGCAGGCGAAATCCTTTTCCGGCCCCATGCGCGCCATGATCCGCGCCGCCTTGGCCGAGATCGACATCTCTGACGGGTTGAACAAGGCGGGCATCAAGGAACGCGTCGCATCCGAGCTTTCGCGGATCGAAGCGGGGGCCGCGCGCTCGATGCAGTCTGGTGCGATGATCTTGGGCTCCATCGGGTCGACGGCACCGTTCATCGGGCTTTTCGGCACGGTCTGGGGCATCATGAACAGCTTTATCGGCATCGCTGAAAGCGGCAGCACCAGCCTGACCGTCGTCGCCCCAGGTATCGCCGAAGCGCTGCTGGCCACCGCCATCGGTCTGGTCGCCGCGATCCCCGCCGTGCTGCTTTATAACCACATCACCCGCGTCGTCACCGGCTACCGCGCGCGTGTGGGGGATGCCGCGGCGCTGGTGGAGCGCTGCCTGTCGCGTGATCTGGACCGTGCAGAGCGTACCGCCGACGTGCCTCATACCACCCCTGATATCGCCACCAAACTGGCAGCGGAGTAACCCCGATGGGCGTGCGACTTTCTGACGGCGGCGACGATCTTGCCCCCAATGCGGATATCAACATCACACCGTTTATCGACGTGATGCTGGTGCTGCTGATCATCTTTATGGTGGCGGCCCCGCTGTCTACCGTGGACGTCAACGTAGAGCTGCCGGTCGCCACCGGCAAACCCGCGCCGCGCCCCGATGATCCGGTCTTTGTCACCATCCATCAGGACCTCAGCCTGAGCGTGGGCGAAGAAGAGGTATCCTTGGGGGATCTGAACATGCGGCTTGGCATCCTGACCCGTCTGGATCTGGGCACGCGCATCTATATCAATGCTGATCGTTCGGTTCCCTATGGCGAGGTGATGGCCGTGATGAACCGCATGCGCAGCGAAGGCTATCTGAAGATCGGCCTCGTCGGGCTTGAGGACGAGGGCGGGGCCGCCCCTGCGGCGGCAGGTGACGTGGCAACCGCTTCGCCTGCCCCCGCTGCGCAGGACACCGCAGAATGAGCTTTGCCTACGCCCCGCGATATGGTGCCGGGTTGATGCTGGGGGCCGGGCTGAGCATCGGCGTGCATGGCGCGCTGGTCGCACTTTGGCTGACACAGGCCGCGCCCTACGAGCCACCGGAAGAAGCGGGCATTCAGGGCCGCGAGCTGATCGATCTGGCCGAGGTCGAGATGATCATGGCCGCGCCTGAAACCGACCTCCCCGACGGGCCACCCGCCGAGGATAGCCAAGCCACGCTCGAAAGCCCGGCCGAACGCGAGGAAGCCAAAGCGTCGAACGATCCGCTGCTGGCACAGATACCGCACACGCCGGACGACCCCGAACTGCAGTTCAAGATCGCCAACCCCGATCAGGAAGTCGACACCGACAAGGAGGCGACCGAAACGCCGACCGAGTTGCAGGAAGAGACCGAAAACGAGAACGCCGCGCAAAGCACGGCTGCCGCCCCCAAGGCAAGCGCGGGTCAGGACGAACAGGACCAAAGCGCGGCCAAGGAACAGGGGCTGACAGATGCCGAACGGGCAGAGATCACGGATTGGCAAAAATCGCTGGTTCTGGCGTTGAACGCGGCCAAGGACTACCCCCGCCGCGCCCGCGAAGCCCGCGCCGAGGGGACCACAACCGTGGCCTTCACGTTGGATCAATACGGTCAGATCAAAGCGCGCGAGGTTTCCAAATCCTCCGGCTGGCCCGTGCTGGATCAGGCGGCGCTGGATATCTTTGACCGGCTGCAAACACTGCCGCGCCCGCCCTCTGCCATGGGTGCCGGCCCGTTCAATCTGGCAATCCCGATCAGCTATCGCTTTCGCTGATCGGGTCGCCGCCGAAGGCTGTGATCATATCGGGGGTGATGTCCGCGACTGTTGCGCAGCCGCATAGGGCCATCGTCACTTCCAGCTCGTCCCGTAAGCGACGCAACACCTGACTGGCCCCGCGTGCCCCGTCGACGATCAACCCGTGCATCACGGGGCGACCGACCAGCACAGCCTCGGCCCCTAGCGCCAGCGCCTTGAACACATCGCTCCCGCGCCGGATGCCGCCATCCAGATAGACCGGCACATCCTGCCCCACCGCCTGCACCACGGCGGCCAATTGCGTGACGGGGGCCGGAACAGTATCCAGCACCCTGCCCCCGTGGTTTGACACGACGATCCCCGCAACACCGGCATCGACAAACCGCCGCGCATCCGTGGCACGCAGACAGCCTTTGATGATCACCGGAACGGGGCTGTCCGCGATCAGCCGCGTCAGGTCTGCCCATGTGGGGGCAAAGACCATCATCCCGTCGAACACCACGCTCTGCCCGTCTTGCAACTGCGGTCGCGGCGGCTGCGGCAGCGGGTCCAGCATCACGGGGCGCACGCCATCTGGCAGCACGAAGCCCGCGGCAACCTCGCGGTCGCGCAGGCCGTTGATCGGCGCGTCAAGCGTCACCACCAGCGCCTCTGCCCCGCAGTCCACCGCGCGGTTGACCAAAGTCATCGTGCTATCGTGATCCGCCTGCATATAAAGCTGGAACCAGCGTCGCCCCGGAATGGTGGCGATGTCTTCGGGCGCCGTGCTGGTCTGGCAGCTGACCACCATCACCGCGTCTTGAGCGGCAGCGGCCATTGCAATCGCAGTTTCGCCATCCGTGTGGAACAGCCGTTGGAATGCCATTGGCGCGACCATGATCGGATGCGCCGCGGGCTGCCCCGATATCGTCGTGCGCGTATGGCCGCCTGCACAGTCCGCCAACAGGCGTGGCAACACTCCGATCCGGCCAAAGCTGGCGCGGTTCTGGCGCAGCGACAGCTCCCCTTCTGCGCCGCCTTCGAGGTAGGCAAACACATCAGCGGCAAGGGTCGCGTGGGCGGAGGCTTCGAAATCTGACAAGGTCACAGGCATACCCCACAGATCGCGCAAAACGTCCGCCGCCACAAGCGACTTAAATACTCAGGTATATCGGTTAGACGCGTTGGACGTATTCCAGCATCGCGTCATCAACCTCGTCCCCGCATAGAACAGAGACTTCGCCCGTCGTCTCGAAGACGGCGGCACGCACATCGCTCAGCCGCATGACGTTGGATTCGCGCAGCTTCTCCATCAGGTCACTGCGCGACACACGATTGACCCGCATCGCCTCTTCACAGATCTTGCCATTCTCCATCAGATAGACCGGCGCGTTCTGGATGGTATGCAAAGCGGTTTCAGACCGACGGCGCAGATAGGACAGCGTGAACTGGAAAAGGAACAGGCAAGCGGTCGCGACCAAAGTCTGGAAGAAGGCTTTCCAATCCGACGCTTGCGCCGCCCCCGCCAGCAAAGAGCCGAAGGCGATGGTGGTCACAAAGTCGAAGTTCGTCATTTTGGAGAAGGAATTGAGCCCGACGATCCGCACCATGAGGATGATCCAGATCAGCGCCACACCGCTGAGCACGAAGCCGCGGGCCAGAACATCGAGTACCGTATTGTCGAAAAACATATAATCCCTTCTTCTCTGGATTGATCAGGCGTCGGATCGACGCGTTTTCTCTTCTTTCTCGTCGCGTTGCTGAGCACGCGATTTCGGCACGTCGCCCTCGCCCGCGGGCCACCCCTCGCGCTGCGCGCGGCGGTCGCCGTCGGTGGCTTCGGTCTGGTCGTGGAACAGATGCACCTGCGTCGGATAGGGCATATCGATCCCTTTTTCATCCAGCGCTTTATAGACCGCCTGCAGCACCGCCCCGAAGGTATGGATCTGCGACGCACGGTCCGACTTCGTCCACCACCGCAAGCGGACGATGTTGGCGGAATCGCCCAGTTCGACCGGTATCGTTTCGGGGGCTGGGTCGGTCTCTACACCCTCAACGCTGGCGCAGGCATCCTGCATGACCTTGCGCGCGGTATCCCAGTCGTCGCTGCAGCCGATGCCGATGTCATATTCCGACCGGCGCGTGTCAAAGGCCGTATTGACCACCACGCTGTCTGTATAGATGTCCGAATTCGGGATCACCACGCGGCGACCGTCATAGGTCTTGATCATCGTGGCGCGGGTCTCGATCTTTTCGACCGTGCCCTCATGCCCGCCCGACACGATCTGGTCGCCGACTTCAAAGGGCTGGCGCAGCAGGATCAGGATACCTGCCAGCATGTTCTGCAAAATATCCTTGAAGGCGAAGCCGATCGCGACAGAGCTGACGCCCAAACCGGCAATCAGATCCCCCGGTGTGACCGTCGGGGCGACGATGGTCACCGCCAGCATGAAGCCGATGATGGTCACGGCCCACCGCATCAGTGCCCCGCCCACGTCGCCCAGATTCTCGCGTCCGCGGCGCCCGGCGGATTTGCGGATCAGCGCGCCGATGCCCATTCCCAGAAACCAGAACACCACGGCCACAACCAGCGCGACGCCGATATTCGGGAGCAATCTGAAAAAGCCGTCCAACCAGCCGTCAAGTTTATCGAAAATCAGGCCGGGGTTGGCGTCGACTTCTTCCATGGGGTCTTCCTTACTCGTTACTGAATCAGCGGGTGCACAAAAGGCCCGCTCTCACGTGGCTATTTGATCACATCCCCAAGACAAACGACCCGAAACAGCGGCGGGTTCCCGAAACACCCTTGGTATATGCGCTGCAAACACGTCCAAGGCCGCAAGCGCTTTGTGTGAAATGAGCAACAGCGCCATAATTCCGCCAGTTTCAGAAACCATTAACGATGGCAGAGAAATTCGAGAGATGCAGAGCGTACGACCCTCTGTGCAGGACTGAGTGACAGGGCAACGATGACAATTCCGCGCAAGCTAGCCTACTTCCAACTGTTTACCCTTTGCGTCTGCATCGGGCTTTCCTTTTTGTTCTTCTTTGTGGCGGGCAATACTGTGCAGGTCCAAGCGCAGGACAGGTTTCACGCGTTGGTCAGCCAAGGGCTGTCGTCAATGGGGCGGCGCGCCGACGAATACGGCAGGACGCTCGACGGTGTCGCGGGCTTTGTCGCTGCCTCTGACGAGGTGACGGCGCAGGATATGGAGACCTACGCGACGTCGGTCCATATTGCAGACGGTTCTTACGTGCTAGATGCCATCGGCTTTGCCGTCCCTGTGTATGACGAAACCGACGGCACGCTGAAGGATTTCGTGATCCAGCGCGCCACACCGACGGAAAACTTCGCCGGCATGGTCGGGACAGAGTTTTCAAGCAACGCAGATCTTCTGGCCACGGCCCTCGCCACCTATGCAAGTGGCAAGACGCTTTCGACAACCCCTGCGCTCCACGGTGAAAATTGCCATGCCCTGCTGATCAAACCGATTTTCCGCCCTGCCGCCGCTTCTGACGGCACCCGCGATCCTGATGCGGCGTTTCTGGGCGTCGCCTTTGCGATGGTCGATGTGGACGAAATCTTTAGCGATCTCTTCGCCGCGCAAAATGACCTCATCACGCTGGATGTGTCCTTCTATGATGAGAATGGCGCCCCGTTCCAGCACCATCCAACCGTCGCCAGCGATGCCCCCGCCCCGGCCTTTGAATTTTCAGGTAACCATACGGGCTATGGCCAACGCATGACCCTGCACTGGGCCAGCACCCCGGCCTTCGAGGCCGCGCAACCGAACAACGCCAAATGGATCGTGCTGGCGCTGTCGCTGACCATCACGGCGCTGATCCTGATCATCCAGTCGGTGATCCTGAAACGTAATCTGACCATCAACCAGACGGTGGCCGACAAAACCCGCGAGCTTGAGACGCAACACCAAGAGAAACGATCAATCCTCGAAAACGCGATGCTGCCGATTATCTCGGTCCGGCAATCGGGGGAAATACTGCATCTGAACGATGCCGCGCGACAGCATCTGATCGCTGCCGGGCACCGCAAGGACGCGACGGGCGACTTCGTGCAAGACCTGCTCCCCGAGGTCGACATCCACCGTGCCGACGGCGGTGTGAAAGTCGTGGTGCCGCCCCACAAAGGTACGACAGAACCCCGCACACTTGAGGTCGAGAAGAACACCTGGCTTACCGCCGACGCAGAGACGCGTATCACCTTGATGCTGCGCGATATCACCGACAGCGAACGCCGCACGCTCAAGATCGCGGAAACCGAACAACGGTGGAGCCTCGCGCTCAGCAGTGCGCATATCGGGGTCTTTGACATTGATCTGGAAAATGGCACATCTGTAGTGTCGGACACATGGCGCGACATCATGCACCATCCCGCTGACCCCGCCTGTCAGAACCCCTATTACGATAAGATGCAGCATGTGCATCCCGATGATGCGGCGGTGGTCAAGAAGATCGAACTCGCCTGTCTGAACGGGATGACCGACCGCGCCGAGGCCCGCTTTCGCATCCGCGTTGGTCAGGACAACTGGCGCTGGATCAAATCGGATGCGGTCGTGGTAGAGCGGGCGAAGAACGGGCGCGCCCTGCGGATGCTGGGTATTCAGATCGACATCACCGAAAGCAACAAACTTGAACAGATGAAGCACGACTTTGTCGCCACCGTCAGCCACGAACTGCGCACGCCGCTGACCTCTATCAAGGGGGCGTTGGGGCTGCTCGAGGCCCAGACACAGGACGATCCGGATGCCGGCGCGGTGCGTCTGGTGCAGATCGCCACGGCCAACTGCGACCGGCTTGTCGCGTTGGTGAATGACATTCTGGACATGGAAAAGATCAACGCAGGCAGCATGACCGTTGTGCCGAAACCGGAGAAGCTGGGCGATATCGTCACCCTCGCCGCCGAGCAGGTAGAGCCTTATGCCAGCGAATGGAAGGTCGAGATCGACGTAGACACGCCCGATCCCGATCACCACGTGCTGACCGACAAGAACCGCATCATGCAGGTGCTGACCAACCTCTTGTCCAATGCCTGCAAGTTCGCCTACCCCGAAACCGCCGTGACAGTGACCACAGCGCCAGTGGGCGACATGACCAAAATCTCTGTCACCAATCTGGGTAACGGCATCTCAGAGGAGTTCCGCGAACGCATCTTCCAGCCGTTCTCGCAGGCCGAGGCATCGAACACGCGACAGCGCGGTGGCACCGGGCTTGGGCTCAATATCTCGCGCCATCTGGTAGAGGCCATGGGCGGCGAAATCGGGTTCGACAGTGTGCCGGGGGAGGAAACCGTATTCTGGTTCACCTGCCCCTCGACCGAAGACCCCGACGTGGCGATGGTGGCCTAAAGCGCCAGATCGGCGATCAGCATATCCTTGGTGTAATCGGCCTTCAGCTTACGCGGCCCGTTGCGCCCGCCTTCGACCACGATAAAGCTGTCGCCCAGCGCATAGGCGAAATCGGCATTCTGTTCGACCAATACAATCGCCATGTCGCCTTGGGTGCGCAGCAACCGCAGCGCATCCCCGATCTGCTGGATCACATTGGGCTGGATGCCTTCAGTCGGTTCGTCCAGCAACAAGACCCGCGGTCGCGTGATCAGCGCCCGTGCGATGGCAAGCTGCTGCTGCTGCCCGCCCGACAGATCCCCCCCGCGCCGCGCCTTCATATCCCGCAAGACAGGGAACAGATCGTAGATGTGATCGGGAATGTGGTGGTCGGCCTTGGGCAGGCAGGCAAACCCTGTCTCTAAGTTTTCCTCTACCGTCATCATCGGGAAAACCTCGCGCCCCTGCGGCACATAGGCAATGCCCGCATTCGCCGCCTGAAAGGCCGTGGTCAAACGCACGGGAGTTCCATCAACGGTGATCGTGCCCGCCGACGCCGGATGCCGCCCGGCAATCGCCTTGAGGGTGGAGGTCTTGCCGACCCCGTTGTTGCCGATCAAGGTCGTGATCTGCCCCTTGGGGGCCTGAAAGGACACCTCGTAAAGAATGCGGCTTTGACCATAGTGCAGGTCCAGATTTTCAACTTCAAGCATGGCCGCGCCCCAGATAAACTTCGATCACTTTCGGGTTGGATGTCACGTGGTCAAGACTGCCTTCGGCCAGCACCGATCCTTCGTGCAGCACCGTGACCTTGCAGTCGAGCCTGCGCACGAATTCCATGTCATGTTCGACCACCACCACGGCGCGGGTCTTGGCAGCGCGTTTCAGGATATCGGTGGTCTTTTCACGTTCCTCAACCGTCATGCCGGCGGCGGGTTCGTCGACCAGCAGCAGACGCGGCTCCTGCGCCAGCAGCATGCCGATTTCAAGCCATTGCTTCTGCCCGTGGCTCAACTCTCCGGCGATGCGGGTCAGGCTGTCGGTCAGGCCGATCTCTGCCGCAATGCCTTCGATCCGCGCCGCGTTGGACGGGGTTTTGCGGTGCAGCAGGACGGCCAGCGGCCCCCTCGGATTCTTCAGCGCCATGGCAAGGTTCTGCCGCACGGTCTGCGCTTCGAACACGGTGGGTTTCTGAAACTTGCGCCCCACCCCTTCGTTCGCGATATCCGCCTCTGACATACCAAGCAGCGATATATTCCGCTCTCCCCAGACGACATGGCCGCTGTCGGGGCGCGTCTTGCCGGTGATGATGTCCATAAAGGTGGTCTTGCCCGCCCCGTTCGGCCCGATCACAGCGCGCAGTTCCGGCTCTGCGATTTGGATCGACAGGTTATTGATCGCCTTGAACCCGTCAAAGGATTTCGACACGCCGGAGACTTCTAACAGGGTATCGTTCATGACGGTTTCCTCACCAGATAATCAAACAGGCCGCCGATCCCCTTGGGGAAGAACAAGGTGACGCAAACAAAGGATACGCCAAGCAGTACCAGCCACCAGTCGGTCCATAGGATCGTATAGAACCCCAGATTGATGGCAGGGGCACCGCCGCCCGTGAACCAGCTGGACAGCAAGGATACGAATGCCGCCCCGATCACCGCGCCGTAAAGCCGCCCGCGCCCGCCAATCGCGACCCAGACCGCCAGATAGATCGATGCAATCGGCGCGATCTCTGCCGGGTTGATGATACCCGCCTGCGGGTAATAAAGCGCCCCGGCGATACCGGCGATCACGGCGGTCAGGGTAAAGATAAACAGCTTGTAGCGTTCCACACGGTAGCCAAGGAAGCGGACGCGGGCCTCGTTATCGCGGATGCCTTGCACCACGCTGCCCATTTTGCCCGATACCACCCATGCAAAGAGGATATACCCAAGCGCCAGCGCCAGCGCCGACCCCATAAAGAACACAAGGCTGATGGTCGCCTGCGAGGTGTCTTCGTACCCCGGAATATTCTGCAAACCGGAAAGCCCGTTGTTGCCGCGCAGACCACTGTCGTTCTGGAACAGCCACAGCGACAGCGCCAGCGTCATCGCCTGCGTCAGGATCGACAGGTAAACGCCCGTGACACGGCTGCGGAACGCCAGCCAGCCAAAGATTAGCGCAAGCAGCCCCGGCACAATCACCACCATCAGCAATTGCAGGAACAGGCTGTCGGAAAAGGCCCAGAGCCACGGAAAGTCAGAGCTGCCAACGACGCCGAAGATCTGGTTACCGATGGCGTCCTGCACCTCTTGCGGTGTGGGCGGGATCACCTGACCTTCAAGGCTCGACAACACGATGCCTTCGGTCCGCGCATACATCAGCCACATGCCGATGGCATAGCCGCCGATGCCGAAGAAAGCGAAATGACCGAGGCTCAGGATACCGCAGTAGCCCCAGACCACATCCATCGCGATGGCGATCAGACACAGGCACAGCGTTTTGCCCAAGGTCTTGACCATAGAGGTAGAGATAAGGCCCGTGCCTGTCGCCTCTGACCCGATGGCGACCGCGAGGGTAAACAGCCCCAACAGCGCGATGAACCACAGGACGGAAGGGTTTTCGGAAATGAATGTTTTACGCATGGATCAATCCGCCGCTGCCCGACCCTTTTGGGCAACGATGCCCTTGGGACGGAATTGAATGAACAGGATGATGAACAGCACCATATAGGTCTGTGCCGCGAGGGTATTGGACGGGTTGAACCATTCGATCCCCTTTTGCAGGAACCCGATAAGCGAGGCCCCAGCCAGCGTGCCCCAGACGTTCCCGACGCCGCCCACGACCACGGTCATGAAGGATTGCACGATGTAATCGGCCCCCATCTCGGACGTGACCTTGGCATAAAGGCCGATGGCTACCCCCGCGATCCCCGCGATGCCTGAGCCAAGGCCGAAGGTCATCATGTTGATGCGGTCGGGGTTGATGCCCATGCTGGCCGCCATACCGGGGTTCTGCGTCACGGCGCGCACCTCTAGCCCCAGTCGGGTGCGTTTGAGCACAAACAGGATCAGCCCCAGGAACAGCAGCGCCAACACGAAGATCGCGATGCGGATATAGCTGATCTGGATCACATCCGAGATCACCCAAGCCCCGTCCAGCCAAGCCGGAGAGGTCAGCGGGCGGGCCTGCGTGCCAAAGATGTTCTTGGCCAGTTGCTGCAAAGCGATAGAGATCCCGAAAGTCGCCAGCAGCGTCTCTAGCGGACGGTGGTAGAGGTGCCGGATCACCAACCGCTCCATCACCACACCGGCGGCGAATGTGACCGCAAAGGCCAGCGGCAGGGCGATGATGATCGACAGCGTGTAATCGGGCACGAACAGCTGCACGACATAGCCGGTATAGGCCCCCATCATGATAAACTCGCCATGGGCCATGTTGATGACCCCCATGACGCCAAAGGTGATGGCAAGGCCGATAGCGGCAAGGAAATAGATCGACGCGAGCGACAGCGCGTCCAGCGTCAGGTCAAGGGTTTGCGCGGCGGCGACGCGGGTCTCGATACTGTCGAGCGCGGCCCGCGCGGCGTCTGTGACGGCGCTGTCGGGCTCATCATACACCTCGTAGAACGTCATGCCTGCGATGGCATCTTGCTGGTCCCGCGCAGTCACCAGCGGCGGCACGGTGCCCGCAGCGGCAAGTGCGGCATAGGCCGTCGCACGCGCCGCATCGGTATTCAGCCGCGCTGTCGGGATACCACCCACACGCCCGTTGACAACGTTCGCCGCCAAAGCGTCGCGGATCGCGGCGGGGGGCACAGGCGAAGGGGCCAGATCAGCCGCCACAAGCTGCGCATAGGCCGCATCGGGTGAAATATCCTCTCTCGGTGTCAGCACCCGTACGACGTTGCCGCTGGGTGTTTCAGACGGCGTCGCTGTTTTGGTCGATAGAATCTGGTTCATCACCGCCCGCGCCTCGATCGAGGTATCGCTGGCCATTGATGTGATCGCGGCGATACGATCGGCGGCTGTGTCGCCAAAACTGGCAGAGAGGAAGTTGGTCAGCTGGATCTTGCGGGCCTTCAGCGCCGCGTCTGTCTCTGCCCCGACCGAGGCGCGCAGGGGTGCCAGTTGGTCCGCCTCTGGGCGGCGGGCGATTGAATCGACGGCGCTTTGACGGCGTGCAAGGTCAGGGTCGGTCAGTTGGAACTGCACAAGCGCAGTGCCGATCAGGCGGCGCACCCCGCCATTGGGTTTCAGCTGCAAAAACCCGCTTGCAGGTGCCGTGCTTTCCGCATCGCTGTCGATATCGCGCAAGGCCAGCGTGTCGCCTGTCTCGGTGCCGAAAAAGAACACACCATCCGCGTCGCGTTGCCAGACCCCTTTGTCCTGCCAGCGTTCAAGAAACGCGCTGACCTGCGGCGCACCGGAGGCAACCAGATCATCCAGCGCGACAGAGACAGAGCTGCGCGAGGGTTTGGCAATTTCATCGGCATGAGCTTGAAGCACGGGCTGCAAATCTTGCGCCTGTGCCGTTCCCACGATGCCCACCCAACAGAGGAGCATTAACAGGTGGCGGAACATAGGGAACCCTTGTGGTAAGTCTGGGAAATAAGGTGATGGGGCGGCCAGTCAGCCTGCCCGCCCCGGCGTTCAGGATCAGTAGTTAGAGGTCAGTTGAACGCAGGTTTCCGTTTCGGTGTTGTACATGCCGCATTCCAGATCTTTCCAATCGGAGGTCAGCACAGCGCTTTCGGGCAGGAAGTCTGTCCAGGCATCGCCGGGCACCGGATCGGTCTGGCTGATGATGTCGAACTGACCGTCTGCCGTGATCTCGCCGATCAGCACGGGTTTGGACAGGTGGTGGTTCACCAGCATCTCGGCGGTGCCGCCGGTCAGGTTCGGGAAGGTCTGCCCGTACATCGCGCTGCGCACGGCATCGACATCGGTGGTGCCAGCCTGTTCAACCGCATTCACCCACATGTTGAAGCCGATGTAATGCGCTTCCATCGGGTCATTGGTCACGCGTTTGTCGTCGCCGATGGATGTTTTCCACTGTTCGATGAATTCAGCGTTTGCAGGAGTGTCTGCGGACATAAAGTAGTTCCACGCCGCCAGATGCCCGACAAGGTTCGATGTATCGAGCCCCGACAGTTCTTCCTCGCCCACCGAGAAGGCAACGACGGGGATATCATCCGCCGATACATCCGCCGCGGCGAGCTCTTTGTAGAAACCGATGTTCGCGTCCCCATTGATGGTCGACACAACGCCAACCTGCTTGCCGTCCTGCCCCAGTGCAACGACATCGCCAACGATCGTGGCCCAATCGGAATGGCCAAACGGGGTGTAGTTCACAAAGATGTCTTCTTCGGCAATGCCCTTGGACATCAGATAGGATTTCAGAATGTTATTGGTGGTACGCGGGTAGACATAGTCGGTCCCGAGCAGGGCGAATTTCTCGACCCCCAGCTCTTCGAGGAAGTAATCAACCGCAGGGATCGCCTGCTGGTTGGGCGCGGCACCGGTGTAGAACACGTTCTTGGATGATTCCTCGCCCTCGTATTGCACGGGGTAGAACAGCAGGCCGTTCAGCTCTTCGATCACGGGCAGCACGGATTTGCGCGACACAGAGGTCCAGTTGCCAAAGATCACGTCGACCTCGTTCACGGTCAGCAGCTCGCGCGCTTTCTCTGCGAACAAGGGCCAGTCGGAGGCAGGGTCAACCACGACCGCCTCAATCTCGCAGCCCAATACGCCACCCTTTTCGTTCTGCGCGTCGATCAACATCAGCATGGTGTCTTTCAACGTCGTCTCGGAAATCGCCATGGTCCCCGACAGCGAGTGTAGCACGCCGACCTTGACCGGATCGGCACAGTCCTGCGCCATCACCAGCGAGGTGGAGCCCATCAATGCAGCGGTCGCGCAGGCGGCGAGTTTGGTGAATGTTGTCATCTTCTATCCCCTGTTGGCGCTGCTACCCCGCGCGTCAGAACGCACTTTTCCGGGGCCCCCAAGCACGTTAGACAGGAGGCGCAGCATATTGTTGTGATCGTCGCATGGCTTGTTACATCTGCCAGGATCGCTTGCCGTGCGACGGTGTTGCCTGTGTCGGCACAAGGCCAAGATGCCTAGGGCAGTGGCGGAGTCGCTAGAAAAAATGGCATGTCACAGGACACGCCCCTAGCCGCGCCTCATTTTTTGGCACCAAAGATCGGGATCGCTTAAAATGTAACCGGCAGGCACACGGCTGCGGGGAAAGGCGCGCGACAAGCGCGCGCCGCCACCTTCGCCTTAGGGGGTAACGCGCGCGGCGGAGGTCGCCTGCCACGCCCGCAACATCGGCAGCGCACAAAGGGCGACCCCGATGAGAAAGGACAGGCTGTAGCCCAAACCGGCCAGATCGTTCTGCGGCATGGCGATCAGCACGCCGCCAAAGAACAGCGCCACCCGCATCGGTAGCGCCCCACGGCCTTCAATCGGGCCGACAAGGCTGATGTAACCCTGCAGCGCCGCCGAGATCAGGGTCACCCCGATCATCGCACAGCTCAGCGCGACGACGACCTCCCACGCGGGGGCCTGACCAATCAACGCAGGATTCAACACAAAGAAGAAGGGCGCGATATAGATCACACCGCCAAGGCGCATCGCCTCGAACCCCGTGGCAATCGGGTTGGACCCCGCCATGGTAGAGGCCGCAAAAGCCCCAAGCGCTACCGGAGGTGTGATATAGCTGACCATGCCCCAGTAGAGAATGAACAGATGCACCGCCAGTTGGTTCAGCCCGCCGGCCTCAAGCGCGGGGGCCAGCACCACCGCAAGGAAGATGTAGCAGGCGGTCACCGTCATCCCCATGCCGAAGATAAAGGCGGTGATCGCCCCCATCAGCAACAGGATCAACGTGCTGTCGCCGGCCAGAAACACCAGCTCGTTCACCAATGTGCCCGCCAGCCCTGTAGCAGAGAACGACCCGACGATCAGCCCGACGCCCAGCAGGATCGCGGTCAGTTCTGACAGCCCCATGCCGACACCGACGATCATATTGCCAAGGCGGCTCAGGTTCAGACGATGGCTGGCGCGGAACTGGTTCACCACCAGCAGCAACGCGGTCGCATAGAAGGGCGCAGAGGATTCCTGCCGCAGCCCGATCATCATATAGAGCAGCAGCGCGAAAACGAAGATATAGGGCCAGCCTTCGATCATCACCTGACGCAGGCGCGGAAGGTCGGGCTTGGGCAATCCGCGCAGCCCGCGTTTCGCGGAGTAGGCGTCGATCTGCGCGAAAAGCCCCCAGTAGAACAACAGACTGGGGATCGCGGCGGCCAAGGCGATTTCGACATAGGGGCGTGACAGGAAGGACGCCATGACAAAGGCCGTCGCCCCCATGATCGGCGGCATCAATACCCCGCCAGTCGAGGCGCAGGCCTCTGTCGCGGCGGCGGTCTTGGCCGAGAATCCGGTCTTGCGCATCGCGGGGATCGACACCGCCCCCGTGGTCAAGACATTCGAAATGACAGAGCCGGACATCGACCCCATAAAGCCGCTGGCAAAGATAGAGACCTTCGCCGCGCCCCCGCGGTAGCCGCCCACAAGCCCAAGCGCCAGATCGTTGAAAAACTGCCCGCCGCCTGTCCGTTGCAGCACCGCGCCGAACAGGATGAAGCCGATGACAACGCCGCCGAACGCCTTCATCGGAATGCCGAAAGAGCTTTCGGCGGAATAGATATGGTAAGGTACCGTTTGCAGAAACGTGCTTTGAAAGCCCGAAAACGGGTCCGGCACGTGGCCCGCGAATGTCGGGTAAAAGGCAAAGAGGGTGACGATCAGGAACAACACCAGCCCCCCTGCCCGTCGCGTTGCCTCTAGGATCAGGAAGAAGAATATGACCGAGACATATTGCGCCGTTTCAGGGGCTGCATATTCCCACCCCTGCGACAGGTTCTGCTGCGCGGTCTGCGCCAGATAGCCCGTGGTCCCGACCGAAGCGGCAAACAGCACCCAGTCCAGCAGTGTCGGCTCCCCCCCCTTGCCGCCGCGGGCCTGAAAGATCAGGAACGTCAACGCTAGGAACATCCCCCCGAGGATATACAGATACCGCCCGTCGATCAGCACAATCCCGAAAAGCTGAAGGTTGAAAAGCTGGTTCACCACCAGCACCAGCGACAGCAGCGTCGTGATCACCACGACCCAACGTGCCACCCCCGAGATCCGCTCTGCCGGGGTGGCACCGTCAATCGCCACCTCCTCGAACTTCGGCTGCGAGGCGCGCGATGTATCGGGATCGGTCATAAAAACGCTTTCATATTAGGGGGTACGGGCCGGTAAGCGGCACAGCAGGAACGGGCCGGCACCATGACCAGCCCGCCCCGAACTTTGGAAAGGTTCAGAAAACGACAGAGAACCCGCCGTCTGCCAAGGCCTTGCGGCGCGCCTCTGACCAAGCGGCTTCCCAGTCAGAGGGGTTGGACGCTTTCGTCGCTTCCCATGCCGCGGCCAGCGCTTCTTGGCGTTTCACAAGTTTGTCGTTATGCGCCTGCGCGGTGTCGGACCAAGCGCCCACTTCTTCGAAATAGCGGATCGCCCCTTCGTGGTAGGGCACCACCCATTCCATGTTCTGCTTGTCCAGCGCCCAGCCACCGATGCCGGGGGAATTGCCGTCATATTTCGGGAACAGCTCTACCATCGCCTTGGTCATATTATAGACCAGCGCTTCGTCCGTGGCCGCAATCGAGGTCAGCACCGGATAGGCATAGCCCGCGCCCTGATAGCCGTCGGTCCCGTCGATGGTGGCCCCGACCTTGGCTTTGTTCAGCGTGAAGAAGGGGGCAATTTCCTGCATGCGGGCGAAACCCTCGGTGTCGTCGGGATCAATCGGCGGCCAGAACAGCCCGCGCGGCCCCGCTTCGGCCTCATATGCCTTGCCCGAGTTGGTCGACGCAAAAGCCGCATCGACCTGCCCTTCGATCAGGCCGGTCCAGCTGGCCCCGAACCCGCCGAAATCAACCCGCTCCACATCGTCCCAGGTCAAGCCGCCATAGGCCAGATAGGCTTCGGTGTTCACGTTCAATGCAGGGGCACCCACGATATAGGACACGCGCTTTCCCTTGAGGTCGGCATAGGTCTCGATCCCCAGATCGCCCGCGACACCGACCGCAAGGTTGATCGCGCCACCGTTGTTCGCCAGCAGCACGCGGATCGGCTGCGGGCCCCAGTTTTCGGCCCCGAAATCAAACACACCTTCCTGCGCCATAAAACTACCGCCCACACCCGTGGCCGAGAATTCAACCCGCCCCTGTCGCAATGGCTCTGTGCGCGACACGTCGTTCTTGCCCGGCAGCACGCGCAGGTTCACCCCCGCGGCATCTTGCAACGCAGCACCGATTGCCACGGCCTGATTATAGCCCGCCGACCCGGTGTCATAGGCTGTCCAGCTCAGTTGACGCGGCAGGTCCAGATCCTGCGCGACCCCCATGGAAGCCGTGAACCCAAATGCCACGACCGTCGTCTTCAATACGTTCATATCTTTCCTCCCAGAAATTCCTGCGGCGCTAAACATTCGCGTCTGCGGCAGGGTTAGCGGCCCGTTTTCTTGTGAAACGTGGTTCCGCCCTGTGGAAGAGGATAAGAGCCCGCCTTTCCTTGAGTCAACAAAAGACCGCGAGAGGCGCGATTGCGCAGGGTGACGTCAATCAGAGGTAGAGCAGAGATGTTCTGACGCGGGAACACCCGCCTTGCGCGCCGCCTCCGACAGTTGCGCCAATGTGCCTGGATCCAGCGGAATACCCTTGGCCGATCGCTCTGCCGTGCTGCGCCTTTCGGGGTCGCCGGGGAATTGCACCCCCGCCGTGCCGGGCGCTGCCGGGGATGCCTTGACCCAATCTGTATAGCTGTCCACATCCACACCAAAGCTTTGCGCAAGACCAAAGACATTCGGATCGATCAAGATCGCCATCATGTTGTTCACGATCCGGTCGGGCACCTCGCGCTCGGGCGCATAGGCCCCGCCCCCGCTGAACGATCCACCCAAGATATCCCCCAGCAAGGCGAGCCCGAACCCTTTATGCTGCCCGAAGGCCGTCAACGCCCCGCCAGCACCGTCAAATACCACCGACGGATCGCGCGTGGCATTGCCCTGCGCATCAATCAACGCTCCTTCGGGCGCGGGCTTGCCGCTAAGCTGAGCCACACGCGCCTTGCCCATGGCGATGGTACTGGTCGCCATATCCAGCACAAACATCGGATGCTTTTCGGTCGCCGGTATCGCCGTGCAGTAAGGATTCGTGACAAACCGCGCATCACTGCCGCCGAAGGGTGCCACGAGCGGTCGCGCGGACTGAACATTCGCGTATAGGATGCAGATAAACCCCGCCTCCGCCGCCATGATGCCCCAGTCGCCCAACCGCCCAAGGTGGAAGCTGTTGCGCAGGGACAGCATCGCGAAATGGTGGGTCTGCGCGCGATCAATCGCCAGCGTCATCGCCTGCTCTGCCACGATATGGCCAAAGCCACGGAGGCCATCGACCAAGAGGAACGGTCCTTTGTCCTGCACCAGCTCGATATCGGCCGCAGCGTCCAACTGCCCTGCAAGAATACCGTCCACATAGGCGGGTATCATCCCCACCCCGTGGCTGTCATGCCCTGCCAGATTAGCCCCCACCAACCGCGTCGCAACCTTCGCCGCCCGCCCTGCATCCTTCCCTGCCTGCGCCAAAATAGCCGTAGCAAAATCCGTCAACCGCCCCGCATCAACCGCCATCGGTCTGTCCTCCCCCAAATATGCTGTCCACGCCGCCTCTCCCAAAGCGAACGCCCACGATCGCAGCCTCGCGCCAAGAAGCGGAAACTGCAAGCCGGAGGGTCATCGGAAGCGGAAGGAGCCAACGCCGGCGTCTACGGCGGGAAAGTTTTCAACGGAGAGTTTAAATGGTGCCCAGGGGCAGCTTGGGTTTCCCCGTTGTGTTCCCGTTTGAGCAGGTTGAAGAAGCTCTCGGCGACCGCATTGAAGCTCCTATATTCGTCAAGCCTTGATCCGTGTGGATCAGGACGCGTCGCTTAGGTTTGCGTCGCCAGACAGCCATCAGAAGGGCTTGCAGCACGAGGTCTGTTGGTTGCCGCGATTGTGTCGCCCAGCCGATCACACGTCGTGAGTAGAGGTCGATGATAACCGCCAGATAGAGAAACCCCTCATAGGTTTTGATGTAAGTGATATCGGACACCCAGGCGGTCTCTGGCGCTGTCACATCAAACTGCCGGTCTAACGTGTTGTCGACGACGACTGACGGCCTTCCACCATACTTGCCCAGCTTACGTTTGTACCCGATCTCTGCGCGGATCCCGGCCACACGGGCCAACTCACGCTTGAGCCTGCGGCTCTCAGCTTCGTGGTCAACAGATGATGTCTGTGACGCAGCTTTTGCGTAGAACTTCATCCATTTGTAGAGCGAATATGTACTAACGCCCAACCGTTGTGAAACCTCGCGAACGGCATACCCCCGCACTGTTATCTGATGGACGGCATCGCGCTTGAAATCGTCACTGAAATTTGGCTTCCCCATAACGGCCTCCTTGCCTCAAAGTTAGGGAAGAAAGCGTCTACAAATCTAGGGGCTATTCAGTTTCCAACTTGGCGAGGCGGGCGCTTGCCACGGCAGGTGCAAGGCCAAGTTCACGACCCGCAGCGCTGATATTGAGCCGCTCTGCTGCCATTACAAATAATCGCAGGTGATCGGCGTCCATCAATTATACCCAAAATCAAGAAAGTGAACTCCACTCCCGGCAGTTTATTGCGCGAAGTACAAGGTATAAATTCGCATCCTAAGGATGACATCAACTCAAGGCTTTTGCGGTAATCCGCCGAGCAGACTGGCCCGATCATGATGGAAAGGAGGCTCTGATGACACAGACCGGAACCGTGAATTATCACGTCCACAAGCCGTTTCGGCAGGCGTTCGAAATTGATGTGGATGGCATTGCTGGCAACCTCATCGAGCCGGAGTTTTCCGCAGCCAAAATCGCAGTGAAGGATCAACGGAACTGCGAGGCCGTCACGGATTTTGCAGAGGATGGCTTTGCTTTTGCCAACTCCCCAACGGCTATATTGGATTTCAAAGGTGGCAATTGGCAAAGCCGATATGATGCCGAACTGGCCGATCTATTGAAACAGGAAGTTGGCGCAACAGAGGTGATCACCTTTGATCATACAGTGCGCATCGATGATCCGCAGGCCAAGCGCCGCCCGGCCCGCCACGTCCACAGCGATTATAGCCGCGAGGGTGCGGAAAGGCGTCTTGTGGATATTCTTGGCCCCGGACAGGCCGATGAATGGGCGCGGGGTCATTATGCCTTTATCAACGTCTGGCGCCCGATCGCGAACCCGATCAATTCGGCTCCTCTTGGCTTTATTCGGCCGTCGACGGTCAGAGACGCAGATTGGATCGTGATTGACTTGATCTACCCCGATCGCAAAGGCCAGGTGATGGGGTTGGCAAAAGACGACGCGCACGAATGGGTTTACCGCTCGCGGATGACGCCTGACGAGGTCGCGTTTTTCAACATTTACGACAATTCCGGCCGCCCCTGCGTTGGCCACAGTGCGATTGATCTGGTCGAGACCCCGACAGTCACGGCGCCCCGCCAAAGCATCGAGAGCCGTACGTTGGTTCGCTATTAAAGAGCGCCCCCCCCCCCGCGCCTTGCACACCTGAGGAGACATTCACATGACCAAGACAATTCTTATCACCGGCGCGACGGACGGGATCGGCCTTTTGACAGCCAAGACGCTGACTGCCGAGGGCCACAACGTCCTGTTGCACGGGCGCAGCGCGGACAAGTTGGAAGCCGCGGCACGCGAGGTCGGGGGCGATCCGGAAACCTACCGCGCTGACCTTTCGTTGCTGGAGGATGTTAACGCCTTGGTGGCAGATGTCCGTGCCAAACATGACACCCTGGATGTGTTGATCAACAATGCCGGGGTTCTGAAGGTTCCGAACACACAGACGGACAGCGGCTTGGACGTGCGTTTCATGGTCAACACAATCGCGCCCTGGGCTTTGACCGTTGGTCTGCTGCCGATCATCCCAAAAGACGGTCGCGTGGTGAGCCTTTCCTCAGCAGCACAAGCGCCCGTCAACATCAAGGCCATGCGCGGTGAGCAACAGCTTGGCCACAATGAAGCCTACGCGCAAAGCAAGCTGGCGTTGACAATCTGGTCGCAGGAATTGGCGCGCGAACACCCCGAAGGGCCGGTGTTTGTCTCGGTCAACCCGGGGTCTCTTCTTGCCACAAAAATGGTTAAGGAATCCTATGGAATGGCGGGCAATGACCTGCGGATCGGGGCTGACATCCTGCGCCGTGCGGCAGTGTCCGAGGAATTCGCCAATGCCTCGGGGCAGTATTACGACAACGACGCAGGACGCATCGCACGGCCCCATCCCGCCGCCGCCGACCGCGCACATGTCGCGCAACTGATGGCGGCTATTCGCGAGTTGGCTGGCACCTGAGGCGTCCCAAAACGTTTGCCGATCAAGGGGATTGCGCATTAAGCTAAGAGTCGGGAGGAGACGTGATGAGAGGTTTCATTACCTCAAATCAAACGGATGCGATTGCCGCATCCTGGGACCGGTGTGCGCGGCAGTATAACCTGCGGCACGATACCGGGCGGCCTATCATGCGCCTCCAATCCTCCGAAGTTGCCCCCCGACTTGAACAGATTGTCGAGAGCACCGGCGGCAGGCAGGGCTTCTTTCAACATCTCGCTTCGGTCGCGGGCGAAATCGGTCATTGTCTGGTTGTCACCGACGCCGATGGCGTCTCTGTTCGGATCGAGCATAGCGGGGCGACGAGTGGCTCTGACGGATGGAACGGCATCGCTCTTGGGTCATGTTGGGACGAACGCGTGGCCGGTACAAACGGCGTATCCATGGCCTTGCGGACGGGCCACGCAATCACTGTGCGCGGTGCGGATCATTACTTTTCGACGCTCAGACAGTTCGCCTGTACCGGCGTTCCGGTTCTGGATGCCAACGGGGGGATGATTGGTGCAATCAATCTTGTCTCTGTCGATCGGGGCAATCGCGCCGATTATCTGTTTGGGCAGCAGCTGTTGGCAAAGACTGCGCATCGCATTCAGCGCAACCTGTTTGAAAAGGAATTCAACGACGCGATGCTTGTGACGGTCTCGCGTGTGGGGCGTGATCACGTCCTATCCGAAGATGCACTGGTCGCCGTGAACGAGGCAGGGATGATTATCGGTGCCACTTCGACCGTTTCCGCCTGCATTGACGGTGCAAACGCTGCATCGCTGAGAGGTCAGGCGTTCGAGGCGATCTTTCACGTCGACAGCAATCGGCTGGTGAATGTGCTCGAGAGGGTACTTTCGATTCCAGCCAATCATGGTGCCGCCGTGAACCTGACGGTTGCTGTGCCAAAGACCGCCGCACCCCAACGGATGCCCAAGCCGCTGCCGCCCGGCCCTGCGCGCAAACGGCGCTTGCCACCATCGCTACAGCAGTTGGCGACCGGAAGTCATAGCATGGCTGCCGCCTGTCGCCGTGCGCGAACCATGTTGGAAGACACAGCCATGCTGCATCTGGAAGGCGAAACCGGAACCGGGAAATCCGCGCTTGTGGCCGCATTGCTGCAAACCGATGCCCCTGACGCACCGGTTTTCGATCTGGATTGTGCGACGCTTGGCGAGAGTGACGCCGACACAGACCATTTGCGCAGGGTCATTGAGCAAGCCCGCGTCGTTTCAAGAATGTCCTATGGCAAGGGCGTCCGCGCGACCTTGGTGTTTGACAATGTGGACGAGTTGCCGCGCACTTCGCAGGCAGAGCTGCGACGTTTCCTGAATGAACAGGAAGAACACCGCCACCAAACGGATGCCTATGGGCATGACAGCCGCCTGCGTGTGGTTTCCACCAGCCGCAAACCTTTGATAGACGCCGTCAACGCGGGGCATTTCAGAGACGACCTATTTTATCTTCTAACAGGCTCAAAGGTCTTCCTGCCCCCGCTTCGAAGACGTGAACATCCAGAGGTTTTGGCACAGGCCCTGTGCGCGCAGCTGACCGGTTGTAACGTCACCTTCAGCGCCGAGGCCAAAGATGCGCTTTGTCGCCTACCGTTCCATGGCAATGTCCGCGAAATGCGCGGCGCGCTTCAGAACGCATTGGCAACGGCACAGGACAACCGGATCAACCTGCTTGATTTGCAACAAGCCTGTGTTGGCGCTCCTCTGGCCGCTGCGATACCGGAACCGGTTTGCGCCATTGTAGCCGCCAATCCGGTAACCGCCTATGACGAACGCAGCATGATCCTTGATGCGCTCAGCAACAGTCGGTGGAATGTCAGCGAAGCTGCTCGCGTACTTGGCATGGGGCGCGCAACGATTAACCGGAAACTGAAGTTATACGAGATCCGGCGGCCGACCTGAAACAGGCCGGCCCACCGTCGCGTAAATAAGGACTGCCTGTCAAAGGCGACCGGAGCGCTTTGCTCCGTCATTTCGCCGAACCTCACGTGCGAGGTGTGATAGAGTACAGATCACAATCACATTGTGGGTTTATTTGGCTTATCTTGGCGTCCTCACAGGCCGTCGGCAGTTGCGGAATTCGCAAGGACATCGCTGGGTATCTTAAGGTTCTCAGGCAAGCTCGTCCTTGCCGTCGATGATGAAATGAACGCTGGTCGATCCCTTGTGGCGGGCCTCGAGATAGGGCGCGTAGTCCGGATCATTCACGAAGTCGCGGGCGGCTTGCGTGTTCGGCCATTCAAGGATCACGCGCAGGGCTGCGGGCTGGTCTTCCCCCTCGACCTGTTCGTGGCTGGTTGTGCGCGCAATATACTTGCCGCCATGTTTGGCGATGATCTTGCCGACCGGCTCGATATATCCGGGGATCCAGCTGTCGCCGGTGGGTGTCACGGCCAGAACTGAATAGGCTGTCATGGATTGGTTCCTCCTCTTTGGTATCGATTACCCTTGTTGTTAACGCGGGTTTGGGTTCAGGCCGCTCGGCGACCTAAATGCTGTGTTGCGCGCAGAATGTCGCGCTGTGCTATTTCATTAAGTGATGCAGCCAATGTGTTCATCGGATCACGCTGCGACGGGATGGCCCTGTCCAACGTCGTGTGAACACCTGCGTCAATTGGGCCAAGGGAAAGGTCACGCTGAAACGCATCGACGGCTGCTGCCCCGGCGGCCAGATCGCCCTCCACCAAAATCAGCGCATGCGCCAGAATGCGGCGCTGCCCGTTGCCGACAGGGCGTATGCGCTGTGCCGTGCCAACGACTTTGCGGCCCTTCAGGGACAGGTTCCATGCGCCGTCACAAAAGCTGTTCGGGGTCGCACCCGTTGCCCAACCGGCGGGGATTGCATTCTGAATGATCCGTGTGATCAGGCGGTATCCATCCTCGATGGTGAACGTCCGATCAGCGGTAAACGCCAGCGCGAGGTTTAAGACCCCCGGCCCTTGGGGGACCGCGCCGCCGCCCGTGGGGCGCAGATGTAACGGCCAGCCGCGCGTGGCTGAATTACGCTTCGCCGTTTCAAATCCGGGCTTGAGCCTCAGGCTTGCCGGACAGACAAGCGCGCGGCGGCGTGGGCTCCAGAGACAGGTTACAGCGCCTTGCGCCGCGAAGGCCGCTGCCTCAAGGGCAAGCCCCTCGGCCACGCCCTCCACATATGTGAGAGGTGCGTTCACACCGCCATCCTTTCGATCTCTTCGCAGATCGAGGTCAGCAGATCACCCGCCGGTGCGCCATCAAGCGCGCGATGATCAAAGGTCAGCGACAGGCCCACATGGGGGCGCAATTCGATCCCGCCATCCTCGCCCCGCACCGCGCGATCCGTAAAACGCCCGATACCAAGGATGCAGATTTGCCCTGCGTTGATGATCGGCGTGAAATGTTCCACCCGCGTGAGGCCGAGGTTGGAGACGGTGAATGTGCCGCCGGTCATTTCTGTCACGGTCAGCTTGTTGATCTTGGCCCGTGCGGCCAGATCCTGCCGCGCCGCACGCAATTCGGTTACATCCATCGCATCGGCACCGAACATGGCAGGGGCGACCAACAGATTGCCGGGCAAGGCGATAGCCACCGACAGGTCAACCGCATCAGACAAATGCACCTCGCGCCCCTCGACACGTCCGTTTGCGTCGGGGTTCTTTTTCAGGGCACGCACCACGGCCAGCATCAAGAGATCCTCGACAGATATCTTGGTACCTGCCGCGTCCAGGCGTGTTTTTTCGGCCATCAGCGCCGTCGCATCGGCGCTGCCGTGGTGGGTCAGCTGCGCGGCTGTCGCGAGGCTTTTGGTCATGGCATCCGCGATCATGCCGCGCACGCCCTTGAGAGGGACGACCTTGGTCATTCGACCGACCCGATGACGGCGCCCTTGGGCACAACGGCATCGGCCTCTTCCTTGATCCGCAGTGTGCCAGAAGCCGGTGCGTTAATCTCGTATTGCACTTTGGCGGTCATTATCTCGGCCACGAGTGCGCCCTCTTCGACGGTCGCGCCATCATCAGCAAGCCAGCCGGTGATCACTGTTTCTTCGTCCTCTTCCCAGAGGTCGGATGGGATGACGATATCTGTTGCCATTTGAAGTGTCCTTTCCTGTTCGGGGTCGCGCTGCATGCGACCCCGTTGATTAGTGATTTGTTGGTTTTTGTTCGGCTCAGGCCGCTTGCATCTCGTCCCAGGCAGCGACGATCTTGTCAGGGTTGGGCAGGCAGAACTGCTCCATCACCCGCGCGAATGGGATCGGCACATCGGGGAAGGCAACGCGTTTCGGCGCGGCCTTGAGAACCGAGATATCATGCTCGGTCACGGAGGCGATGATTTCGCCCGAGAGGCCGTAGCTCATATAGTCCTCGTCCACGACAATCAGCCTGCCGGTCTTGGCGACACTGGCGCGGATGGTGTCACGGTCCAGTGGGACAAGGCTGACAAGATCGACGACCTCGGCACTGACGCCTTGTTCTTCGAGTTTCTTGGCGGCCTTCAGCGCGTTGTGAACGCCCATGCCGCAACTGACGATGGATACGTCCTTGCCTTCGCGCACAACCTTGGCCTTGCCGATTTCCAGTGTGTAGGGCTCTTCCGGCACATGCACAGTCGCCCCCGCCTCGGTGCCAAGCCAACCCATGCCCTGCAGCCCCTTGTGGTACATGTAAACCACCGGACTGTCGTCGCGCATGGCGGCCGTCATCAACCCTTTGGCGTCATAGGCATTGGATGGGGCCACAACCTTCATTCCGGGCAGGTGAGCAAAGGTGCCGTACAGACACTGCGAATGCTGGCCGCCGTCGGAATAGCCACCACCGGTTGAAGTCATGAGGACCATTGGCACTTTCACGTTGCCGCCGGAGAAATAGATGTTCTTGGCCATCAGATTGTAGATCGCATCAAAGCAGACGCCAAAGAAGTCGACGAACATCAGTTCGACCACCGGACGCATGCCATCCTGCGCCGCACCAACAGCGGCACCGATAAAGGCAGTTTCGGAAATCGGTGTGTCACGGATGCGTTCTGCCCCGAACTCCTCGATTAACCCACGGGTGTTGCCATAGACGCCACCCAGAGGGCCGATGTCCTCGCCCATCACAAAGACGGAGGGATCGATGCGCATTTCCTGTGCGGTGGCTTCGGCCATAGCGCGGGCGATGGTCAGCTTTCTCTCGTTCGATTTGGTCATGTCTCTCCCTCCCGTTTATGCTGCGAACACGCGCGTCAGCGCATCTTCGGGGGCTGCATCATCGCTTTCGCGGGCGAACTTGATCGCGGCATCAACGCGCGCAGCAGATTCTTCCTCGATCGTGTTCAAGTCCGCCTCGCTGGCAGCCCCTTCGGCGAGCAATCTTTCCCTCATTTTGGGGATCGGATCCTTTTCAAACAGCGCGTCCTTTTCCCCTTCGGGGCGATAGGCCTCGGCGTCACCCATAAAGTGGCCCGCTAAACGGTAGGTTTCACATTCCAGCAGCGATGGGCCTTCACCCGCTCGTGCTCGGGCAATCGCCTCGCCTGCTGCTTCAAAGATGGCATAGGGGTCGTTGCCCTCGATCCGTTTTCCGGGGATGCCATAAGCCGCCGCGCGGTCTGCATGGCTGCCGATGCTGCTGGCGGTTTCTTTGGCGACAGAAATGCCCCAGCCGTTATCCTCGACCACGCAGATAAAGGGCAGGTTCCAAACGGCGGCAAGGTTCATCGCCTCGTGCCAACCGCCCTGGTTCACCGCGCCTTCACCGACGAAGGCCACGGCGACGCCCGGCTTGCCTTGCATCTTGCGGCTGAGCGCCGCCCCCACGGCGGGGCCCATGCCCTGCGCGATAATGCCAGAACAGGCAAAGTTAACATTATCATCAAACAGATGCATATGCCCGCCGCGACCACCGGATAAGCCGGTTTTCTTACCGAAGATCTCAGCGGCCATTTTGTCCAGATCAACGCCCTTGGCGATAGCCTGATGGTGTGGACGGTGGGTGGCTGTGACCACATCCTCGGGAGTCAGGTGCGCACAAACCCCCACCGCCACTGGCTCCTGCCCGTCGGACAGGTGCATTTCACCCGGGATCGGCCCATTGGCCATGTTGAACGCCGGTGATTTTCCCTCGAAATAGATCTTCGCAATGGCTTCTTCGAACCTCCGGCTCGTGACCATATTGCGATACATCCAATGCTGTTCTTCGCGTGTTGGTGACATGAATTCCTCCTCCCATGTGCACGGCCTCTCCCTGCCGCATGAACGCTATGGTGAAGATTGATCCTGTTAGGCCGCAGAACAACGGTGCTGACGCCCACGCGGGGCTTGCTCGCGCAAACTGTCTCACCGTGAGAGAGTTTGAGACACATTGAGCCAGAGTGTGGCGCACCTTGAGCAGGAATTGCTCTGCGCGTCGAAGAAAGACGGACATCGACTCAGCAATAAAGCGGCACGCAATTTATATTCAAAATCCGAATTCTGTAGCTAACTTCGCCCCCGTTTATCCAAAATTTGGATCATCTCATCATAGGGGCACGACAAAGAGCTTCGGCTCACAACTCAAGCCCTGCGCAAAACAGGGCACCACAACGGAGAGATGCTATGAAGTACGAGAATTTCACAACGTTTAGCGTCGATGTCAAAGATGCCATCGCTACCGTGACGTTCGATTATGGAACGGTCAACGTTCAGGGACAAGAGATGCTCGCCGACCTGAACAGCCTTGCCATGCGGCTTGAGCGGGACCGCGATACAAAGGTTGTAATCTTCCAGTCGGCGCACCCCGAAATCTGGGTGGCGCATTACGATACGGAGCTTCTTAAAGATATGGCGATCGAAGCCGTTTCGCGCGAAAACGTGGTATTGCTTGACCTACAAATGGTATGCGAACGGATTAGCAGGGTGCCGCAAGCGACCATTGCGAAGCTGGAAGGGTTTGCTCGTGGCGGAGGCCATGAACTGGCACTGGCGCTCGACATGCGGTTCGCCGCGCGTGGCAAGTACAAATTCATGCAAATGGAAGTCGGCATGGGCATTCTGCCCTGTGGAGGCGGCGCGTCGCGCATGGCCCGTCAAACCGGTTTAGGCAAAGCGTTGGAAATTATCCTTAGCGCAAATGATTACGACGCAGATGATGCGGAACGGTTCGGCACAATCAACAAGGCGCTCGAGCCCGATGAGATCGGCCCCTACGTTGACGCGCTGGCGCGGCGCATTTCCAAATTTCCCGCGGCTTCGATTAACGCCTGCAAGCAGATGGTTTACGAGTCTATCGACAAACCCATTGAAGAAGCCCTGAAGGCAGAGGCCTATTGGCTTTATCAAGCGACCAGCAAAACCCCGGCCATAAAGCGTTTCACAGTGGCTGACGAACAAGGGCTTGAGCACGACATCGAGAACCAGCGCAATTGGGGCGATCTGGTCATGAAGGTTCAAGACATCAACTAAACTCCCCTTTTTAAGGTCACTACTCAAGAACCGCGCCAGTATTCACGGTGCGGTTCTTTCTGTTTGGTCGCCGTCCATGCGCAGATGACAGCATTACCTTAAAAATCCGAAAACTGAACTCCGAATTGCACCGATTACCCAAATATTCAGACGTGTTAGTTCTGTGTCAACAAACACATCGAAAGGAAAATCCGATGAAAACCATGGCCCTCTCCGAATACGGACCCAACTCCGTCTTTGCATTGACCGAGCTGCCCAAACCAACCGCAGACACCGGTCATGTGATTGTTCGCGTTCAAGCAACCAGTATCAACACAATCGACATGATGATCCGCAATATGGGCACGGACCTTGGTTTTGCCCCCGCTACACCTGCTGTTTTGGGCATGGATTTTGCTGGCACGATTGAAGAAGTCGGCGAGGGTGTGACCGGTTTCGCCGTGGGCGACGAAGTATATGGCTGCGCCGGTGGTCTGGCCAACCTTCAGGGCGCTCTGGCGGAATACATGCCGGCTGATGCACGGCTGATCGCGAAAAAGCCGAAATCCCTCTCCATGCGTGAAGCGGCCGCGATCCCGCTGGTCGGGATCACCGCTTACGAGGGGCTCAAGCGCGCTGGCGTTGGCAAAGGCCAGAAGGTGCTTGTCCATGGCGGTTCCGGCGGTGTCGGGCACATCGGCGTGCAATTGGCGCGTGAGTTCGGCGCAGATGTCTATGCCACCGACAGCGGCGATGAACGCCTATCTGTTGTGCGCGCCCTTGGTGCCGAAGCGATCGATTTCAAAGCGGAAACCGTCGAGGACTACGTCGCCAAGCATACTGACGGCAAAGGTTTCGACGCGGTGCTGGATACAGTCGGCGCTGGCAACTTGACGAACTCATTCAACGCGGTCGCCCTGAACGGCCATGTGGCCACGACGCTCGCGCTGGCAGAGCTTGACCTGACACCGGCCCACCTGAAGGGTGCCTCACTGCATGTCGTATTCATGCTGATCCCGATGTTGCATGACAAAGACCGCGCAGACCACGGTGCAATCCTGGCCGAACTGGCAAAGCTGGTTGATAGCGGCGCATTGAAACCGGTCGTGGATGAGCCCCAGTTTACCCTTGAAGAGGTCGGTGCAGCCTATGATCGGCTTGCCAGCGGCAAGGCAATCGGCAAGGTGGTCGTGGACGTATAAAGCACCACAAGGCGCGTTCGGCATGGCGCGGCGGGCTTCGGCTCGCCGCGCCATTCGTTTTTCCGAAATAGGATTTTGAAGAAAAACTGCGTCCCAACCCGAACTGACGATTATATCCATTAACCGAATTTTGATTACAAAATACGCCCGTTTATCAAGCTGAGAGAGATCAATAAGTGCTGCTTATCAAACCTGCTCCAACATAAGAAGGATGCTTCTAAATGACCCTTTCATCTCTTCAACAAGCCCGTGCCATTGCGCGCCCAAGCCGGGAACAAATGCTCAACCGCGAGTTCTCTGTCCAACAATTCTGGAACCAGAACCGCGATCTGTTTGAACGCGCTTGGTCAGAATGGCAGACGGAGAACGAGGCTAAGCTGCCTCAGCTCGACAGCTCTATTCTCGATCCGAAACTGCGCGCGGCTGTGGAACAAGCTTGGGTAGATCCGACAGCCGAAGGTGCGGTCAAGGACCTGTGGGAAGAAGTCTTCCCCGGCGTCTATCGCGCGCAATTCTTTGACGTCGAACGTCTTGCGGCCCTGCGTGAATACCTTGACGGCGTTGCAGATGCGGACATCCCATTGCGCCCCCCTTACGGGATCGTGCTGAACCGCGGTGGTGCTATGCTTGACCCGCGCTCCGAAGGGTATCTGGCCGCGCCCGGGTTTCAGGGCTTCTACCGCGAGATGATGGACGCCTACATGCGGCCCGTGTCTCGTCTGCTATTTCCTGACGTTGTAGGCTACGACACACAAACATTCGGGTTCTCTATCCGGTGGCAGGCCAGCAAAGATACGTCCCTGCGCCCCCATTCGGATGCCTCAGCGGTGACATTGAACATCAACCTGAACCTGCCCGATGAAGGGTACTCCGGTTCGGCCGTCAGCTTCATCGATCCGGTTTCACGCCGCGTTGAAAAACTTACGTTTGAACCCGGCACCGCCCTGATCCACCACGGCAGCGTCCCCCACGCGTCCGAGCCGATCACTGAAGGCGAACGCTATAACTTTGTTCTGTGGCTGTATGGTCAACACGGACAAATTCCGCATGGCAGCACCCCGACGCCGCAAATCTCGGCCAAGGACAGGTGGTCCGTACCAACGGAAGATTTTGACAATTTCGCGCCGTTCTAAGGCCGGGTTGTGCCTTAACATAGCGATATATCCGGGCGGTTCAGGCCGCCCGAATATGCGACGGAAATAACGTGCGGCATGCCTGTAACATAAGGTTCATTGAGCGCCTGTGCATCATGCGTTTATTCTCATCAACGGGGGTGCGACGCGCCGAGAGCAACCAACAAATAGCGAAAAGGGACGCCAAGCATGGAAAGCTTTGCCAACGATCTTAGTCAGATGCAGCGGACGCCCTTGCATGCGGACCATGTCGAAGCGCTGCGACAGGTTGGAACGATACGGACCTATGCCGCAGGCGACACGATCATTCGACCCGGTGATCCGCTGGAGGAATTGCTTTATATTGAAAGCGGCGAGCTAGAGGTTGTGCATCCGATTACGCAGGAGCGGACAATCGCGGCCACGATGGGGCCATCCCAATTTACCGGTGAAATCGGGACGCTGTCCGGTGCGGTGTCGATGATCCAAATGAGGGCGTGTGAAACCTCGACAGTGATCGCGGTCCAAAACGCAGACCTGATTAAATTGATGTCCCGCATCCCCGAGATGAGCGATATAATTTTGACTGTTTTTGCCGCCAGACGCCGCGGAAACATCGAGCATGGACAAACCGAGCTCAAGTTGATCGGCTCGGATGTTGACAAGGATATTCAGAAGATCGCCGTCTTTGCACAGCGCAACCGGATCGCGGCGCAACTGATTGATCTTGATAGTGCCGAGGCCGACGCGGAACGCACAAGCTGTGATCTACAAGGTTGTGGCCCTGCGGTGATCTTTGGCGGTGAGGTGATTTACGATCCGACGCCGGAAAAGCTCGCTCGGACATTGGGGCTTGAGCTGGTGATCCCGAACGGCGAAGTGGTCGATGTCCTGATTGTCGGGGGCGGGCCTGCGGGCGTAGCCGCAGGGGTGTATGCCGGTGCCGAGGGGCTATCTGCCGTCGTCGCAGAAGATATCGCCATCGGTGGACAGGCAGGCACGTCCAGCCGGATCGAAAACTACATGGGATTTCCAACGGGAATTTCAGGTGGAGACCTTGTCTGGCGCGGCGAAGTCCAAGCGATGAAATTCGGCACCCGATTTGCCATGCCATTGCGGATCGAGGCATTAGCCTATCGCGACGACCGCTTTTACGCGACCTGTTCAAACAGACGCGAACTCTGTGCACGGTCGATTGTGGTGGCTACGGGTGTTCAGTATCGCAAGCTGCCGATCCCGCGACTGGAAGAATTCGAAGGCGTTGGCGTTTATTATGCCGCCACAGAAATGGAAGCTCGGTTTTGCCGAAACTCGGATGCCATCGTTGTAGGCGGCGGCAATTCCGCGGGCCAAGCGGCCATGTTCCTCAGCCGCACAGCTGCGCATGTGCATCTTCTGGTGCGCTCCGGCAGCCTTGCCGCCTCTATGTCGGACTATCTGTCGTCGCGTCTTGAGGCCGATCCACGGATCACGATCCATTACCAAGCAGAAATTTCCGATCTGCATGGCGATGAAAAGCTATCCGCAGTAACAGTGAAAAACAAAGCCGACAGCACGCACCATCGCTATGACAGCCGCACAGTTTTCATCATGGCGGGGGCGGCACCCAATACAGAGTGGCTGGCCGGGCACGCCGCGTTAGACGATAAGGGCTTCGTTCTGACAGGCACCGAAAACGGTGGCCGGTCGCCGTTTGAAACATCGACCCACGGCATTTTTGCAGTTGGCGACGTGCGGTCCGGCTCGGTCAAGCGAGTGGCGTCATCGGTGGGCGAAGGCTCGGTCGTCATGAGCGAGGTCTGGAACCATTTGAATAGCTGAACCCCAGTTGAAAACTTGACGGAGATCCTCATGCAGGTGGATTTTGAAGACGGAGAAACAGGGGGACGCTATGTCCTCCGAACCAAGGATGGCGAGGCCGTGTCGACCTTCTCCAAGGCTGGAGATAAGATCGTCATCATCGACCACACCGAAGTCGACGACGCCTTGCGGGGTCGCGGGTACGGGCAGATGCTTATCGAACAAATTGTCGCTGACATGCGAGAGCAAAGCAAAAAGATCGTGCCGCTGTGCCCCTTCGCCGCCTCACAGTTTCGAAAACACCCCGAATGGGCTGACGTGCTGAATTAGGCTTATAAAGCATAGCGAAACACGAACATTTTCACAAATGTAAGCGTCTCATTTTGTGAAAACATGAGACGCTTGTTGACGAACGCCTTGAGGTCAATCTCACGCCCAGTCCAATCCAATCCGGCCGCCATATATGCCCTGCTGTGTATATCGGGCACCATAATCCAAAACGGCGCCGTTCGGTCGGGGTCGCAAGTTACCGGTCATTGTAAAAACCGCTTCACTGCCCCAAAGCCGGCACCTGCGCCATCTTTTGTTTGATAAACGATCTGAATTGCCGGACCCGAAGCGGCTCGATCCCGCCGGGCGGGCGCATGAAGTGAATGTTCCACTCCGGCGCTACGCTATATCTGTCTAGGACAGTTACCAGTTCACCACTTTCAAGATGCTCGGCAACTTCCCATGTACATTTGCGCGCGATGCCAAAGCCGGAAATGGCAGCTTCGGTAACACCCTCTGCAAGATTGGTCACAAAACGGCCCGCGACTTTGACGGCATCTTCCTCCCCATGAGGCCCTTTGAACCTCCAATTCTGCAATGCATCGCGAATTACGCAGTCAAAATGAACCAGGTCCTGTGGCGTTTGTGGCGTGCCCATCGCTTTTAGGTAGTCTGGCGCAGCAACCAGAATACGTGGACATGAACTAAGCTTTTGCGCCTTGAGGCTCGAACTTTCCAGAGCACCCAACCGGATAGCACAATCGAACCCGTTATCCACGATGTCGAAAACCGTATCACTAAGGTGGAGTTGCACGGTCAAACCCGGATGCATCGACAAGAATTCCGTCACAAATGGCGCAATGTACTTCCGCCCGAATGAGGCAGGGCCAGCCAATCTTAGAGTGCCGCGCAGGACTTGATTTTCGCCACTTACGTCAAGCATGGCGTCCTGCACCGTCTCGAAAATCCGCTCTGCATGTTTCAGCAAGCGCTCCCCTTCAAGCGTCACGCTGACGCTTCGAGTTGTCCGGTGCAAAAGCTGCGCGCCCACTTCGGATTCGAGTGCCTGAATGCGTTGCGTCGCGCTCGTCGGCGACAAACCAAACTCTGCACCGGCCTTACCGATAGCTCCCAACCGCGCTGCCCGAACGAACAATTCCAGCAATTTCAGATCGCTAATCATTATTTGCCACAGCCAAATAGTATATTATTTTTTGAAGCCATTATCATTCTTTGGTTTCATAGTATCTCACTCCCGGCAACGAGCCAAGACGCTTTAACCACGAAAGTATATGACATGATGAAACACTCCGTTCTGCCCATAGCCGCAATAGCCCTGTCGCTAAGTTCGCAGCAATCCGTTGCACAAGAAGCCACCGAGATCGTGAAATTTTCGGATGTTACTTATCAGCCGCTCAACCCAGCACGCGGAGACGCAGCACCTCAGGCCGGCGTGCTCTGGGGGGATATCGCCAAAGACGTGCCCACCGGTGCCATTATCAAATTCGGAGAGAACTTTTCTTCGCCGCCCCATATTCACAACATTACCTATCGGGGCATCGTTATCGAAGGTGCTGTCCACAATGATGATCCCGATGCCGCAAACATGTGGATGGGGCCGGGCTCTTTTTGGTCACAGCCGGCGGGTGAGCCTCACATCACATCTGCGGCGGCAGAGGGCGGCGCAACGATCTTTTTGGAGATCCTCGAAGGGCCATATCTGGTCCGGCCGACCGAAGAGGCTTTTGACAACCATGAACTTCCAGTGAATTTGGATTCAAGCAACGTTGTCTGGCTAAGCACGGATGATGTGACATGGATCGATCAGCCTGCCGCCAAGGACAACACCGCCGCCCCACAGCTCGCCTACCTTTGGGGAGAGAGCAGCGCAGCCAATGCAACATTCCTGAAAATTCCGGCAGGAACTTCCGGCACGCTCGAAAGCAATGCTGGATTGCTGCGCGCTGTCACAATCTCCGGCAAAACGGACCTAACCGTCCCGGAAGGCTCCACAGAAAGCGATCTAGTTCCCGGCAGCTATTTCGGCTCTGAAACAGGCGGATCATATGATCTGTCTTGCCAGATCGAAGATGATTGCATGCTGTATGTGCGGGCAGAAGGCAAATACACTTTCACCGGGAAGTAATCGCAGTGCCGCGGTCGTTTGAAAGATGGCTCTAGTCCCACGTTCAAGCGATCGCGGTCCACTGGCAAAGAAAATAGCAAGCTCCTGTATCGTGCATCCGCCTGCTTTTCTGAAATCGAACAAACCGGCACGAGACTGTGCAGAATTTTGTGCGTGACGCGTTTTCTTACGCCATCGGGAAGCGGTCTTCGAACATGATGGCAAGCTGAGATCTGACAGCGTGCCATTCGCGGACCGAACGCTTCCACTCGGTCGATGTAGCATTGAGCGCCAGATAGATCAATTTCGCCGCAGCGTCGTCGCTTGGGAAATGACCTCGGGTTCTGACGGCACGGCGAATTTTCGAGTTCAAGGCCTCAATGGAATTCGTGGTGTAGATCAGCCTGCGGACCTCGGGCGGGTAATCGAGGAACGGGATGACCTCGTTCCAGGCCCGGCGCCAGCTCGGCGCGATCGCCGGATACTGCCTTGCCAGATCGCTGTCCTCGAACTCAGCCAGAGCCAGTTCTGCCGCCTCGACGTCCACGGCCGTGTAGATCGCCTTTAGGGCGGCGGCGACGGCCTTGCGGTCCCTGTAGCTGGCGAAGTTCATGGAATGGCGCAGCAGATGGACGATGCAGGTCTGGACCCGAGTCTGGGGGAATGCGGCCTCGATGGCCTGGGGAAAGCCCTTCAGCCCGTCCACGACGGCGATGAGGATGTCCTGGACGCCCCTGTTGCGCAGGTCGCTGAGCACTTTGGCCCAGAACTTCGCGCCCTCATTGGCCTGAAACCACAGGCCCAGAACGTCCCGCGTGCCATCCGGCAGCACCGCGAGGGCCACGAAGACCGCCTTGTTCGAGACCGCCCCGTCGCTGCGGATATTGACCCGGATCGCGTCCATGAAGACGATCGGATAGCAGGGATCCAGCGGGCGGTTCTGCCAGGCGGTGACCTCCTCCATGACCGCGTCGGTGATCGCGGAAATCAGGCTGGGCGAGGCCTCGACGCCGTAGATTTCCTCGATATGCCCCTGGATCTCTCGGGTCGTCATTCCCCGGGCATACATGCTGACAATCTTGCGGTCGAATTCAGGAAAGCGCCGCTGATACTTCGCGATCAGCATCGGATCGAAGGTGCCGTTCCGGTCGCGGGGAATGTCCAGAACCACCTTGCCGCTGTCCATGGTCACGGTCTTCTGGCTGCTGCCATTGCGCCGATTGGGCGGCTGGTTCTGGCCCTCAGACGCATCATCTGCGCGCTCTTCATCGAGATGGACATCCATCTCTGTGCTCAGCGCGCGTTCCGCCAGCGCCTTGGTCAGCTCCGCCAGGATGCCGTTCTTGCCAAACAGGTCACCGGGTGAACGCCCTTCCATCAGACGGTCTAGCAAGTCTTTGTCGATGCTCATACGTGGGTCTCCTCTGTGAGCAGTTACCACGTCAGCGCACAAAATTCAGGATAGTCCCACCGGCACGTGGATCTGTCGACTTTGGGCAGGCCAGCTTTTTAGAAAGACAATGAAGTCTTAGCCGCTCGTGATACGCCCGCTTTCACCATTGCCTTCCCCAAGCTTCGCACCTGCAGCGAAGGTCCGCAATCCGCCCAAAACGGCAATTCGTGCTTTGTCGCACGATCGGAACTCTGTCGCCTTGCCGCTCCCTATGCGCCGCTTGCAGACCAAGAAACCGAATTGCATAAAGCTAAATACCTGCAAGCAAGCGAATTTGATTTAGAACGGTAAGTCTGCACCAAACAAAGACGCAGTCGACAGGATCGATGCATTTACCTATGTAACTGGGTACACGAATTTGAGTAGTAAGCGGCGCGCTGTTTGTGTCAGGGCTTTGCGACCGGCGACACCAACGGGACTTTCAACCGCACGACCAACCCCCGCTCCTGCGGCAACAGCTCGACGTCACCACCGTGACGGCGCAGGACATCCTGAACGATGGCAAGCCCAAGCCCGCTGCCCTCCCCTTCGCTTAATTGACCGAACCGTTGAAACGCGGCCTGCGTGCTGTCTTTGGGGATGCCGATGCCGTCATCTTGTACGGTCAGCACCGCATACCCCGCCTCGGCCACGGTGCTCACGCGGATCGCTGAGAGGCCTGGGCCCCCATGGGACAATGCGTTTTCAAGTAGATTTGTGATCGCCTCACCCATCAGCACGCTGTCGCCATTCACCGGCAAAGGGGCAGGATATGGCTCGAAGCCAAAGCCTATGTCCCGCGACAGGACCGTCGGGGCAAAGTCGCGGCAGACTTCGGCAGCGACAGCGTTAAGTTCCAGTCTATCGAATGTTGGTGCCTCGTCGTAGCGCAACCGTTCGAGAGACAACAACTGATTGGCGAGCCGCGCCGATTTACGTGCGGCGGCAATCAATTCACGTTCGCGCAGGCGACGCTCTTGCGGGTCGCTGACATCTGGCAAAACCTCGGCCAATGACAACAGTGCGGAGGCGGGGTTGCGCAGCTGATGCGCGGCGTTGGAGATAAAGACCTGATGGTCCTCAATGCTCTGGCGCACCTGCCCGAAAAGCCGGTTCAAAGTGGCGACAATACCAAAGACCTCGGCCGGGACCGGGCGACGGATATCGCGCAGGTCATCGGGGGATCGGTGTTGGATCGCATCTTGCAAATCGTTCAAGGGGCGCAGGCCGATCTTCACCCCGAACCAGACCACCAAAGCAAGGGCTGCCATCAGGCTGGCGATCAACGCCGCCGCGCGGCGCGCCAGAGCGGCGGCAAAGGCATTGCGATCACTGTCCCTTTGCCAGACGGTGACGATCGTATCGCCCGTGAGGTTGCCGATGGTCGTACTCTCTCGCATCCGCAAAACCCGCACGGGCTCGCCCCGATATTCCGCCTTCGTGTAGTCCAGCCGATCCTCGCCTGCCCGGCCGCCGGAAACGGGCGGATAGGCATAGCCGGTAATGTAGATGCCACCAGGACCCGTGACGTGGTAAAAAAGCTCCCCGCCCCCCGCGTCCGAGACGAAATCCCGCGTGCTGGGAGAAAGCGCATCGCCGCCTGAGATTGCCACATCGCGAGAGATTGCCAAGGCCGCGGCCAGCAGGCTCCGGTCGAACAGGGTTTCAGAGGTGCGCTGCGCCACTTCAAAGCGCCAAAACCCCAGAACGATCGAAAGCAGCAGCAGCGGCGGCAGGATCAGCATGAACAGCCGAGAGCGCAGCGACATCGAGGTCATGCGCTGTCGACCTCCAACATATAGCCCAGCCCACGGGCGGCTTTGATGCGGATGCCGAAGGGCTCTAACCGTTTGCGAAGACGGGACACATGCGGCTCGATGGCGCTGTCTTCCTGCGCGGCACCGGTGCCGTAGACATGGGTGATCAACTGGGATTTCGACACGATGCGTCCGCGCCGTTCCAGTAGACATTCCAGCGTCGCCAGTTCTTTGCGGGGGAAGGCCAGCGGCTGCTCCCCCTCCAGCAACTGCCGGTTCGTGCGGTCAAAGACCAATGGGCCAATCGCGTCGCGGGCGGCGAACTCAAGGTTCTTGCGCCGCGCCATGGCCCGCAATCGCGCCTCCAACTCATCCATCTCGAAGGGTTTGGTCAGGTAATCGTCGGCTCCGGCATCCAGCCCTGCTACTCGCTCTGATGTTTCAGCCCGTGCAGTCAGCAGGATCACCGGTGTCCCGTCGCCACGACGCCGTAAGCGGCTCAGAACTTCCAGCCCGTCACAACCGGGCAAGTTGCAGTCCAGCACGATCAGGTCAGCCCCCTCGTGTCGCAAGAAAATGTCAGCATCTTCCCCGTCATGCAGCAGGTCCACCGCATGGCCCCGATCGCGCAAGCGATGGGCAATTCCCTGTGCCAGAGCCTCATTGTCTTCGATAACTGCAATGCGCATGATTAAAACTTAATCCTGATGCGCAAGTTTCGCGCAAGGTTGGAAAGGCAGTGTGCCCGTGTTGGAGGAGGGATTCGTTCCCTGAAACAAATACGAATTACGGCAGGCGTGAAAGTCTGACCGATACAGAATGTCTACGGGAGGACACCAATGACTATCAAGTATTTCGCCGCAACCGCTGTATCTGCTGCTTGCCTTGCCGCCCCGGCGCTGGCCGAGGTCGACTTTGCAGGGAAAACCATCGAGTGGGTCATCCCCTTCTCGGAAACGGGCGGCTCGGCCAAATGGGCCAACTTCTTTGCGCCGCTCCTTTCCGAAGAACTGCCCGGCAACCCCACCGTCGTGGTCAAATTCATGCCGGGCGCTGGTTCAACCAAAGGCGCCAACTGGTTCCAAGAGCAAGAGCATGACGAGGGCACGGTTCTTTTCGGCACCTCCGGCTCGACCCAATTCCCGTATCTGCTGGACGATCCGCGTGTGCGGTATGAGTACAGCGACTGGAAGCCTGTCATGGCATCGGGCACCGGCGGGGTCGCCTATCTGAACCCTACGGACGGTGAAAAATTTGATGGCACCGCCAATAACCTCAAAGACATCAACTTCATCTACGGTTCGCAGGGGGCCACGCGCCTTGACCTCGTGCCGTTGCTGGCATGGGAGATGCTGGGCATGAATGTTGAGCCGGTCTTTGGCATCAAGGGCCGTGGCGATGGCCGTCTTATGTTTGAGCGCGGCGAGGCCACGATCGATTATCAGACCTCGTCAAGCTACCTCGGTGCCTCTGCCGATCTGGTCGAAAAGGGTCAAGCCGTGCCGATGATGACATGGGGCGCGCTGGACGACGATGGCAACATCGTTCGTGACCCCACCTTCCCCGACATCCTGACCTTCAAGGAAGTCTGCGAAGCCACCGAAGGCTGTGAGACCGAAGGTGAGGCTTGGGACGCGTGGAAAGCCTTCTTTATCGCAGGTTTTCCGGTGCAAAAGATCGCCTTCCTGCCCGCAGGGACGCCCGATGACGTGATCGAAACCTACACGGCAGCCTTCGACGCGGTGCGCAACCGCGAAGATTTCGCCCAAATCGCCGAGAAGCGCGTCGGGAAATACCCCGTCTTCGTAGGTGAAGGCGCGGCAAAGGCGACGCAGCGCGGCACGACCGTCTCCGCGGAGGCGAAGGCCTTCGTCACCAACTGGCTGCAAGAAGCCTATGGCGTTTCGCTGAAGTAAGCGAGACCCCCACGGCCCCGGGCGCGCCCCGGGGCCACCCCCTCCCTTTAATTTAACATTTCGAGGTCGGTGCGATGGATCTGTTCGCAACCGCTCTGCCTGCGCTTGGCCAGGCATGGGCTCTAATTTTGCAACCTGTAGTACTGGGATATCTGGTGTTGGGCGTCGTCATGGGCCTGGCTGTCGGCGTCTTTCCCGGCCTCGGTGGGATCGCGGGATTGTCTCTGCTTTTGCCCTTCATGTTCGGCATGGACCCGGTGCTGGGTCTGGCGCTGATGATCGGCATGGTCGCGGTCGTGCCGACCTCAGACACTTTCGCTTCCGTCCTCATGGGCATCCCCGGTTCTTCGGCCAGCCAAGCTACGGTGCTCGATGGCTTTCCCATGGCCAAGAAAGGCCAAGCCGCGCGGGCGCTTTCGGCGGCTTTCACCTCATCGCTCTTCGGCGGTCTGGTCGGCGCGGCTTTCCTGACGTTGTTCATCGTTGTTGCGCGTCCCATCGTGTTGTCTTTCGGCCTGCCCGAGATGCTGATGATCTCGATCCTCGGCCTGTCGATGGTGGCGGTGCTGGCGGGGCGCGTAGCGCTTAAAGGTCTGGCGGCAGCGGGGCTTGGCCTGCTCATTGGCACCATCGGCGAGGCTGATGCGGGCGGCTCCCTGCGGATGGCGACCTATGACATCCCCTATCTAACAGACGGCTTGAAACTGGTGATCGTCGGCCTTGGCATCTTTGCCGTGCCCGAGATCGTATCGCTCCTGCGCCAAGACCGGGCGATTTCCAAAGAAGCCAAACTCGGCGCGGGCTGGGGCGACGGCGTGCGCGACTGGGTGGCCAACAAATGGCTGTCGGTCCGCTGCTCACTGATCGGCGTGGTGGTCGGCGTCATCCCCGGCCTTGGTGGGTCAGTCGTTGACTGGATCGCCTACGGGCACGCGGTTCAAACGACGAAAGACAAATCGAATTTCGGCAAAGGCGAAGTGCGTGGCGTGATCGGGCCGGAAAGCTCGAACAACGCGAAAGAGGGCGGCGGCTTGGTCCCTACCCTGCTGTTCGGCATCCCCGGTTCTGGCTCCATGGCGATCTTCATCGGGGCCATCGCCCTGCTGGGGTCCGGCGAGATCGAAGTCGGCCCCTCGATGCTGCGCGACAACCTCGACATCACCTATTCGATTGTCTGGCTGCTGGCGCTGGCCAATGTCGTCGGCACGCTGCTGTGCATCGCGGCTTCGGGCGGAATCGCCAAGCTGACCACGATCCGCTTCACCTACCTCGCGCCTTTCCTGTTCATGCTGATCTCCTTCGCGGCGTTCCAGTCGGGGCAGAACTTCGAAGACATCCTCGCGCTTTTCGTGATCGGCCTGATCGGTATCTTCTTGCGCCGCTTTGACTGGTCGCGCCCGGCCTTCCTGATCGGTTTCGTCCTGTCGAACCCGGTCGAGAAATTCTCGAACCAAGCGTTTCAGATCGCGTCGTTCCGGTTCCGCAAATCCTTTGAGGATGGGATGGACTATATCTTCTCCCCTATCGTCATCGTGCTGCTGATCGTCACCGTGGTCTCTGTCGTGCTGGGCCTGCGTCAGGCCAAGTCGATCATGGCCGAGGGCGATGTTCAGTCCGGTTCCAAACGCGCGCCGTTGGTCTTTCTGCTGATCATCATGGGCTACGTGGTGGCCGCGCTGATCAATGCCTCGCTAATCCCCGACTACAACATGACAGACAAGATCGTGCCGCTGGTCGTGGGGGGCATCGCCTTGGCTGCGCTACTGATCTTGCTGGTGCAGATGATCCTGCGTCCCGAAAGCGATGCGATCTTTGCCGACAAGGAAGTCTCGGGCGAGGACGCGGATGCGCCCTATGGCCTCTGGAGCACGCTGGCGTGGTTCGTGGGGTTGATCGTCGCCACATACTTCGTCGGCTTCATCCTCGCGCTCTTGGGCTTTTTGATCAGCTTCCTGCGGGTTCGCGCACAGGCGCATTGGCCGAAAACCCTGATCCTGACGGCCTGCGGCATCGCGCTGATGTGCGTCATGGCCGGGGCACTCAACCGTGATTTCCCGCCGGGTCTGCTGCAAGGCGCAGTCGATCTGCCCTGGCCGCTGAACTGAGGAGCTTAGAGATGACACAGACTGCTATCCCCTATCTCTTCATGCGCGGCGGCACCTCGCGGGGGCCATACTTCAACCGCGCGGATCTGCCCCAAGACCGCGAAACCCTCGCCGAAGTGCTGCTCGCCGTGGTCGGCTCCGGCCATCCGCTCAACATCGACGGCATCGGCGGCGGCGCGGCGGTCACCACCAAGGTCGCGATGCTATCGCCTTCAGACGACGGTTGGGCCGATGTGGACTATTTCTTCGCCCAAGTCTCGGTCGAGGATCGGCTGGTCGACTTCAAACCGACCTGCGGAAACATCCTGTCCGGTGTTGGCCCTGCGGCGGTGGAATTGGGCCTCGTCCAGCCCACCGGCGATGTGACGGATGTGAAGATCCACGCCGTCAACACTGGGGCCAAGGTGCTCTCCAAAGTGCTGACCCCCGGCGGCGTGCTTACCTATGACGGCGACACCGAGATCGCGGGCGTGCCCGGCACCGGTGCAGCCGTGGCGCTGAACTTCATGGGGGTCGTCGGCTCTTCGACCGGGGCGTTTTTGCCCACGGGCAAGATCCGCAATACCTTTGACGGGATCGAAGTCACCTGCATGGATGTTGCCATGCCGATGGTCATCGCCCGCGCGGCGGACTTTGGCCTGACGGGGTACGAGAGCGTGGCCGAGCTTGACGCGAACACGGATTTCTTTGCCCGTATGGAAGCCATCCGCCTTCAGGCCGGGGCCGCCATGGGCATGGGAGACGTGGCAAAATCCGTTACGCCGAAGTTCGGCTTGCTCGCCCCAGCCCAGAACGGTGGCACCATCGCGACGCGCTATTTCATGCCGTGGAACACGCACCCCTCCATGGCGGTGACCGGGGCGCAATGCCTTGCTTCCTGCGCGCTCACCCCCGGCAGTGTGGCCGATGGCCTGTTGGAACGCCCCATTCAAAGCCCCGCCGACGTTGTGCTCGAACATGCCTCTGGCACGATTGACGTGCTGGTGGATTACGACACGTCCGACGGCTTCGCGCTGAACTCCGCCGGGCTGCTGCGGACGGCCCGCAAGCTGGCGGATGGCTGTGTCTTTGTCCCCTCGCGCATTTGGGAGGGCCGCTGACATGCCCGTGATGAACCTGCTTGTCGCCTTCAACGGCTCGGACGCTTCCGTCGCCGCGCTGCGCTATGCCGCCTCACTGGCCAAACAGCGCGGCGCACATGTGACGGCGATCCTTGCGCATACCGCGCATGAGGTGATCGACCGTCGTTCCCGCTGGATCCCCGAAGAGGCTCGCGCCCTGTTGGAGGCTGCCAACAACGAAATCTTGGCCGAGGTCATCCGCCGGTTCGAAGAACTCCGCCCCGCCCTCGGTCTGGGCGACGCGCTGGATTTCCGCGAAGAGACCGGCCGCATCGACATGCTGCTTTCCGAAGGCGCGCGGTACTACGACATGCTGATCGTCGGTGCCCGTACCGAGAGTGATGACGCCCATGTGACCCACCACCCGGACCGCATCGCCTTGCAGTCCGGGCGTCCGGTGATCGTGGTGCCCGCGGGCTATGACGCAGGCGCGCAGCACAGCCACGCGGCGCTGGCATGGGACGGTGGTCGCGCCGCCGCGCGGGCGCTGTCGGACAGCTTGCGCCTGCTTGAGGCCGATGGCCGGGTCAGCGTGCTGACGGTCGGCAAACGCACATCCTGGCCGATCACCGATCTGATGACCCACCTCGACCGCCACGGCGTCGAAGCGGTGCATGAGGACTTTCCGACAACCCATCCGGTTTCACAGACTCTACTGTCCTATTGCGAGCGCCATGACCCCTCGCTGCTGGTGCTGGGTGCCTATGAGCATTCCAAATTTCGTGAAGATTTCCTTGGCGGCGTGACCGCCGAGGTGCTGGAAAAGATCAAAATCCCCGTTTTGTTGTCCCATTGAGAAGCGAATGATGACCAATTACGAGAAAATCAAAACCGCCCGCCGTGATCTGGAAAAACTGCGTGCCGAGCTGATCGCCAGCCTCAACACTCAAAAAGACCGCGACCCCGATCTGCTGATCCTGCACGAACGGGTCAGCAAAGCGATCAACGCGCTTTCAGCATAGGGTGCAGGGATGAAGGTTCATATACTCGACGACTGGTTCGACACCCTGCGCGGACTGCCCTGCTTTAACCTGCTGGCGGGGCATGATGTCACCGTCTGGACGGATCATCAGCCTGACGAGGCGATCTTGGCCGACCGTTTACAGGATGCCGACTGCGTCGTACTCTTTCGCGAGCGGACCAAGGTGACGCGGGGGTTGCTGGAGCGTCTGCCAAACCTGCGCCTGATTTCGCAGCGCGGTGCCTATCCGCATGTGGACGTCGCGGCCTGCACCGATCAGGGCGTGCTGCTGTGTTCCAACAAAGGTGCGGATGGGGCCAACCATGCGGCGGCGGAACTGACCTTTGCGCTGATCCTTGCGGCCATGCGGCAGTTGCCGCAGCAGATGACGAGCGTGAAGGCAGGCAACTGGCAGATAGGCGTAGGGCGCAGTCTGCGCGGGCGGCGGCTGGGGCTTTATGGCTATGGGCGTATCGGACGTGTGGTGGCGGACTATGCCCGCGCCTTCGGGATGGAGATCATCTGGTGGAGTTCCGAAGCCGGGCGCGCGCGGGCGAAAGCGGATGGTGAGACCGTCGCCGAAAGCCGCGCGGCGTTTTTCGGGTCCTGTGACGTGGTTTCGCTGCATCTGCGACTTACATCTGAGACGCGCGGCAGTGTCACCGCCGACGACCTCGGTGCGATGCAGCCGCGTTCGGTATTAGTGAACACCTCCCGCGCCGGACTGATTGCCGAAGGCGCGCTGCTGCAAGCGCTTAACGCCGGGCATCTGAGCGCGGCGGCGGTGGATGTCTTTGATTTCGAGCCGCTGACCGATCCCAACGACCCGCTGCTCTCGCATCCCAGATTGATCGCCACCCCGCATATCGGCTTTGTCACCGAGGATGAATTCGACAAGCAATTCGCGGATATCTTCGAACAGGTGAACGCCTATGCGGCAGGCGCTCCGATCCATATGATCAACCCTTCCGTCTACGCGCCATAAACCCCGCAACCAGCGGCGCGCCGACGATCACCAGCACGATGCGGGTCAGATGGTGGGTGATGACAAAGCCCAAATCCGCACCGGTCACGATGGCCAGCACCGTCATCTCGGCCTGCCCGCCCGGCGCGAAGGCAAGGAATGCCTCGACCGGGTTACCCAACCCGGCCCAAGTGACAAGCCCGGTGAAACCTGCGGCCAAAACGGCGAGCACCAGCACATAGGCGATGCCCGCCAGCACCACCCGCGTCAGCTCGCGCCATGTCACGCCCAGAAAATGCACGCCGATCCCGCAGCCGATAAAGAACTGCGCGGCCAGGATGGCCTCGGCGGGCGGGCGGCTGTGGATCAGGCCAGCCAGTGACAAGACAGCGGTGACGCTCATGGGGCCGAGGATCGAGGCACCGAACAGGCCAATCCGCTCTCCTCCCTTCCAGCCGATCAGGGCGGCGGCGGCCATCAGGGCCATCTCTCCCACTGGCAGTTCCGTCACCGGCGCGCCGATAGGATTGGTCAGCCCCGTCCCGTAAGCCAGCGTCAGGAAAGCAGGCGCGAGGGTAACGATGATCAGCACCCGCGTGGCATGGATCAGGGACAGCGCGCGCGGATCGCCCCCCGCTTCGGTGCCAAAGATAACCATGTCCTGCAAGCCACCCGGCATCGCGGCGTAATAGGCTGTCGGCGCGTCGAAGCCCCAAACATGCCGAAAGAACGGCACGCCGATAATCCCGATCAACGCAATAAAGACCGGGACCAGCGCCACCGACATCGCCATTTGTGGCAGTTGGTGAAACAGATCAGGCGTGATCGAAGCCCCAACCGCCACCCCAAGGATCGTGCGCGCCGCCACCGAAACTTGACCGAAGCCTTTGATCGGCAGGTTCGACAGCGCCGCGATAAGACAGGCGGCCATAGGGCCGAAAAGGAATGGCAGCGGCAGGTCGAGCCACCAGAAGGCCAAAGTGCCAGCCCCGGCGAGGATGAGGGTAAGCGACCGGTTTCGGGTTGGTTGGGCAATGCGCATGGGGTCCACTCCTGCAGTTTATCGGACTTGATCGTTATTGCATACTATTGTATCCACATGTATGCAATAATGACCTTTGGGGGCGTTTTATGAGCGAAGAAGACCGCACACCGCAGGGCAATTCTGCCTATGCGCAACTGATGGACGAACTGCGTGCCGGTCGGCTGAATCCCGGCGACCGCCTGCGGGAGACCGAACTGGCCGAACGTTTGGGCGTTTCCCGCACCCCCGTGCGCGAAGCGATCCGACAGTTAGAGGCAGACGGTGTCGTGGCCCATATCCCCCGCCAAGGGGCGAGCATCCGCACGCTGGACTACGCCGAGGTGATGGAACTCTACGAGATGCGCGCCGTGCTGGAGGGCACCGCCGCACGGCTCGCCGCCCGCGCTGCCTCGGACATCGAGATTGAAGAGTTGCAGGACATGAACCAGCAGCTTGCCACCCTGGGCAATGTGCCCGAAGCCTTCACCCTCAACCGCCAGTTCCACGCAGCCCTTCTGGACGCCGCGAAGAACCGTTTTCTCACCCGGTCGATCCATACACTGCAAAAGACGCTGATGATCCTCGGCCCGACGACGCTCACCGATCCTGCCCGTGCCGAGAAAGCGGTGGAGGAACATTTTGGCGTTCTGGATGCGATCAAGGCCCGTGATGCCGCCCTCGCCGAAGCGGCGATGCGCGCGCATATCGAAGCGGCCCAACGGGTTCGGGTGCGCGCCCTGCGCGCGCAGCCCACGCGCGATGAAACCTATGACGGAGACCTGCTGTGACCGAGACCTACGATATCGTCGTGATCGGCGGCGGCAATGCGGCCCTTTGCGCCGCGATCACCGCCGCCGAAGACGGCGCCCGCGTGCTGATCCTTGAGACCGCGCCAAAACCCTACCGGGGCGGCAATTCGCGCCACACCCGCAACTTCCGCTGCATGCACCATGGCCCCTTGGGCCCATTGGTCGAAAGCTACACCGAAGAGGAATACCTCGCCGATCTGATGAAGGTGACGGGTGGCAAGACGGATGAACATCTCGCACGCCTCGCCATCCGCTCTTCCGAGGAATGCCTGCCGTGGATGGAAGCCCATGGCGTGCGGTTTCAGCCTTCGCTGTCGGGCACCCTGTCACTGGCGCGCACCAACGCCTTCTTTCGCGGCGGTGGCAAAAGCCTTGTGAACGCCTATTACCGCACTGCCGAAAGGCTGGGCGTGGAGGTGCTCTATGAAGCCGCCGTGACCCACCTCGAGCTGGAAGGCGACCGGGTGACGCGGGTGGACTATACCCATGAGGGGGCCGCCAAGAGCCTCTCGCCCAAATCCGTCGTCGTGGCCTCTGGCGGATTTCAGGCCGACACCGACTGGCTGGCACGCGCATGGGGGCCAGCGGCGAAGAATTTCCTGATCCGCGGCACGCCCTACAACCGCGGCGTGGTATTGGCGGACCTGCTGGATCAAGGCATCGCGCAGGTTGGCGACCCGACCCAATGTCACGCCGTCGCCATCGACGGGCGGGCACCGAAATTCGATGGCGGGATCGTCACACGGCTGGATTGCGTGCCCTTCTCCATCGTCGTCAACAAAGACGCACAGCGGTTCTATGATGAGGGTGAGGATGTCTGGCCGAAACGCTATGCCATCTGGGGCCGACTGGTGGCCGCGCAGCCCGATCAGGTCGGCTATGTCATCATCGATGCCAAATCGCTGAACCTGTTTATGCCCTCGGTGTTCCCGCCGATCAAGGCAGACACGCTGGCGGAACTGGCGGGCAAAATGGGCCTGCCCGCCGACGCGCTAGAGCAGACCGTGGCCGAATTCAACGAAGCCTGCGGCGATCAAAGCGGCTTTCACCCCACCGAGCTGGACGGGGTCGCCACCTCCGGCCTCACCCCGCCCAAGACCAACTGGGCGCGACCGATCACCAAGCCGCCGTTCTACGGCTATTCGCTGCGCACTGGCGTCACCTTTACCTATCTCGGGCTGAAGGTGGATGAAAACGCGCAATGCTCCATCGACGACCGCCTTGCCAGCAACCTTTGGGCGGCGGGCGAAACCATGGCCGGGTCGATTCTGGGCCAAGGCTACCTCGCCGGTTTCGGCATGACCATCGGCACCGTATTCGGACGTATCGCAGGCAAGGAGGCCGCAGCCCATGCAAATTGATCTACTCCAAGAGGCCCGCCGTCAGGCCGAAATCTGCAACGCCTGCCGCTATTGCGAGGGGTACTGCTCGGTTTTCCCTGCCCTTCAGGCCGAACGCGCCTTTTCGGACGGGGATCTAACGCAACTGGCGAACCTCTGTCACAATTGCCGGGGCTGCTACTACGCCTGCCAATACACCGCCCCGCATGAGTTTGAACTGAACTTGCCGCAAGCCTTGGCCGATGTGCGCCAAGACAGTTGGGAAGAGTTTGCCTTTCCACGTGCCGCCGGGAAAGCCTTCCAGAAAAACGGCCTCGCCATCGTGCTCGCCACTGTCTTGGGCTTTGCATTGCTGTTTTGGGCTGCCCGTGCGCTGGCCGCCGCAGGAGGCGAAGGATTCTATGCGGTACTGTCTCACAATGCGATGGTAGCGATCTTCCTGCCCGCCTTTCTGTTTCCGTTGATAAGCATTGCCATCGGCCTGCGCCGCTACTGGCAAACCGTGGGCGGCACCCGGGTTCGCCTGTCGCATTTGCGCGGGGCCATCGCCTCTGTCGCGAACATGCGCAACCTCAAGGGCGGCCACGGCGACGGCTGCAACTTTGAAGACGAAGACCGCTTCACCCATGCCCGCCGCTATGCGCATCAGGCAATCATGTATGGCTTTCTGCTGTGTTTCGCTTCGACCAGCGTAGGAACCCTGATGCACTATCTGCTGGATATGCCCGCCCCTTATGGGCTGTTTTCGGCACCAAAGATTCTTGGGCTCTCAGGTGGCATTCTATTGGTGTTGGGCTGTAGCAAGATGGTCTGGCTTAAGCTGCGGTCTGACAAATCGCTCGGCGCGACTAATGCCTTTGGCGGCGAAATAGCCTTTACCGGATTGCTGGGGTTTGTCGGACTATCGGGGCTGCTGCTCTATGCGGCAGGCGGCACCGGCTGGATGCCGGGTCTTTTGGTCATACATCTCGGCGCGGTGCTGGCGTTTTTCCTGCTCACGCCTTTCACCAAGATGGCGCATGGGTTCTACCGAATGGCAGCGCTGGTCAGGGATGCACAGCGGCGCGAGGTGGGCTGACTTTAGGCTTTCCAGCAACGCTTGCAGATCACCCCGGCCGCGCCTACAGACGGCGCGACCGGCGGAAGATCATTCGCCGAAGTGGATGACTGAACGGATGCTCTTGCCTTCATGCATCAGGTCGAAGGCTTCGTTGATCTGTTCCAGCCCCATGGCGTGGGTGATGAAGTCATTCAGCTTGAATTCGCCGTTCATGTAGCGCTCGACATAGTCAGGTAGCTCGGAGCGTCCCTTGACCCCGCCAAAGGCCGACCCCCGCCAGACACGCCCCGTGACCAACTGGAACGGACGGGTAGAGATTTCCTGCCCCGCCCCGGCAACCCCGATGACTACGGATTCGCCCCAGCCCTTGTGGCAGCATTCCAACGCCGAGCGCATAACATTGACGTTGCCGATACACTCGAACGAATAATCCACGCCGCCGTCGGTCATCTCGACAATCACGTCCTGAATGGGTTTGTCGTGATCTTTGGGGTTGATGAAATCGGTGGCGCCCAGCTTGCGGGCAAGATCGAATTTGCTTTCGTTGATATCGATCACGATGATCCGGCTGGCCTTGGCCATGGTCGCGCCGATCACGGCGGACAGGCCAATGCCGCCCATGCCGAAGATCGCAACGGTCGACCCCTCTTCGACCTTCGCGGTGTTCATCACAGCCCCCATGCCGGTAGTGACGCCGCAGCCCAGAAGGCAAACCTCTTCAAGCGGCGCATCGGGGTTAACCTTGGCAAGCGATATCTCGGGCAGCACTGTGTATTCCGAGAAGGTCGAGCAGCCCATGTAGTGCAGGATGGGCTGACCATCCTTGTAGAACCGGCTGGTGCCGTCGGGCATCAGACCGCGCCCTTGGGTTTCCCGAATCTTCTGGCAGAGGTTGGTCTTGCCGGATTTGCAGAATTTGCACTCGCCACATTCTGGCGTGTAGAGCGGGATCACATGGTCACCCACCGCCACGCTGGTGACGCCCTCGCCGATGGATTCGACAATCCCGCCCCCTTCATGGCCCAGAATGACCGGGAACAGGCCTTCGGGGTCTTCGCCCGACAAAGTGAAAGCATCGGTATGGCAAACGCCCGAGGCGATAATTTTGATGCGCACTTCGCCAGCCTTAGGCGGCATTACGTCGATTTCCTCGATCGAGAGAGGTTCGTTAACGGCCCAGGCGACGGCCGCTTTGCATTTGATGATATCGGTCATGGGGCTCACTTCGCGGTTAGGATTATTTTGGCGGGTGACGGTGTAGGGACTGTCATTTACACTGTTTCCCACTGGCGATAATCAGAGATATCTGCAAAACACCGTTACCTATTAGCAATAGTTCTTCGGCCATTAAGATTGAAAGGAACATCATGCTGAGTTGGGAGGGGGTATCAGAATTTGTGGCCGTCGCTGAAGCCCAAAGCTTTACAGCTGCTGCCAACAGCTTGGGTATTTCTACGGCTCAGGTCAGCCGCCAAGTCGGCGCACTTGAGGCGCGATTGGACACCAAGCTGTTCTACCGCACCACGCGCAAGGTCACGATCACCGAGACGGGTCAGGTGTATTACAACCATTGCCGGCAGGTGCTTGATGGGCTGGCCGAAGCCGAGCGCGCGATCACCGATCTGCATCAAAGCCCCAAGGGACGGCTGAACCTTACAGCCCCGGTGACATATGGCGAGAACCGCATCGCGCCTTTGGTCAACGACTTCGTGCGGCGCTATCCTGATCTTGAGGTCAACCTCAGGCTGACCAATCAGCTGCTCGATCTTGTAGCGGAAAGCTACGATCTCGCAATCCGGCTGGGAGAGTTGGAAGACAGCTCCATGATGGCAAAGCGGCTGGCCTCTCGCAGGCATTACACCTGCGCGGCACCCGAATACCTTTCCTCTCACGGAACCCCGCACACCCTGTCCGAACTTGACGGCTACAACTGTTTGCAAGGCACTTTGGGCTATTGGCGGTTTCAGGAAAAAGGAACCACCCGCCACATCCGGGTGAAAGGCAATCTCCGCTGCAACAGCGGCGCATCGCTGGTCGATGCGGCGCTGAAGAACCTCGGGATCATCCAGCTGCCGGATTATTATGTAGAGGCGGAGCTGCGGGCCGGTCGGTTGATTTCTGTTTTGGATACGTATCGCGCGCCGGACGATGGCATCTGGGCGATCTATCCGCAGAACCGGCATCTTTCGCCAAAGGTCCGGCTGCTGCTTGATCACCTTGGGAAAGGGTTGCGATGATCTACAAAATCATCGCCTCAGAATTTGAAAGGGTTGCGATGATCGTGAGCGACCCGCCAAGTGCGCTGACCTTCGGGACTTGGGCCGTCATCTGAGCATCTTTGTCCGAAGGAGCGAGGACCCGGCAAAGATCGTATCTTTTGGCCTTGCGTTCAGCCACCTGCACCGGGGCTTCGTTCAGCGAAAGGCTCATTTGGCCGCACCATGAGGTAAACTAAGGCGACGTGGCAGATGCCCCTTCATGCCGGACCAAATGGCCCGATAGGCACCGTCCTATTGATGGAGCTCTTTTGCCAAAAACCGAACGAACAGAAGCGTGAGGTTCTCGCGGCGCGAGGTGTCTGGCCAGACGGCAAAAATTCCCAACGGTTTCAGCCGCCAATCGGCGAACAGGCGGCTCAGCTTGCCCTCCGTCTCCCCCCGGGCGGCGAGATGCTCGGGCAGAACCGTGGCGCCAAGGTTCTTGCAGGCGAAATGGTAGAGGGCATCCACGCTGTCCACTTCCAGCCGGGCTTGGCCCAGAACTTTCGCCTCTTCCCCACCGGGGCCGCTAAGGCGGGTATAGTCTGAGCGATGTCGGTAGCGCACCCAGTCCCAGTCTTCCAGATCGCAAGGATGCTCGGGGGCCGGGCGCGTTGCGGCATAGTCGCTGCCGACCACCAAGGCGCGCGCGCTTTCACCCAGTTTGCGCGACATCATCGCACTGTCGTCGAGCCAGCCCGCGCGGATATTCACGTCAAAACCATCGTTGATAAGGTCCATCCTCTGATCCGAAAAAGCCAACGACAGAGCGACTTGCGGATGAAGACGGGAAAATTCAGCGATCACCGTCGACAGGGTCGATGACGACATAAAGGCAGGGATCGACACCCTAAGCGCGCCCACCGGCTCCAACGACAGGGCGTTGAGGTCATTCAACCCGCTTTCGGCGCTTCGCAGCATGTCGGTCACCCGGGCGTAGAACATCCGCCCTTCGTTGCTGAGCGCGATCTTGCGGGTTGTGCGGTAAAGCAGTGTCACGCCAAGGAAATCTTCAAGTTCGGAGACGGTTTCACTCACCCGCGACGGTGCGACGCCAAGGGCTTTCGCCGCGGCCCGGAACGAGCCTTCGTCCACCACCCGGGCGAAGATGGCCATATGCTTTAGCTGATCGATCATTGTTCGGCCTGCCGGAACTATCACTTCTGGATTCCATGAATACCCCGATCAATGCGCCGGGAATAGATGTTCCTTGCAACACGAGGAACACCGCCATGAAAGCGACCACTCATCTCAACACCGAAAGCGCAGAGCGTTATCTGGGCACGCTCTGCAAACATTTCGGCCACAAGGTGCCCGTCACCCACACGCGCCAAAACGGCCATATCGAACTGCCTTTCGGGGCATGTGAACTGGCCGCAACAAAGGGCCAGTTGTCACTGAGCGCGACAGCCGATGACCGGGCCGCTCTCGATAAGGTCGTGCAGGTCATTACCAGCCACCTCGAGCGTTTTGCCTTCCGCGAAGACCCCAAGCTCACCTGGACCTACGCCGCCTGAGAGCTCAGCTGGCCCGAACTTTTCGGGTGCCGCGCGGAGTGGCACCCGAAATCTTGAACTTAACCAAGGCCCCATTCCTTCGGGGCACCCGATATGGAGCGACACATGAAACGCAGAACCCTTCTGAGAACGTCACTCGGCGCATCTCTGGCCATCCTTCTCGGACAACACGCAGGAGCAAAAGAAATGGACACGGTTACACAAGAGAGCTTTGACACCGTAATGGCCTTCATGGGCGCTATGGGGGCGGGCGATATGGAGAAAATGCGGGCCCTGATGGCCGAGGATATGGTCTGGCACAACGAGGGCGACGAAAGCTTGCCGTGGATCGGTGAGGCACGCGGCAAGGAGGCAGTCTTCGACTTTCTTGGCGTCTTTGGCCAGAATTTTCAGACAACCGCTTGGGACAACACAGATGCCTTTGCCGCAGGCGACACCGTTGCCGTCTTTGGTAAGATGAGCGGCATCACCACGAAATCCGGCAAAGAGACTGGCCCCTTCACCTTTGCCCTGCGTGCCAAGGTCCGCGATGGTCAGGTGGTGCTGTGGCACTGGTTCGAAGACAGCTTTGCCGTCAGCAAAGCCTACCACGGCTAATATCCGCAACCTGGCAGGGCCCGTCAGGCCCCGCCAGCGAGACCACAGTCAAAGGAGAGCCCCATGCGCTATGCTGTCACCGCCGTTTCAGGACAACTCGGTCAAGAAATCGCCCGCAAACTCATAGAACGAACAGATCACGCCTCGGTCATCGGCCTCGCCCGGACGCCGGGCAATGTCACCGAGTTAGGGATCGAGGTGCGCCCCGGCGACTATGACCAGCCGGACGCGCTTCGAACATCCCTTGCAGGCGTTGATGCCCTTGTGCTCGTCTCAGGCATGGCCCCGCCCGAAGACCGCATCGGCCAGCACCGCAACGTGATCGAGGCGGCCAAGGTCGCCGGCATTCGCAAGATCGTCTACACCAGCATTCAAGGTCCCGAAGTCGGGACCGCCTTCTCACCCGTCGTGCAGAGCAACCGCCAGACCGAGGCCGACATCCGCGCCAGCGGTCTGGATTGGACCATCGGTCGCAACGGCATCTACATCGAGCCTGACGTTGAATATATCGACAGCTACCGCGCCAAGGGCGAGATCGCCAACAGCGCGGGGGACGGCAAATGCGGCTACACGACCCGTTCCGAATTGGCCCATGCCTATGCCGCTTTGCTGACGCGGGACGAGCTGAACCGTCAAACCTTTGATTTGAACGGCACGCCGATCACTCAGGCGGAACTAACGCAGTATATGAACGCCGCATATGGCACAGCGCTTACCTATCGCGGCATGTCGGCCGAAGACTATGTCGCTGACCGCACCGCCGAGCTTGGCGATTTTATCGGCCCGATTATCGGCGGCATCTACGACGGCATCCGCCGCGGTGCCTTTGACGCCCCCGGCGATTATGAAACCGCGACCGGACGCCCGCATCAAAGCTGGGAAGATTATTTCACCTCGCTGTTACGCTGATCGCCACAGATACGCGGCGCGACCCGCGTAGAACGACCAACCTTTCGGAGATATTTGCGTGCTGAAATCCACATGGGATCACCCCATCACCTTCTGGGCGCTGTTGAGCCTCCCCACCATTCCAATGACCCTTGGCCTGACCTCCGGCACGCCGGACGCGGTCAAAACTCTTTTGCATCCCACCGGTGAATTCGCCGCGCGGTTCATGATCATCGCGATGATGATCACCCCGCTGATGATGCTTTTTCGCGATGCGAGCTGGCCGCGCTGGCTGATGAAGCGTCGGCGCTATCTTGGCGTGGCCGCATTCTTCTACGCGCTGGCCCACACGGTGCTTTACCTCATTGATGAAGGCGCCATAGCCTTCACTGGCGGCGAGGTATCAAAGCTGTACATCTGGACCGGCTGGATCGCCTTTCTTATCTTTGTGCCATTGGCTGTTACGTCGACAGACGCATGGGTGCGCCGCCTTGGGCGGTCGTGGAAAAAGCTACAGCAGTTTGTCTATGCTGCGGCTATACTAACCCTCATCCACTGGGCTGCCCTGCACGATTGGGGCGGCGTCGGCGCGGCTCTCGTGCATTTTGCGCCTCTGGTCGCTCTTGAGGTGTACCGTCTGTGGTCAACCCAACAACGCCGCCGCCACCGCGCGTTGACGTAAGCGAAGGGTTGCGGGGCAAATTCTCCGTTCGTTCGTTCGGCGATCTAAAGCTTAATAGCCGATCTCCCCACCTTTATAGGGAATCTTCGCACCTACCGTCAAAATACATAAGCCACCCATCGTGTCGGACGCAGCGAACGGCCCAAACCGGACCTTGGGCCGGCGGGCAAGGAAAGTCTCCTTCAGACACTTTTGGCTATAAAATACAAGCTTTCCCGCTACGATCTTCACCGACTAAACCAAGTGCTTCCCGATATGCGTTACCGTTAATGCTTCTTACCTTCGAATGACCCATTGTTTGAAGCTGGCCTCCAATGCGCCACATGGCGCGAGGATCAGGTCGCGGGACTGGTATGGGCCCGCATCGTCAATTATCTCGGCAACGGTGACGCACTGTGCAGGGTCCGAGGCCAAACGCATCTCCATGCTCGCGTCGTCATAAACAAACTGCTGTGCGGGATCAGCCTTGTCGCAGGAGATCAGACCAAATGGGTTTTCGGCATTCTCCGGATCATTATACGCCATGCACAGACCATCATAGGTCGCCGACGCGATCATGCCCGTCTCTGCCGCATAGGTGAACAACACGTCGTCCCCTTCCGGTTTGCATGAATGGGCGTGAAGCTGATCGCTCAGACCGCGCCCTTCAGTATCGATGCACCAGCCGAGCGACGCTTCCTCGTCAAGGTTATCGGCAAGATGAATGACGGGCCCGTCGGTCTGGAGGCTTGGTGCCTCCGCATGAGCCGAAAATGGGATACTTTGGCCCAATACGATCAGCGCGGCAAAGGCCAAGTTTGAGCTTGGAAACCTCATTGCTCACTCCTTATGGAACTGTTGTCGAAAGGTACGAATGCGCGCTGCATTGACGCCTTGGTCACTGCGCCCCACCCTTGAAACGCCGCGCATGTCCACGCGGCTCCCGTTCTCGGCAGGGGTAACTGCAACGACAATATCGTCGGCGAAATAGAAGACTGATGTGCGCGCGGTGGCCTCGAACCGATGACGGGTTGGATCGGTCGCAACGATCTCCCACCCCATTTCGCCTGCCACCTGCAATGCCCGCTCAAAGGCTGCGTCCGTGCTCAGGCCGGTCTCAAGTGGCACAATATCGGGATAGGCTGTCGCTTGTTGGTCTGCCACTTCTACACCGCCGTATTCGAGCGTGTTGCGCGCACCCGCGCGGGTGTCATCCAGCACCTCGAAGGCCGGGGGATTGGCGGTATCAGTCGTGATGTCATGGATTGGCGCCGCGCGCGGTTGGGGGTTCACAGTGCTTGAAATCAGGGGAAACAGGACCCCCAGTCCAAGCAGCGTGACCACGCCGCCGATCGCAGCCCAACCCTTTTCGCCCCGGCCAAGATGGATGGCCAAAGCGATCAGCCCCGCGCTGAAGATGCCCACCCCGATTGCGTTAAAGTAGCTCCGGTAAAGCCCGAACCCTATGATCGGTTCCCAAAGCCCCAAGCGCGCTCCGAACAAGATCAGTGTAACGCAAGTTAACCCAGCAACGGCGATCAGGGCGGCAATTTTTCCAGTATGTTTCATGTGTTCGGCCTTTCACGACCAGCGTTGATATGTGCTCAATTACTCGGGTGACCAGTTACCGCCGCCCCTGCCCCCGTCGCGATCTTCAGCGTGGCCCAGGCCTGCGCCGCTTCATTCGTGGCCGAGGCCGCCGAGATCCTTGCGGCATTGGTATTCCGGTCGGTTTCCAGCAGGTTCAACAGCGTGATGGCACCGTTTCGATAATTCTCCTGTGCCAATGTCAGCGCCCGGCCGTAGTCGCTGGCGGCGGTTCGCAGCAGCTGCGCCCTCTGGCGCGCGCGGGTGAGGTTGGACTGTGCGACTTGGACATCCTCGACCGCTTCGTTGATCGAGGCCCGCCAAGCGATCTCGGCCTGCCGTGCGACAGAGAGTTGCGCGTCACGGCTGGCTTTCAAGAGGCCCTGATTGAATACTGGAAGGGACAATTGCGGCCCGAAACTCCACGCATCTGTGGCGTCCGTGCGGCCCACCGTTCCGGACAGGGACAAGGCCGGGTAAAGCGCGGCCTCGGCGACGCCCACGTTGGCAACGGCAGCGGCCAAATCGGCTTCGGCGCTGCGCACATCGGGCCTATTGCGAAGCAGGTCCGCAGGTACGCCGGTGCGCGCACCCCCGGGGCTGGAGAGTTGGGGCGCACCTTTTTGCATCTGTGCCTTGATCGGGCCCGCGGGTTCATTCAGCAGTGTCGCAATGGCGTAGACATTTGCGTCAAACAAGGCGGCGAACTGCGGCAAATCGGCCCGCGCCGTCGAAAGCAAGGCCTGCGCTTCGGCCACTTCATATTCGGTGGCCGCGCCCGCATCGAACTGGCTTCGGGTGATGCTCACCGTCTCTTCGCGCGTAGCGATGGCGGTGCGCGTCAAGGCCATCGCCTCTTGGTAATAGCGCGCGTCGGAATAGGCAGCGATAAGTTCGGCCAGCCATGCAAGACGAACGGTCTCTTCCTCCGCCCGGGCGGCAGTAAGCGAAGCAACAGCGGCCTCGCGCTCGCGCCGGATACCACCGAAGAGATCAATCACCAGCGAGGCACCCAAAGACCCGCTTTCGACGGTGCTCGTACCGCTGGTGCCGTCGCCACCGGATGTGGTCACTGATCCGGTCAGCGATCCGTCCGCCGCAGCGTTAACCCCGGTTGTGCGCAACTCAGCTTGCGCTTGGCGTATGCGCTCACCCGCAGCGATCACATCAAGGTTTTGGGCAAGACCCCGTGCAATGAAACTCGTGAGGATCGAGTCTTTATAGTTCAGCCACCACTGCTGGGTGGCTACCGCGCCGATCTGCTCTGCATTGCCACCGACAAACCGGGTTTCCATGGCCACTTCGGGGCGCTGGTAATCAGTGCCGACAGCACAGCCCGCGACAAGCAGACCCAGTACGAGATAGTAAGGTTTCACTGAGCTTTCTCCACTCGCTTACGGAAAATTTCTGTTGTTCGGATTACGGCGACGTAGAAGACCGGCACCATCACGATCCCGATGACCGCCGAAAAGATGATCCCGCCGAGCATCCCCGTCCCGATGGATTTTTGCGCATTGGCCCCTGCCCCGGAGGCGAGCACCAGCGGCATGATGCCAAAACCAAAGGCAAGGGAGGTCATTAGGATGGGGCGCAGACGCTGGCGCGCTGCCATGACGGTGGCTTCCAGCAATACTTTGCCTTCCGCCCGTAGGGATTCCGCGAACTCAACGATCAGAATGGCATTTCGCGCCGCAAGGCCGATCGTGGTAAGCAAGCCTACCTTGAAATAGACGTCGTTCGACTGTCCGAAATACCACGTTGTCACCAGCGCCCCCAGAATGCCCACGGGCACCGAAAGCATCACCGCAAAAGGCACGGCCCAGCTTTCGTAGAGGGCGGCGAGACAGAGAAAGACGACCAGCGCCGAGATCGTATAGAGAATGGCTTCCTGATCGCCGGACAACCGTTCCTGATAGCTCAGCCCTGTCCAGGCCGAGGCGTAGGACCCGTCCAGATCAGCGGTAAGCTGTTCCATCACCTCCATCGCATCGCCCGAACTGATGCCCGCTGCCGCTTCGCCGGAAAGCTCCAGCGCGCGGGTGCCGCCATAGCGCGACAGTTTGGGCGTGATAGTTTCCCATTCGCGGCTGATAAAGGCCGACAGTGGCACCATCTCCGAACTGTCGTTCCGCACATACCAATGATCTATGTCGTCAGGCTGCATGCGCCAGTCCGCACCGCCCTGCACAATGACCTCGCGCAGGTTATTGCCCAGCGGGAAATCGTTGACATAGGTGCCAGAAAACACGGTCGCGAGCATGGCGTTCACGCTCGACAAAGACACGCCCAAAGCCTCGGCCTTCTGCTGGTCGATACGCAATTTCAACGACGGTTCCGTCGCAGCATCATTGCCGCGCAGGTTGGTCACGCGACCGTCAGCAAGCCCTGCCGCGACCAGTTTATCTGCGGCATCGCTTAGCGCTTCCTGACCCGCGCCCGACTGATCGACGAGGTACATTGCAAAGCCCGAAGAGGTACCCAGCCCCGGAATGGCAGGCGGTTGAAGAACAAAGATGCTGCCCAGTCGGGACTGGAAGAACTTGCCATTGGCCCGCATCATCAGATCAGCCGCATCAAGCCCAGGACGCTCTTCGTAGTCCTTGAGCCTGATGAACATCATCCCGTAGTTCTGACCAGACCCCCCGAAACTGTATCCGACATTGGCAAAGACGCCATCGACCATTTCGGTCTCTTCGGTCAGCAAGTATTGCTCGATCTGTTCAATCGTGTTGGCTGTCTGCTGAACTGTCGATCCCTGAGGCAGTTCGATCATGGTCATAAGCACGCCCTGATCTTCGGTCGGCAGGAACGACGACGGCAGACGGTCGTAGACCCAATAAGCGCCAAATCCGACGAGGGCCAATACCACCACCATACGGAAAGGCCGCATGGACAACCGCCCGACAAGCGAAGCATAGCCACCCGTCAGACGGTCAAGGCCGCCATTGAACCAGCGCAGCGGAAGCAGAGGCTTCTTGTCATGGTTAGGTTTGAGAAGCTGCGCGCACATTGCAGGCGTAAGGATCAGGGCGACGAAAAGCGACAGCACCATCGCCGAAATAATCGTGACCGAGAACTGTTTGTAGATGACCCCCGTCGACCCATCCATGAAGGCCATCGGCAGGAACACAGCAGAAAGCACCATCACGATCCCGATGAGCGCCGAGGAAATCTCCCCCATACTCTTTTCCGTGGCGGCGACGGCGTCCAACCCCTCTTCTTCCATCACCCGTTCGACGTTCTCGACGACAACAATCGCGTCATCGACCAACAGACCAATGGCCAAGACCAATGCGAACATGGAAAGGGTGTTGATTGACATGCCGAAGGCAGACAGCACGCCGAAGGTGCCCAACAACACCACCGGCACGGCGATGGTCGGGATGATCGTGGCCCGCCAGCTTTGCAAGAAAAGGAAGATGACAAGAAAGACGAGGACAATCGCCTCGATCAACGTCTCATAGACTTGGTCGATGGATTCCTCGACGAAGGGCGAGGTGTCATAGGGATATTCGACCACTACGCCCTCGGGCAACGCGGAAGAAAGATTGCCCACCACGTCCCGCACCGCTTCGGCGGTATCCACCGCATTGGCACCGGTGGAAAGGTTCACCGCAAAGCCCGCCGCCGGATGACCATTAAAGCGGCTTACACTGCCGTAGTCCTCTTCGGCGAGTTCGATCGTGGCGACATCGGCAAGGTAAATGGCCGACCCGTCCGTATTGGTCTTCAGCAGGATGTTCCGAAAGTCCTCAACCGTTTCAAGCTGGGACTGCGCCGACAGGGAGACCGTGAACTGCTGACCTTTCACCACCGGCTGTTCACCCAGACTGCCGACCGTCACGTTCGTGTTCTGCTCGGATACGGCCGTGGTCACGTCCGAAGATGTCAGTTGATACTGGAACAGCTTTTCGGGGTTCAACCAAATGCGCATTGCGTATTCGGTGCCGAAAACATTGATCGACCCCACCCCCGCCGTGCGCTGTACCGGGTCTTCAATCGTGCTGCTCAGCAGGTCGCCCAGTTCAAGCGAGGTATAGCTGCCGTCTTCGCTGACAAGCGCCCCGACCATCAGGACCGAGTCCGTCGAGCGGGAGACGGAAACGCCCTGGCTCGTCACGATGTCGGGCAGCTGCGATTCGACCAGTTGCAGTTTGTTCTGGACCTGCACCTGCGCCATGTCAGGATCAATACTGTCATCAAAGGTCAGCGATACACTCGCCGCCCCTTCGCTGGAGGATGATGTCATATAGGTGAGCCCGTCCAACCCCGTCAGCCCGTCCTCGATGACAGTGGTGACCGAATTCTCCACCGTTGCGGCCGAGGCCCCGGTATAGGTGGCGGAAATTCGAACGGTGGTGGGCGCGATATCAGGATACTGCGAGATCGGCAGACCCGTCATACTGAAAGCGCCCAGCAACATGGTGGCAATCGCCAGAACCCAAGCAAAAACAGGGCGGTGGATGAAGAAACGCGCCATCAATCAATCCTCCGCCGCGGGGGCAGCGATATCCCGAGAAACGCCATCCTCGTCGATCGTCACGGCCACGGGGCTGACCTCTTGCCCTGCGCGGACGGATGAAAGGCCGTCCACAACGAGCCGATCCCCATCGTTCAGCCCCTCACGCACGATCCATGCGTTCTGATAGGTACCGTCATCTTCGAGAGTCACCTGTTCGGCCTTGCCGTCTTCACCGATAACATACGCAGTCAGTTTACCTGAGTTGCCACGCGTCGCTGCACGCTGCGGAACAAGGTAGGCTTGCATCGTGCCAAGCACGATTTCCCCCCGCACAAACATGCCCGGAAGGATAATGTGGTCCGGGTTGTCAAAGGTGAAACGGATGGTCACGGTTCCGGTGGAGGTCGAGACATTGTTACCCGGCGTGACCAACTGCCCGGTTCCACGATAGATGTCGCCGTTCTCTAACGTCAATGTCGCTTGAAGGGTGTCGTTTTGTTGCAGATCACCTTCGGCAATGGCGCTGCGCACCGACAGGATACGCGCGCTTGCCTCCATCATATCCACATAGATCGGATCTGAGGTGACGATGCTCGTCAAAGCGTCGGCCTGCCCAGCCGTAACCAAATCCCCCACCGAAACGGTTGATACATCTGCACGCCCGGCGATCGGGCTGGTCATCGTCGTCCACGACAGCTCGGTCTCGGCATATTCAACCGCCGCTTTGTTTGCATCAAGCGTGGCCTTTGCTTCGGCCAGACTGGCACGCGCCGCTTCGACCTCTGCCTCGGTGTAGCCGCGTCCGGAGAGTTGTTCGGCGCGGTCATAGGCCGCCTGCTTCACAGGCAGGTTGGCTTCGGCAGTGGCCAGATTGGCACGGGCTGTCGCGACAGCCGCGAGATAGGAGGCATCGTCGATCCGGAAAAGCGGGTCCCCGACCTCAAGCAATTGTCCGGGCGTGTAGAGGATCTCTTTGACCACACCGCCGACACGCGGGCGCACTTCAACGTCTTGAAACGCAACGGCCCGGCCCGGCGTGGTCACAATGCGTGGGATTTCCTCCATCTGAATGTCGATCACACCTACTTCAAGCGGCCCCGCCGCGGGCATGCCATCGGGAGGGCCGCCCTGCGCGCTCGCCATCGTGGCAGCCCCCGCGAACGCAAGCGCTGCGCCAAACATTTTCCAAACGCCGATTTTCATGTGCTTCTCGATCCTTGACTATCCAGCAGGTTTGGTGCCTTGTAGGCAGATGTTGCACAGTGCGCAAGGAATTCAGACATGACAGTTTCGTTACGAGAGCGAAGACGACAGCAGACGGCACGTGAGATTCAGCTGGCGACGCTGGATTTGGCCGTTAAAAAAGGGTTAGAGAATGTGACGACCGAGGAGATCGCTGCGACAACTGGCATCAGCACGCGCACTTTCTTCAACTACTATACCAACAAGGAAACGGCTGCGGTTGGGGCCCCGCCCCCCTTTTCGGAGGCTGCGAAAGAAGCGTTACGCAGCGGAAACGGACCGCTCGCGGACGATCTCAAGATGTTCTTGGATCAACACTTCGCCGCGCTGACCAATGATGAACCTATTCTCAAGATGATCGGCACGGTTCTGCGTTCAAACGAAAGAGCGAGAGGTATTCTGCAAGGGTTTCTCATGATGGAGCGCAGAGAGCTTACAGAATGCCTGAGCCAGCGCGTTAAGAACCCGCAAGCCGCCGCTGCACTTGCAAATTACACGACCGACGCCGTGGGCAGGGCAATCTTCCTCTGGGAGCACGGGGAAGGACTGTCACTGGGTGCCGCGTTGGACACAGTTTGGGAAGGAACAATCGCTGCGGCGGCCCTATTGACGCCGCCGTCCTGATTTCTTTCCGAGCGTTACGTTCGGGCACTTCGGGCGAAGGAGTTTGATTTCGGCGACAACCCTTTGCCGAAGGCAGTCCGGGTGCCGAACGATCAGGCGAAGGTTTCCGCCACTATTTCTTTCGCGAACCCAGCGTCCAACACCCCGCGGTTCAGCAAGCGATACCAGAACGCGCCATGTATCAAGGCCGACAGTGTCTCCACGTTCCGCCCCGGCGAAAGCTCTCCGCGGTCCTGCGCCCGGCGGAGCAAAGCGGTGATCAAAGCTCGTAGGGTGTCCCCGTCGATGCGCAAGTGTTCGAAAATACGGATCAGGAAATCTTCGAGCAAGGTCCGACAATCCTCTGCCCCGTCCCAAGAAGGTTCAGCGGCATAGGTGTTGCTCTGCTCAAAAACGGCTTCGAGGACAAGGTCAGCCTTCGTATTCCAGCGGTTGTAGAGCGTTTGGCGCGCCACGCCAGCCTGCTCGATGATTTCCGAAACCGAGATTTTCTCATAGCCCAGTTCCCGAACCCGACGTAGAGCCACAGCCTTCAATGCCGTGCTGGCGTCTTGATTTGCGGGCCGCCCGCTTGGCCTTTTTCCTGACATGCACAGTTCCTGTTCATAGATGCAGAATAGTCCGTGATTGATCACTAGACGGCCGTCCACTAATTGCCAATAGACCGCAGTCTAATATTATTGTCGGAGCCGAGCTGTCACAGATTTCCCTTATCCCAAAACGGGCCTTTGCCGTTACCGCCACCTTGGGCCTTTTGTCCCTCTTTCCCCCATTGGCCACCGATATGTACCTCGCCCCACTCGGTGAGCTCGCGGCCTCCATGAACGCCACCCATACGGCCGCTGAACTTTCGCTTTCGATTTTCTTCCTCGGCCTCTGTGTCGGGCAGATCTTCATTGGCCCATTGGCTGATACTGACCTGGGCGACACAATCGCGGCAACCAACAGACCTCGTGCTGCAAGCCCTTCTGATGGCTGTCTTGCGACGCAAACCTAAGCGACGCGTCCTGATCCACACGGATCAAGGCTTGACGAATATAGGAGCTTCAATGCGATCGTTGAGAGCTTCTTCAAGCTGCTCAAACGGGAACACGTACGGCGTCGAACATATTAAACCCGCGAGCAGGCCAGACAGGACATCTTCGACTACATCGAAATGTTCTATAACCCGAAACTCAAACATGTCAGAAACCGTATGCTGTCGCCTGTCGACTTCGAAAACAGACAGTTCAATGTGAACCAAGAAGGTGTCTAGGGAACTAGGGGCTATGCACCTTGTGAGCAACTTTGCACTTGCAGCAAATGACCGCTTCTCGTCGAAGATGTCAGTCGATACGAACGGCCCAAAGCCGACATTTGCCCAAGTCCTTCGATGCGGCGGTTGCAGCACACATTGCCGACCTTTGCTGCAAGAGCAAAACGTGATGCGGGCCGAACTGACCCAACGCGGGACAAAGCTGCCACGTAGCCACTTAAACTGGATCTCCTCTCCGACACCCGGATGCTCGCGAGGAGCCTGGCCTTGGATGGTAGTTCAAATGGTTTCGGTTCCGCTGAGCGACGCATTGGCGGACCCGAAATTATCGGAAGCTATGACTGGGGCTGGGGCTGGGGCTGAGGCAAACGGCGGGTGGGCCGCCCTTACAAGGGGAGCGACAGTTGCACGGGTTTGAACAGCCGGTGGTCTTTGGTCGTGGCCTGCGCCCGCAGAACCACCATCGCAGCGGCGCGGGCGTCTTCGCCTGCGTCATGGTGGTGAAAGTCAAGGTTCAGCACCTGTTTCAGTTTGCCCAGACCGTGGCCGCCGTTGCCCTTCAATTCGGGCCATGCCTTGCGCGCGATGGTCACGCTGTCGTGCCATGTCAGGTGTGGCCGCGGAAGGCCCTGCGCTTTGCATGCGGCGTTGATCGCATGTTCATCGAACCTGCTGTGCTGCACCATCGGGTGGCGTGACAGCAACGGCCAGATTTGGGGCCAGACCTGCGCAAAGCTTCCGGCACCGCGCACAGTCTCCGGCCCAATCCCGTGCAGGTCAACATTGAAGGGCGCGAACGGCATAAGCGGGTCGACATAGGTGGACCATGTAAAAATGCTGTCATCAAAGCCAACGCAGGCGATCCCGATCTGGCAAATACTGGCGCTGTCGCCACAGGCGGTTTCGACATCCAGTGCAATGAACTGGAAATCACCTACGGGCAGAGGCGGAATCAATCCGATGTTCCCCGAAGCCGGGCTTTCAACACAGCGATGAGCATGTCAGACGCCGCGCGCAATTCCGCGACATCCCCTGTCAGACGGGAGTAGGACCAAATACCCTGCACCGAGATCATGATATAGCGCGCAAGCGCCTCGATTTCGGCATCACTCAATGAGCCATGATCCCCATTCTCATGGGCCAGCACCTTGCGAAAGCCTGCTGTCAGTCGATCGCTATGCGCGCGCAGCTTTTGGCGGGTTTCCTGCGCATCTTCAGGGATCTGGGGCAGTGTGTTGCCCACAAGGCATCCCTTACCAAAGCCGCCCGAGTCCTCGAAACGCGCCAGAAGGTTATCGAAATACTTTTGAATGCCCTCGATTCCCGCGCCTTCGGCCTCGACCGGCGCAAAGGCTGGAGTGACGACGGTGTCCTGGTATCTGTCGAGACAGGCGTGGAACAGATCCTCCTTGCCGCCAAAATCGCTGTAGATTCCAGCTCGGCTCACGCCGGTTTCGCGCACCAGATCGCCCATGGAAACAACGTGAAAACCAGTCTTCCAGAACGTTTTGAGCGCACTGTCCAACAGGTTTTCGCGGGTTTGAGATTTCGTTCTTGGCATTTTTGACCTTGTTTTAGAATGATCGTTCTTCTGCATCTACCCCGACTCAAACACAAGCCCGAGGTACTCGCATGACTACGTCTTTCCGCGACAAAAAGAAATTTGCCACCGTCCATGGTAAGCAGATGGCCTATATCGAAGAAGGGTCCGGCGATCCGATTGTCTTCCTGCATGGCAATCCGATGTCGTCTTATCTGTGGCGCAATGTGATGCCCCACCTTGCCGGGAAAGGCAGGCTGATCGCGCCAGACCTGATTGGCATGGGCGATAGTGACAAGCTCGATAATTCTGGCCCGGACAGCTATACCTTCGTCGAACACCGCAAATATCTGTTTGCTTTGCTTGAGCAATTGGGCGTCACCGCCAACGTCACACTGGTCATCCATGACTGGGGTTCCGGTTTGGGTTTCTATTGGGCACATACGCATCCCGAGGCCGTCAAAGGCATTGCCTTCATGGAAGCAATCGTCGAAACCCGTGATAGCTGGGACCAGTTTCCCGACCGCGCCCGTGAAATGTTCCAAGCCCTACGCTCGCCTGCTGGCGAGGAGATGGTTCTTGAAAAGAACCTCTTTGTCGAAGCGCTGGTTCCCGGTTCCATCCTGCGGGATTTGACCGAAGAAGAAATGAACGAATACCGCCGCCCCTTCGCCAACGCAGGCGAAGATCGCCGCCCCACATTGACATGGCCGCGTCAGATCCCGATTGAAGGGCAGCCAGCAGATGTGACGGAAATCGTCGATGCCTATGTCGACTGGCTTGGCAAGACATCAATTCCCAAGCTCTTCGTCAATGCGGACCCCGGCGTGCTGATCACGGGGGCGGTACGTGACCGTGTGCGCAGTTGGCCCAATATCACCGAAGTGACTGTGCCCGGATTGCACTTCATTCAGGAAGACGCCCCGGACGAGATCGGTGTAGCCGTGCGTGATTGGCACGCCAGCTTGTAACCCCACCAGTTGTACCGGGCGCGGACCACAATCGACCGCCGCAGCAGTCGGCTTTCTACACAATGGCTCGGATGAGCCTGCAGCGGCAGCCGAGCTTGCCGCTGCAACTCTCGCAGCTGATTTGCCAAAATCATCGGCAGGTTTTCCCAATAACTGAACGACACAAAGGGCCACCGGCACGTTCAAGAAATTCATCTTCGGCACTGCGTTGCTGAACTTTCTCTTTGCGCCAATGATCATCGGGCAGGCTGTGCAAATGCCCAACCCTGCGAATTTCGTGTTTTCCTTCACGCTTGCGGGTTTCTTCATCATGGCCGCATCATTGTTGATCTGGGCAACCCGCGATCTTGTCGCGCGCGCACCCGTTGTGTTCTGGAGCGCTATATCGCGTTTGGCTGCAATCACGGCTGTGCTCTACGCCGTGCCAAACGGGTTGGCTGATCCGTCGCAATACGCCTTTGTATTGTTCGATGGCTTGGTCAGTTTGATCTATATCGTTGAGTCTCTTCGCGTCACAGGTCGTTCGATGCTCGATTTCCTGCTGTGGCGGATCGCATGAGACCTGATTGCTCAGGCGCCATATTGGTTCATCATCATATCAACCGACTGGTCAATCATGGCGTCCATTTCGTCAGGACTGACCAAGGGTGCCCCCAACATGAACGGCCAAAACGCCTTGCCCTTCAACAATGATATGAACTCTTCTGCCGCTTGTCGGGGGTTTGGGATCGTCAGCACCCCGTCGGCGGCGGCCTCTTTGAACAACTGTTCAAATGATGCCGTATAGTCGACTTCATTCTGGATTTCCCTGACAAGTTCCGGATCCCGCAGGATCTCAGTCATCAACATCTTGTTGGCGTTCATGACTTCGGGCGACGTGTAAAGTCGCGCCTGCGCACGTCCCATCTCAATCAGTTGCTCTCGGATATCCATGCCGGGCTGGTAGCTGACCTTCAGGTTGTCCGCGATGACCCTCCATTGGCGCAGCATCAGGGTTTGGAAGAGCACTTCCTTGCTTTCAAAATACCGATACACGGTGCGCTTGGACGCACCGGCCCGCTTGGAGATTCGGTCCATGCTGGCCGCAAGGAACCCATTCTCGCAGAATTCATCAAACGCGCCTTGCAGGATCGAGCCACGCTTATCTACCGAATTTTCAGCCACTTCACTCATTCTGTCGGTCTACACACCACTTCCAGGAATTGCCATTTTTTTTGGCTTGGTAAACTTGCGGGTTTACCTGTGACTCTTTACGCCACATAAGTACACCGACCAGTTTACCCACATTCCAATCGTATTGCCAGATGGAGATTGACCATGACTATCAAGCTAAAAATTAACGGGGCCGAACGCTCTGTCGAAGCAGAACCGGGCACACCATTGCTGTGGGTGATCCGGGACGAACTGAAGCTGACCGGCACCAAATTCGGCTGCGGCGTCGCGTCGTGCGGCGCTTGCACCGTGCATGTCGACGGCGAACCGACCCGGTCGTGCCAGACCTATATCGAAGACGTCGAAGGTGCTGAAGTTTCCACCATCGAAGCGATTGGCGATGACAAGATCGGTGCCGCAGTACAGCAAGCCTGGAAAGAGCTCGACGTGGTGCAATGCGGGTACTGCCAATCTGGTCAGATCATGTCTGCGGTGGGCCTGTTGAAAGAAACGCCAAAGCCAACGGTGGAAGAGATTGACGCCTACATGGACGGAAATGCCTGCCGCTGTGCCACCTATCAACGTATCCGCGCCGGTATCCAGCGCGCCGCAGACATCGTGGAGGGTTAAGCCATGACCATCAACACATCCCGCCGCAGTTTCCTCAAAGGTGCAGGTGCGGCCGTTGCCGTTCTGGCCGTTGGGATTGACCCCAAGGGCGCGCTTGCCGCGTCGACGTCGGAGGCCGGCACAGCCATCACGCCCTTCGTGAAAATCTATGCCGATGGTACCGTTGCAGCCATCATCAAGCGCTTTGAAGGCGGGCAAGGCACCTCTACGGGCCTGTCCACGCTGATCGCGGAAGAGCTGAACATGGAGCTTAGCGATATCACCTTCGAAACGGCCCCGTCAGATACCGCCGTTTACAACAACCTGTTCTTTGGCGCGCTGCAGGGCACGGGCGGATCGACCGCAATGGCCAATTCGTTCATGCAATATCGCACCGCAGGCGCGGCCGCGCGTGACGTATTATTGCAAGCCGCGGCCAAGGATTGGGACGTGGACGTCTCTGAGCTGACACTTGCCAATGGCGTCATTTCAGGCGCGGGCAAAGAGGGCCAGATCGGTGAGTTTATCTCCACCGCTGTGCAGATCGCGGTGCCGGTCGAGCCCGTCCTGAAGGCCCCCGAAGACTGGACCCAGATCGGCAACACCCAAAAAGCGCGCCGCGACAGCGACGACAAGGTTAACGGCGAAGGCATCTATGGCATGGATATCCAACTGGATAACCAGATGGTTGCCGCAATCAAACGCATTCCGCAATACGGCGCAACTGTCGCGTCGTTCGACGATAGCGCCGCCAAGGACGTCACGGGATTTATCATGGCCAAGGCGCTGCCCAACGGCGCGGGCGTGGTGGCCTATGCCGAAAATACCTGGGCCGCGTTTCAAGCGCGCGACGCGATCGAGGTGGAGTGGGATTTGAGCAAGGCCGAAACCCGCAGCAGCGACGAGATCAAGCAACAGCTACTGGCAGCTGTGAACACTGATCCGCAGTGGCAAGCATCCGAAACGACATTGGATGCGACGACCGCAGCGTTGCAAGGTGCCGCCCAAGTCGTAGAGCGCGAATTCTTCCTGCCGATGCTTGCTCATGCAACGATGGAGCCCCTGTCGGCCACAATCGCAGCCACCGAAGACGGCGGCGTGATCATGTATGACGGTGCGCAGGGGCCCACCATGAACCACGCCACGATGCACCAGATCCTTGGCATCCCGATGGACAAGATTCAGGTCAAAACCCTTTATGCAGGCGGGTTCTTTGGCCGTCGCTTCAACGCGGGTGCGGACTATATCGTAGAAACGACACTCGCCTTTTCGATGACCGACCAGACCCGCCCGGTTAAACTGGTCTGGTCCCGCGAAGATGACCTGTCTGGCGGCTGGTACCGCCCGGCCTATGCGCACAAGGTGCGTGTCGGTCTGGACGATGCGGGCAAGATTGTTGGCTGGGATCACCGCGTGGCGGGTCAATCCATTGCAAAAGATGGGCCATTTGACGCTTTCTATGTCAAAGACGGTGTTGACATCTCTTCGGTGGAAGGGACGGCAGAAAATCCATATGCGATCCCCGGAATGCACATCGGCTTGACGGACGCGGCTCCGACAACAACCGTCAACTATTGGCGTTCCGTCGGTCACAGCCATAACGCCTATGTCATGGAAACCATGATGGATGTGGCCGCCGCCGCAGCCGGTCAGGATCCCGTCAGCTTCCGTCTTGCGTATTTGCCCGGCGACACAGTCGATCAAAAACGCAAAGCTGACGTCCTGAAACTGGCTGCCGAGAATGCCGGGTTTGGCAAGCCGTTGCCCGACGGGCATTTCCACGGTGTGGCCGTTCACAAATCCTTTGGCACATACTGTGCGCAGATCTGCGAAATCTCGATCGACGAAGATGACTATGTTCAGATCGAGAAATACACCGCCGCCGTCGACTGTGGCGTGGCAGTGAACCCCGACGTCGTCAAAGCCCAGGTCGAAGGGGCGATCGGCTTTGGCGTCGGTCACATCATGCGCGATCAGATCACGCTGGATGGCGGCGTCGTAGTGCAGCAAAACTTCCCCGACTACGAACCGCTGCGGATGCGCGACATCAAGTCCATCGAGGTGCATATCGTCAAGACAAACGAAGCACCCTCAGGCATTGGCGAGCCGGGCACACCGCCGGCGGGTCCAGCGCTCGCCAACGCAATCGCAGCCTCCGGGCGTGATCTGGTGACCCACCTGCCGATGATCGAAAACGGTGTGGATTTCGCCTGACGACCCTTTAGACCGCCGCAGCCATAGGGGTGCGGCGGTCTATCAATACCGGCTCCACAACCTTGCACGCGACACTGCGTCCCGCGCGGTTCAGAGCTCCTCTTCAAGCTATAACCATAAATGCGCCACCACTGAGTGCCTGCTTCTGGCTGTGTTTCAATGGCGGGTTCCAAGATGCTCTACCATAGAAGCGCAATTGCAGAGAACTTCCGCAATACGCCCTACCTACCGCAAGACGTAAGCGCCCCATAAGAGACATTCGTCACTGCAATCGGTGCCGCACTGACCGATGACGGAATCCAAGATCTGCCGGAAATGATCCGCGCCGCTCGCATCACCGACAAAACATGGCATCCTTCGCGCATCGTTCCCGGAAGGGCTGGCACTATCGAACCTACTTAGCAGCATCATTTCGAAAGGCGACCATAAAGCCCCTTATTTGCCGCAATAGCAGGATCGGAAACCGTAGCGTCCTGTAGCAATTCAGGCCTCTCAAGGGCAAGAAAGCCGCGAGATACCCTTATTTCCTTGGGACAATCAGCTATATTCAGAGATTTAAATGGTGCCCAGGGGCGGAATCGAACCACCGACACGAGGATTTTCAATCCACTGCTCTACCCCTGAGCTACCCGGGCACCGGAGACCACCGCAGTGGTCGGGTGTGCGGGTTCTAGGAGTTTGCGGCGGGGGTGTCCAGAGGGTTTTGCCATGTTTGGCAAAGGTTTTTTCGGAAAGTTCTAATGCGGCTTGTCGGGCGCGTTCAAAGCGGCCTCGGTGGCTTCGATTGCGGCCTCGATATCCTCGGGGTCGCGGCTGGGGGTCGCGTAGCTGCCGTTCAGCCACTTGGCCAGATCCACGTCAGCGCAGCGCCTGGAACAGAAGGGGCGATACTTGGGAGAGGCTTCACGGTCGCAGATCGGGCAGGTCACTTTAGCACCTCGGCCAAAGGCATACGGGCGCGTTTGCGTTGCAGTTCGTAGTGGCCCAGCGGGGTCCAGCCGACCAGCGTCGTTTCCACGTCATCGGCGCGGAAGGCCTGGCGCAACGCGGTCTCGAACGGGCGGCGATCTTTTTTGGGCATGGGCGCAAGGTCAAGCGTGATCTGCCCGCCCAACCCGCGCAGACGCAGGGCACGGGGCAAGGCGCGGGCACAGGCCATATTCGCTTTGATCCCGGCAGCAAGGGACACGTCCGCACCGGTGTTCACATCAACGGCCACCAACGCACGGGTAGGTTCCACAAACATAAAGGCACCACCGTCAAGCGCGACGCGCGGCTGCGAGAGGCTGTCGACAGTGTCCAACACGCCATGGGTTTCAAAACCACCGGGGTCGGTCACGACGTCGGCGGGCGCGACCCAGTCGCGCCAGGCCAGAATATGCGGACCATCGCCTTCGGACAGGACCTCCATGTCGGTGGATGGGTCGTCCAATACCTTGTCCGCCAGCGCCAGCATCGCGTCGATATCATCGGCGATGTCATCGGCATCCGCGCCAGCGCAAGAGGACCGGAGAATCAGGCCATGTGCGGCCCCGTCGGACGCTTCATGCGCGATTTCGAGCAGCCGGTCCCGTTCTTCCTCGTCGCGGATACTGCGCGAGATATTGGTGCCGGGTGCGCCCGGCGTCACGATGGCATAGCGGCTTTTGAACAGCAGCTTCTGGGTGACGGGAACGGCCTTGCCGGGTTCAGCATAGCCGGACACCTGCACAAGAATGGGTTGCCCCGGTGCGAGCCCCTTGATCTGGCGCAGAAACGCAGAGCCGTCGGGCGTTTTTAGGAACATCCCCCCCTGCCCCTTGACCGGACGATCCGCGATGGCGCGGTAGATCGTGCCGGGGCGCGGGCCGTCGCTGTCGATCAGAAGGTCATCCAGCTTGCCGTCCACGATCAGCGCGGCGGCTTCGATGTCGCCAAAATGGTCCAGAACGATCGTACGGCCCTTCATGAGGTCTCTCCTGCGAAAACATATCCTGCAGCACGCAGCAGGTTTGCGGTTTCGGCCAGTGGCAGGCCGACAATGCCGGTGAATGATCCGCTGATCCACGGGATAAGGGCTCCTGCCGGGCCCTGAATACCATAGCCGCCGGCTTTGCCCTGCCAGTCACCGGTTGCCAGATAGGCCGTGATCTCGGCGTCTGACAGTCGTTTCATGCGGACGGTGCTGACCACATCGCGCTGCCACAGCTTGTCGCCGCGCTTGACCGCGACGGCCGTGATGACCTTGTGGCGACGCCCCGACATGAGGCGCAGGAAACGGATCGTCTCTGCTTCATCCGCGGGCTTGCCCAGGATTCGCCGCCCCACAGCGACGGTGGTATCGGCACACAGCACGATATCATCGGCCCCCGCCTGCACCGCGGCGGCTTTTTCACGGGCCATACGCGCACAATAGGGGCGCGGCAGTTCGGCGGTATGGGGGGTTTCATCGATATCGGGCGCGCGAATATCGTCAGGCACAACGCCGATTTGCGCCAGCAATTCCTTGCGGCGCGGACTTCCTGATCCGAGGATAAAACTCATATGCGATCCTAGATCGCTGCCCGAAAACCACTAGGTGATTCTCGGAAAAGCGTATTATTTAAAGCGGTAATTGATCCGGCCTTTGCTCAGATCATAGGGGGTCATTTCCACCTGTACCTTATCGCCAGCCAGAACACGGATGCGGTTCTTGCGCATCTTTCCTGCCGTATGTGCGATGATCTCATGGCCGTTTTCAAGCTCGACCCGGAACGTCGCGTTCGGCAGAAGTTCTTTCACGATACCGGGGAATTCGAGCGTGTCTTCCTTGGCCATGGTCTCTCCTTGAACACTTTGCCCTGCAATTTCAGGACGCAGGCTTAAATGGGCGCAATTTTCCCTTTTTTCAAGGGGTATTCACATCAAAGGCACGTTTATGGCCGTTGCGTCACGCCCGAACTGATCCTCCCAGTGGTTTCGATTCAAAACCACCCCGTCCGCACGCACGCGGCTGATCTGGGCGATGTCGACCTCGGCGAAGGTCCAGCCGGGCACGTTGATCTCTGCGGCGGCAAGGACACCGGTGGATGGAAAGCCCACATCCGGCGGGCAGAAGATGCCGCCTGCCCCGTAAGATGTGCCAAGCGCCTCTGACCAATCCGCAGGGCCGATGCAGGATGACATGGCCGTAACGCATTGATTTTCCAGTGCCCGCGCCATGGATCCGATGCGGACACGCCAATATCCTGCCAGCGCCTCGGTCACGCTCGGCACGGCGATGATGTCACAATCGGCAAGTGCACGGCCCAGCAGGGGAAACTCGCTATCATAGCAGATGAGGATGCTGATCTTGCCCAATGTTGTCTCGAAGATGCGCAGAGGCTCCCCGCCGACGACGCCCCAGACCTCGCGTTCGAATCGGGTCATGATCTGCTTGTCCTGCACCCCGACTTGACCTGAAGGGGTGATCAGACGCGCGCGGTTCACCGGACGCGCGGCGGCAGGCGTCACCGCGGGCCCCGATGCCGCAACGATATGCACGCCATATTCCGCCGCCAGTTTTTGATGCGCCGCATCCGCATCCGCCAACCGGTCAGAGACCGCAAACAGCGACGCCTCAAGATTGCCCGCCACGTCAAGGCCAGCGAGCGTCGCAAGCTCCATCGCGCCATATTCGGGAAAAACCAACAGCTCTGCCCCGCTGGCGGCCGCCGTTGCGACCCAGCCTGCAAGCTTGTCTTCATATTGCGCCCAGCTGGTCAGGACATCCAGCGGGTATGCGGCGGTTGCGATTTTCATGGGGCCTCCGGGTGCGTGGTTTCCCTTATGGTGCGCCGCGCGCGGCCAAGCTTCAAGTACCGCCACCCCACCCCACGGCTCATTTCACTTTTGTGAAACTATGGGCGCATGATCCGGGACAAGCTTGCCAATTTATCGGGCATGCTTCACAAAATTGGAAAGAACGAAGAGGTCTAGCACCATGATCAAAAAGGGCATCACCCTGCGCGGTATAGAGGTGTTCGAGGCGCTGGCCAGCCGTGGATCGGTCGCACAGGCCGCCGCACTGACAGGGTTAAGCCAACCCGCCGTGAGCCAGCAGATCAGCAACCTCGAAGCCGCCATAGGCACCGCCCTGATCGACCATAGCACGCGCCCCATGCGCCTGACCGCGGCGGGCGAAAGCTTTCTGCGTCACAGCGGCGCGGCGCTGACCCATATCCGGCTCGCGCAATCCGAGCTGACGGTCATGGATCTTGCCAACCTCAGCGACCTGAGCCTTGGCGTGATCGACGACTTTGACAACGATGTCACCCCGCGTCTGGCGACCCTACTGGCCGACAGTATGGCGGGCTGTCGCTTTCGCATGGTAACCGACGGCAGCAAGGGGCTGATCCAGTCGGTGCAGGACAAATCGCTTCATATCGCCATTGCGGCCACCAGTGGGGATGCAAAAAGCGGGCTGATCGAGATTCCGCTGGCACGCGATCCCTTTGTTATCGTCACCCCCGCCAGCTTTGACGGCGACAGCGCCGCGCTGATGACGGGGCGATCCGCCCTGCCCTTCGTTAAATACGCGGCAGACCAGTTGATCGCCGACCAGATCAACAACCATCTGACGCGCAGCAATATCACCCTGCCCTCGCAATTCGAGATCGGCAGCCATCTCGCCCTGATGGCGATGGTGGCACGGGGCATCGGCTGGGCCATCACGACGCCCTTCGGCTATTGCCGCGCAGAGCGGTTTCACCAGCAGCTTGCGGTGCACCCGCTCCCCACGCCCGGATTAACGCGACAAATCTCGCTGTTTGCGGGGTCAGACTGGACGGGGCCGGTGCCGCAGAATATTGCCGACACGATGCGGCAACTGCTTCGGTCCCACATGATCGCGCCGACGGTGGCGCAGTTGCCGTGGCTTTCTTCCAGCTTCGAGGCGCTAGAGGGCTGACCGCTTGCGCAAAAGCTGCGTGGCTGGTTCACTTGTCGCGTATAACAAAGGGGCTGACATGAGCAAGATCGTCATTCTGACCGGCGCGGGCATTTCTGCGGAAAGCGGCATTGATACCTTCCGCGCCGAAGACGGGCTTTGGGCGCAGCACCGGGTCGAGGACGTCGCCACTCCCGAAGGCTTTGCCCGCGACCCGCAACTGGTGGTCGATTTCTATAACGGTCGCCGCAAACAGGCGGCAGAGGTATCACCGAACGCGGCGCATCAAGCGCTGGCCAGACTGCAGGCGAATTATGCCGGACAGGTGGTGATTGTGACGCAGAATGTCGATGATCTGCACGAACAGGGCGGCGCGCGGGTGATCCATATGCACGGCGCGCTGAATTCAGCGCTCTGCGCTGCCTGCGACCACCGTTGGCCTGCGCCTATGGTCATGGCCGTCGGTGATCCCTGCCCCGCCTGCAATGCCTCAGCCGCGCGGCCCGACATCGTGTGGTTCGGCGAAATGCCCTATGACATGGACGAGATTTTTGACCATCTGGCCGAGGCCGATATCTTTGCAGCCATCGGCACCTCTGGCAACGTCTACCCCGCCGCCGGTTTCGTGGCAGAGGCGCGGCGCAATGGGGCCCATACGGTAGAGCTGAACCTCGAACGTTCTGCCGTGGGGAACCAGTTCGCCGAGCACCGCACCGGTCCGGCGACACGTGTGGTCACAGATTGGGTGGTGGAACTCTTGGGCACCCCACCCCAGCAGCGGCCCGCGTTTTAACACAGATCGGGCCGCTACCATTCATGGGTGTGAAAAGGCTCAGTCTTTCGGCATCTCGTGACCGGTGTGATCCATATCACCGCGGTCGTGCTTCATCTTGCCATGGCTCGGCTTGCGGTCCTGATCGACCATCACCTCGATCTCGACCGCACCGGCCTTTTCGAACTCAAGTGTGACGGGCACCATCGCGCCCTGCTCCAGCGGGCCTTTCAGGCCCATGAACATCAGGTGGTCGCCGCCGCGTTTGAAGGCATGCATTTCATCCGCCGCAATGGCCACGCCGCCTTCGATCTCGCCCATCCGCATGACGCCATTGTCGTCAGAGGTGTGGGAATGCAGCTCGACCTTCTCGGCCACGTCGGAGAACGCCCCGATCAAACGGTCATCCGCGCCAGAGTGGTTCATCACCACCATAAACGCCGCACCGGAGGTGGATTTCGCGGTCGAGCTGCGGATGTAGGCGTCATCCACCATGATGCCTTCGGCAGCGAGAGGGGCGGAAAAGAGAAACAATGCGCAGACAGCGCGGGTCAGCAAAGCAGGTGTCATTGGTATATCCTGTCGTCATATTCAAAATGTCTGTGAAGGGTGTGGCTCAGACAGTGACAGGCGGGGCCCTTGGGTCATGGCGCGTTTTACGTCGCGGCACATCGGCAGTCAGGACATGCACCGCCGGCGCGACAAAGGTCACGATCCGCATCGGTGCGGCCGCCAGAACCACCGCGCCTGCCATTGCAACGTTAAGTGCCGAATCGGGGCAGATATGCGGGGCCGAGGTCGGCTTGCCCTGCGCATCCACATAAATTGCCACAGGGCCCGCACCGGTGCACAACACCATCTGCCCCGTCGCCGCAGAGGCCCCGCGCGCGACAGCCATGCTTTGCCCCGTGAGGGCCAGCATCAACGCCAGAACCAAAGCTGAAAGGGAACGCAGGGTCATGGGCCGCACCCTAGACGAAGCGCTTGAAAAAGCACCAGCCCAAAACGACGCAGCCCCAGCCAAGGGCCAGGGCTACAACATCGTAACGATTGGAAAGTCTTACGACAGCGCTTCGGCTGTGGCGCTGGACTTTGCAATTGCTTTCTTAACTTTCAACGCGTTGACGGACAGTTCAGTGTCCTTTGCCTTCGCCATGAACTTGTCCAAGCCACCGCGGTGGTCAACAGTGCGCAAAGCAGCTGCCGAGATGCGGAACTTGAAACCGCGGCCCAGTGCTTCGGACTGCAGGGTGACATCGTTCAGGTTTGGCAAGAACCGACGACGTGTACGGTTCTTGGCGTGGCTTACGTTGTTGCCCGTCATCGGGCCTTTTCCGGTCAATTCGCAAACGCGCGACATGGGTCTATCCTTTTGCTGCGGGGCATTTCCGGCGATCCGGTGCAATACCCATATGGGCCGCGCTACGGCAAACCCTGAAATTGGTTTGCTGGCTTTAGGCGGAATCGCGAGCGGGGTCAACCCAAGCCTGCGCGGCAACACACGCTTTTCCTTTTGCATCCGTCGAAAAGATTTGTCATCTGTCGCATATGAATATTCATTCCCGCGCCCTTCTCGTCCATCTGTTCACTGCGACGGGTGCGATTTTCGCCATGCTGGCCATGCTTGCTGCCGCCGACGAACGCTGGGATATGATGTTTCTCTGGCTGGTTGTCGCCTTCTTTGTCGACGGGATCGACGGGCCGCTGGCGCGTAAATACGACGTAAAGACCAACGCGCCGGAATTCGACGGCGTGCTGCTTGATCTGATCATCGATTATCTCACCTATGTGTTTATTCCGGCCTTTGCGCTATTCCATTCCGGCCTCATGGACGGGTGGAGCGGTTGGGTCATGATCATCATCGTCACCTTCGCCAGCGCCATGTATTTCTGCGACACACGCATGAAAACCAAGGATAACTCCTTCTGGGGCTTCCCCGGATGCTGGAACATGCTGGTGCTGGTGCTCTTTGCCCTGTCGCCGCCATGGTGGGTGTCGCTGGTGCTTGTCACGGTCTTGGCCATTACCATGTTCGCCCCGCTGAAATTCGTGCATCCCGTCCGGACAGAGCGTTGGCGCATGGTCACCCTGCCCATGGCATTGGGCTGGACGTTCTTTGCCGGCTGGGCCGCGTGGGTCGATTTCCACCCGCAAAGCTGGGCGCATTGGGGCCTGATCATCACCAGCGTCTATCTGATGTTTGCCGGTGTCGCGCAGCAGTATCTTTACGACCGCGAGGCCTGATAGAGGCGCTCAGGGCCAAAGCAGCGGCACGAAACCTCTAAACTAGATCAGCAGCCCTGCCGCCCCTTCGTGGCGTAGCAGGGCGACCTTGGTCTCTACCCCGCCAGCACCCGAGTATCCGGTCAGCCCCTTAGCCCCCATCACACGGTGGCACGGCACAATGACCGGGACAGGATTCTGCCCGCAGGCCTGCCCCACCACTTGCGCCGGGATCGCCAGTTTGGTCGCGATGTCGCCGTAGGTCACTGTATCGCCAAAGGGGATCGCCGACATCTCGGCGCAGACCGCTTGCAACGTGGCACTTCCGCCAATGCGCAGTGGCAAAGTGAACTGTGTCAGCCGCCCCGCATCATAGGCACGCAGCTGCGCCTCGGCCTCATCCAGCAGCGCGCTTTTGTCTTGGTGAAGGGTATCCTGCCCCCAATGCAGGTGGGTAATCGCGCCCGCATCCTCGGTCACGACCAAGGTGCCAAAGCGCGTGGGGATGCTGCGCCGCTTCACCCGAGCTTCCGGATCAAGCGGCGCGGCGTCATCTTAGGACACAGCCTCGTCACACCGGGCACAAACGCCCGCGTGATCGTGGGTGCCGACATCCGGCAGTACCTTCCAGCAACGTGCGCATTTTTCGCCCGAAGCTTTCTCGAACACCACGGCAACGCCGTCGGTCTCTGGCATACGGAACGCCTCTGCCGGGGCGTCATCGCCGGTGATGGCAATCTGCGAGGTGATGCAAACGTCTTCGAACGCAACGCTTTCAAGCGCCGCCCGCTGAGCGTCATCGGCAACAAACACCATAGGTGCGGCCTCAAGCGAGGCCCCGATGACCTTCTCGACCCGCTGCACTTCCAACGCCGAGGTCACAACCCGCCGCGCGGCACGCACCTTGGCCCATTTCGCTGCCAGATCGGCATCCAGCCACGCCTTAGGCGTTTCAGGGATATCCGTCAGGTGAACCGAGCTTTCGTCGCCGGGGAACCGCTCAAGCCAGACTTCTTCCATGGTGAACACCAGCACAGGGGCCAGCCATGTCGTCAGACGGTGGAACAGGATGTCCAGCACGGTGCGCGCAGCACGGCGGCGCAACGTATCGCCGTCGCAATACAGCGCATCCTTACGCACGTCGAAATAGAACGCGGACAGATCAACGGTGGCAAAGGTGAACACCGCCTGGAACACGCCTTGGAAGTCGTAGCGCGCATAGCCTTCGCGCACGATCTGATCCAACTCTGCCACACGGTGCAGCACCCAGCGTTCAAGCTCTGGCATATCTGCAGGCTCTGTCCGGTCGGCATCGGTAAAGTCCGACAGCGCGCCCAGCATATAACGCATGGTGTTGCGCAGACGGCGGTAGCTGTCGGCGGTGCCTTTCAGGATTTCCGGCCCGATCCGCTGATCCGCGGTATAATCGGTCTGCGCCACCCACAGACGCAGGATATCCGCGCCGTATTGCTGCACGACCTTTTCAGGAACGATGGTGTTGCCGATGGATTTGGACATCTTCATGCCCTTCTCATCCAGCGTGAACCCATGCGTCACCACGTTACGATAAGGCGCGCGGCCTGTGGTGCCCACGGATTGCAGCAGCGACGAATGGAACCAGCCGCGGTGCTGGTCCGTGCCTTCCATATAGACATCCGCGATACCGTCTTCCGAGCCATCCTCGCGGTCGCGCAGAACGAAGGCGTGGGTCGAACCGGAATCGAACCACACGTCCAGAATGTCGAATACTTGGGTATAGTCGTCGGGGTTCACGATGCCGCCAAGGAACCGCTCTTTCGCGCCATCTTCGTACCAGACATCCGCACCGTCAGCCTCGAACGCCTCGACGATGCGTTGGTTGACCTCGGGGTTACGCAGCAAGAAGTCTTCATCCGTTGGCAGCGCGCCATTCTTGGTAAAGCAGGTCAGCGGCACACCCCAGGCCCGTTGACGCGACAGCACCCAGTCGGGGCGCGCTTCCATCATCGAGTGCAGACGGTTGCGGCCCTTTTTGGGCACCCAGTTGACGTTGTCGATCTCGGTCAGGGCGCGTTCACGGATGGTCTTGCCGAATGTGTCCTGCCCGTCACCAACAGGCCGGTCGATCGCCGCGAACCACTGTGGCGTGTTGCGGTAGATGACCGGCGCCTTGGAGCGCCAGGAATGCGGATAGCTGTGCTTGATCTTGCCACGCGCCAGCAGCCCGCCGACCTCGACCAGCTTGTTGATCACGGCCGTGTTGGCGTCGCCTTCCTTGCCGTTGGGTTTGAGGATCTTCTTGCCGCCAAAGAACGGCAGATCGGCGCGGAAAGACCCGTCTTCGACCACGTTATAGGTGATCACCTGATCCAGCATCCCCAGACCGCGGTAGAGTTCATATTCTTCAAGACCATGCGACGGCGCACAATGGACAAAGCCCGTGCCTTCAGTGTCGGTCACGAAATCAGCGGCGCGGAAGTCGCGCAGATCGTCCCATTCGCCATTGCTGCCTTCGGCCCCCGCCAGCGGGTGCTGCAGCTTGATCTTTGCCAGCTCGTCCTGCGTCACATCCCGCAAACGGCGCACCATCGTGTCATCAAGACGCGCACGCCCGAACACATCCATCGCCATGCTGTCCGACAGCAGATAGCGATCACCGATAGTGACCCAGGATTCCTCGGGGCGGCCGGTGACTTCGTACAGACCGTAAGAGATATCTTCGCCGTAGACGACGGCCTTGTTGGACGGCATGGTCCAGGGCGTCGTGGTCCAGATCACGACGTGCGCGCCGTCAAGGCTGGCGTCATCCGTGCCAACAACCTTGAACTTCACCCAGATCGTAAAGCTTTCCTTGTCGTGGTATTCGACCTCGGCCTCGGCCAGCGCGGTCTTTTCAACCGGCGACCACATCACGGGTTTGGAGCCTTGATAGAGCGTGCCGTTCATCAGGAACTTCATGAATTCTTCGGCGATCACACGTTCCGCGTGGAAATCCATCGTCAGATAGGGATCAGCCCAGTTGCCGGTGATGCCCAGACGTTTGAATTCGTCACGCTGCACATCGACCCAGCCGGCGGCGAACTTGCGGCATTCGGCGCGGAAATCGTTGATCGGCACATCGTCCTTGTCGCGGCCCTTCTGGCGGTACTGTTCCTCGATCTTCCATTCGATGGGCAGGCCGTGGCAATCCCAACCGGGGATATAGCGCGCGTCAAAGCCCATCATCTGGTGCGACCGCACGATCATATCCTTGATCGTCTTGTTCAGCGCGTGGCCGATATGCAGGTTGCCATTCGCATAGGGCGGGCCGTCGTGCAGCGTGAAGGGCTTGCGCCCCTGCTTTTCGCGCAGGCGGTCATAGACGCCGATCTTTTCCCACCGCTCCAGCCATTCGGGTTCGCGTTTGGGCAGGCCCGCGCGCATCGGGAAATCGGTTTTTGGCAGGTTCAGCGTGGATTTATAGTCAAGCGTTTCGGGGGTGTCGGCGCACATGGCGGGCGTCCTTTGGCAACGGTATTTCGGAATGGTGAATGTTCGGATGCGGCGCGAAAAACTCAAGCACCTCTGCCCGGCGTCTCGTCAATCAGAGCGCCGGGAAAATAATTCGAATAATGATCGCGGAGTTCCGGGTCATATGCAGCCTTATAGGCCGCAGCAGATCGACCGACAAGCCCCCTCGCCCCGGCATCTATCTGCCTTTGGAAAACAGCCCCGACAGCGCGCGTTTGATGATGCTGCGCACCTTGGGGCGGCGGGGTTCAGAGAACGGCATGGGGCGACAAACCTCCATCGCGGCGACGCCAACGCGGGCCGTCAAGGCACCATTCACCAGCCCTTCGCCAAAGCGGCGCGACAGTTTGGCCAGCATCGTTCCTCCAAGGATCGGTTCCAGCATATCGTCGCCCACAGCTACGGCCCCTGTCGCCACCAGATGCGACAGCACCACCCGCGTCAGACGCCACGACCCGAAGAAGCCCGAGCGTCCGCCGTAAATCTCGGCGACGCGGCGGATCATGCGCAGGTTGCTGGTCATCGCCGCGACCACATCGGCCAGCGCCAAGGGCACCAGCGCCGTCACCGTCGCAACCTGACGGGCCGCCGCCTCGACCTCGCGGCTGGCGGCGATGTCGAGAGGGCCCAACAGCTCTGCCTCGGTCAGGGCCAGCAAGGTCTGCGCATCCAACTGATCGCCGCGCAGCTCTGCCAGACGGTCGCGGCCCCAACGGGTATCCTCGCGGCCCTGATACAGGCCGACCAGCCGGTCCGTCACAGCCCGCGCGGCTTTCAGATCATTCTGCGCCAGCGCCTCGCCCACATCGTGATGCAAACCGTCAAGCCGCGCCAAACGGCTAAACGCCGCCAATTCGCGCAAACAGAGCAACACCAGTACCAGCAGCACCGCACCAATAAGCACGGTCATCGCCATTCCCAACAGCGGATAGCTCGCCAGCAGCCCCATGATAAAGTTCCACGCGGCAATGGACACCAGCGCGCCGATGAGCGTGGTCAGCAGCCACCAGAACAGGCGCACCAGCTTTGACGGCTTGCGCGCGGCCAGCCGTGCCGCGATCTGCATCGCCTGCCCTTGCGGCGCGGGTGTCCCCACATCGGGCACCGGCGGCGCATCCGATACCGAAGGCCGCGCGGTTGTGTCTTCTTCAAGGTCAAATAGCACCGGACCCTTGGCCATCACGCTGCCCCTTTCATCCACTCAAACCGCACATCAGGCAGCCCGAAATCATTGCCTGCCCCGTCGCTGCGCGCCACCTCTATAAAGCCCGCGGCACGGTAGAACCGCGACGCACGCAGGTTCGCCTCGAAACTCCACAGCGCGAGCCGATCGCTTTGTGCCTTGGCCCCGTTCAGCAAACGCTGCGCGATTCCTTTGCCTTGGGCCTTGGGGTGCAGATACAGCCCGTGAATCTCGGCCGCACGCCGTGCCAGAAAGCCCACAACATGCCCGTCGGTCCGCGCCACCTGCACCCAGCCCACGTCGATCATATCGCCCAGAGTGCCGATCTCTTCTGCGCGGCTGTGGGCCTGAGGCAGCCAATCGTGATCTGCATTGGCGCAGGCCATCACCTCTGACAGGCGACCGGCATCCAGCACCCGCGCGGGTGCGATGGTCACATCATCACCGGTCACAGACGATCCCCGATCAAGAATTCCGCCGCGCGGTCCAGACGGATATGCGGCGGCCCGTCACCGGGGCGCAGGTTCAGCCGAGCAGGCGCAAAACGCATGATCTGATAATCCTGATCCAGCCATTTTTCCGCCCCCGCCCGCGCCGGACTTAGAAGATGGGCCGGGTCTTTGGGAAGTTCACCGGGATAGAACGCGGCCTCTTTGCCGGTATCCAGCAGGCTGCCGCGCACGACCTCTAGGGTTTCGCCGTTGTGCGTCATTGTGGCTTCGGTCGTGGCACGCAAAGACGCCAACGACATGGCCGATGTCTGAGCCCCCGCAAAGCGCGCGCGGTCGCGGGCATCCCGTGTCAGCGCCTCCATGATCGCGGTGAGGCTGGCGTGCTGACTGTGGTGCAAATGGTCTGCCTTGGTCGCGGCAAAGAGGATTTTCTCGACCCGTTTGCCGCGCAAAAGCTGCGTCAGAAATCCGTTGCGTCCGGGTTTGAAGCTGCCAAGGATATCGCTCATGGCAGCGCGCAGATCCTCGACCGCACGGGGGCCCTGATTGATCGCGCCAAGCGCATCCACCAGCACGACCTGCCGGTCAATCCGCGCAAAGTGATCGCGAAAGAACGGTTTGACCACCTGCCGCTTATACGCCTCGAACCGCCGCGCCATCTCGCGTAGCAGTGACCCGCGCGGCCCCTCGCCGCCCGGCAGGGGCGCAAAAGTCAGCACCGGCGATCCGGCCAGATCACCGGGCAGCAGGAACCGCCCCGGTGTGCAGTCGGAATAGCCATTCGCCCGTGCCGTTTGCAGATACTCGGCAAAGCTGGCGGCCAGCGCTTGGGCCACGGGTTCGTCCAACGCCGCCTCGGGGTCGATCCCCTCCACCAGCACGCGGTAGCCCGCGGCCTCTTCGCGGTTGGCGATCCGCGCCAGCACCTGCGCCGACCACGTGGCATAATCCACATCCATCAGCGCCAGATCCAGCAGCCATTCGCCGGGGTAATCCACGATATCAAGATGCACCGTGCGCGGCCCCTGAAACCCCGCAAGCAAGCCGTTTGGCCGCACCCGCAAGGACAAGCGCAGTTCCGATATGGCGCGGGTGCTGTCGGGCCAATGCGGCGTGGGCCCCGTCAGCGCGGCAAGGTGGTTTTCATATTCGAACCGCGGCACGGTATCGTCGGGCTGCGGCTGCAAGAACGCCGCCTCGATCCGCCCTTCGGAAGCCGCAAGCAGCCCCGGCATCCGCCCGCGGTCCAGCAGGTTCGCCACAAGCGAGGTGATAAACACGGTCTTGCCGGAGCGCGCCAAACCGGTCACGCCCAGACGGATCACAGGCTCGAAAAACGTCTCGGACACCCCGTCCTGCACATTTTCCACCTGCCGCCAAATGCCATCGGCAATTCTTGAGAGTACCAAAGCCCGTGCCCGCCTTCACCTGTCGTTGCGCTCTAACATAGGCACGCGGGTCAGGGATTGCCAGATGGCCACCCTCAGGGTAAACGCCCGCCATGCAACGCTATGCCCTGAAAATCGAATACCACGGCGCACCTTTTGTCGGCTGGCAACGCCAGATCGACCTTGCGTCGGTCCAAGGCGCGATAGAGGACGCTTTGGCCAAGATCGAACCGCGCGCCCATAACATCGCCGCCGCAGGGCGCACCGACGCCGGTGTCCACGCGCTGGCGCAGGTCGCCCATTGCGATATGGAACGTGACTGGACCCCGTTCCGCCTGTCCGAGGCGATCAACTATCATCTGAAACCACTGCCCATTGCGATTGTCGATTGCGTCGCGGTGGATGATGATTTTCACGCCCGCTTTTCCGCGCTCGAACGCCGGTATCTGTTTCGTGTGCTGGTACGTCGCCCTCCGGCGACACATCAGGCGGGGCTGGTCTGGCAGGTCAAGAAGCCGCTGGACATCGACCGCATGCGCGAGGCCGCGACCCATCTGATCGGCGAGCATGATTTCACCACCTTCCGCTCGACCATCTGTCAGGCGCAAACGCCGGTCAAAACGCTGGACCGTGTGGATATGACAGAGCATCCCGTCGGCGGCGGTGTCGAGGTGCAGTTCGACGTGCGCGCGCGGTCGTTCCTGCACAATCAGGTGCGCAGCATCGTGGGCACGCTTGAACGCGTCGGGGCCGGATCATTTGCGCCCGACGATGTGAAACAGATGCTCGCTGCGCGGGACCGTCAAGCCTGCGGCCCCGTCGCCCCGCCGCAGGGTCTGTATCTGTCGCATGTCACCTACGAGACAGACCCTTTCGCGCAATCGCCCCTGCGCCGCGGTTAAACCAGCGCCCTAGTCGCGCCGGATCGCGTTCCACGTCCCGTGGTGCGCGCCCGCGATATCGCCGCGTTCAAACCCATGCGCGCCGAAAAAGTCGCGCTGCGCCTGGATCAAATTCGCGGAGCCGCGTGCGGTTCGGATGCTGTCATACCACGCCAGTGACGCGCTTAGCGCGGGCATGGGCACACCCAGGCTCACCCCGGCGGCGACGGTCTTGCGCAGGCCAGCAAGGTGATCGCCCAACATATCGCGGATGGCGGGGGCGAGGATCAAGGCCCCCTCGGGCAATCCTGCGTGGAACGCATCGGCCAGATCGTCCAGCAAGGCCGACCGGATGATACAGCCCGCACGCCAGATCTCTGCAATGCGGGCCATATCCAGCTGCCAGCCAAATTCGTCAGAGGCGGCAGACAAAACGCGGAACCCCTGCGCGTGACCCAGAATGCGCGCGGCCAGCAGGGCCGATTTCATCTCTTCCTCGGTTGGCAGCGTGCCGCCGGTCACCGCATCTGGCAAGAGCGGCGCCGCCGCGACCCGCAAGTCTTTCTCGCTGGACCAGCCACGGGCACCGACGGCCGCTTCGATCGAACTGGCCGACTGGCCAAGCTTCAGCGCCTCGATCAGGGTCCAGCGGCCCGTGCCTTTCTGACCCGCCTTATCAAGGATCAGATCCACCATTGGCGTCGCGCTCTCGGCATCCACGGTTTGCAGCGCGGCGGCGGACACCTCGATCAGGTACGAGCTGAGCGGCCCTTTCTGCCAGCGTTCAAACAGCGCCCCGATCTGCGGTGCCGTTTGCCCACCGGCGTCGCGCAGCAGCCCGTAGACTTCGGCGATCATCTGCATGTCGGCATATTCGATCCCGTTGTGCACGGTTTTGACGAAATGCCCCGCCCCGTCCGGCCCCAGATGATCGACGCAAGGCGCGCCCTGAAACTTGGCCGCAATCGCGCTGAGCATGGGGCGCAGCTGGGTCCAGCTGTGATCGGTACCACCCACCATCATCGACGGGCCGTGGCGCGCGCCCTCTTCGCCGCCCGACACGCCCATGCCGACGAAATGCCGCCCCGTACCGTCAAAGGCGGCGGCGCGGCGTCGGGTGTCGTGGAAATCGGCGTTGCCGCCATCAATGATGGTGTCGCCCTCATCCAGCAGCGGCATCACCGCGTCGATCATCGCATCCATCGGAGCACCCGACGGGATCATGAACAAGATGCTGCGGGGTTGCGCGATACTGTCGACAAAATCCTCAAGCGTCGCGTGGCCCGAGAGCTGACCCGCCAGCGGTCCGGCCTCTTCCAGAAAGGGCGCGATCCAATCGGCTTCGCGGTTGCTGACCGCCACACGGAACCCCTGCTCGGCCAGATTAAGCGCCAGTGCACTGCCCATCGTCCCCAGACCATAAACGCCAATATCTGCGGTCTTTAAATCTGCGGCCATCGCGCTAAATCTCCTATAAGGTCCATCAAACAGTGGGATGCACACCGCCGCTGCACAAGGGTTTGCGGGGGTGAAATTGATTCTCGTCTCTTTTTCAGCTACGATGACCGGATAAAAGCAAGAACAACGAAGTTACAGGTTAACGTTTTAATTATGATACATGAACTCAAACGCGCGTGGGAGGGTATGATCCTCCCCATCTGGCGCCGCCCCAAACGTATTCAGGTCGCCGCATTGTGCTACCGTGAAACCCCCGAAGGTAAAGAAGTCCTGATGATCACCAGCCGTGACACCGGCCGGTGGATCGTGCCGAAAGGCTGGCCGATTGACGGACTGGACGGTGCCGGTGCCGCCCTGCGCGAAGCATGGGAAGAGGCAGGCGTGTCCAAGGCCGATATCGAGAGCGAGCCGATCGGGTATTATGACTATGACAAGGGCCTGTCCGAAGGGATGACCACGCCCGTCATCGCACAGGTATACCTAACCCGCGTCCGTCACATCGAGGATGAATACCCCGAGGTCGACCTGCGCACCCGCCGCTGGATGCCCCCAAAGGAAGCCGCCGAACTGGTGGCAGAGCCTGATTTGCGCGAAATCCTTCTGAACCTCTAGTCGCCACGCCCCGATAGCCACCCGTGCGGCCTTGCGAAACCGTTTTCACTGTGCCACGAGCGCATGGTTTTAGAAAATGAGGCAGCAATGACCGACGGACCCAAAGGCCAACAGTGGAAAACACTGGATTCTGACCTGAACCGCATCTCGCGGGTGGAACAGGCCGCGACCTATGTGGCGCGGCCTATGGTCGGATTTGGCATTGCCCTTGCCTTCATCGTATTGGCCGCGCTGGTCGCCGGTCTGTTCTTTGGCGCGCAGCCTTCCAACTATGTGGTGATCGCTGCTGCGGCCTTCGGGGCCTATATGGCGGTGAACATCGGGGCCAATGACGTTGCCAACAATATGGGCCCCGCCGTCGGGGCCAAGGCGCTGAGCATGGGCGGTGCGATCATCATCGCTGCCATTTGCGAAAGTGCCGGTGCCCTGCTGGCTGGCGGCGACGTGGTATCGACCATCTCGAAAGGGATCATCGACCCCGCGTCGGTCGCAGATTCCCAAGTGTTCATCTGGGCGATGATGGCCGCGCTGATCTCGTCGGCCCTGTGGGTCAATCTGGCCACATGGGTGGGCGCGCCGGTATCGACCACACACTCGGTCGTGGGCGGCGTCATGGGGGCCGGCATCGCGGCTGCGGGGATGGCGGCAGTCAACTGGCCTTCGATGAGCATGATCGCCCTTAGCTGGATCATCTCGCCCGTCTTGGGCGGCGCTGTCGCAGCGATGTTCCTTGCGCTGATCAAGTCGCAAATCCTCTACCAAGACGACAAGATCGCAGCTTCGCGTCGCTGGGTGCCGATCCTGATTGGCGTCATGTCCGGTGTCTTTGCTACCTATCTGGCGCTCAAGGGGCTTAAAAAGATCGTCGAGATCAACATGGGCTCGGCCCTGCTGATCGGTTTGGCCTGTGGCGTTCTGGCCTATGCCATTTCCTACCCCGTCATCCGCCGCGCGTCGATCGGGATGGAAAACCGCAACAAATCCGTCAAAGTGTTGTTCGGCCTGCCGCTGGTCTTTTCCGCAGCGCTGCTCAGCTTTGCACATGGGGCCAATGATGTCGCCAACGCGGTTGGGCCCCTCGCCGCGATCGTACACGCCACTGAATTTGGCGGGTTCGAGACCAAAGTCTCTATCCCTATGTGGGTGATGGTGATCGGGGCTTTTGGCATTTCATTCGGGCTGTTCCTTTTCGGGCCGAAACTGATCCGCATGGTGGGCAGCCAGATCACCAAGCTGAACCCGATGCGCGCCTATTGCGTCGCCCTCTCTGCGGCCATTACCGTGATCATCGCCTCGTGGCTGGGCCTGCCCGTCAGCTCTACCCATATCGCTGTGGGGGGCGTTTTTGGCGTAGGCTTCTACCGCGAATGGCATATGGAGCGCCGCCTGCGTCGCCCCGGTGCCAAAGCCGGTCAGGTCAAACGCATCGCTGTAGAGGAACGCCGCCGCCGAAAACTCGTGCGCCGGTCGCACTTCATGACCATCGTCGCGGCCTGGGTCATCACCGTCCCCGCGGCAGCAACCATGTCAGCGATGATCTTTCTGGGGCTGAACGCGCTGGTCAACTAAGCGCTGTGGCGCATGGCCTCGCCGCCTAGCGAAGGTCCGAGGGGTCCATATCGGGCAACCCCGGACCGCGCGCCTGCGCCTCTTTCACCAGATCAGAGACCCGCTGACACAGCGGCGTGGCGACGCCTTCCTGCGCCCCCATCGCGATGATCCGCCCCTGAAGCGCGTCGATCTCGGTCGGTTTACCCGCTTCCAGGTCATAGGACATCGAGGTCCGCGCCATCGGGTCAATCGTCAGCATCTTGGCCGCGACACGTGAGAACAGCGGCGTCGGCAGGCGCAGCACCCAAGGGATCAGCTGTGCGGGCAATGGCGTGGAGGATGCAGGGTGGATGCCATGGGCTTTCAACACGGCGAGCGCCTCGGCCATCTGGGCCGCCATCACACGTCGCCAGCGCCGGTCAAGCAGTTGTTCCTGCAAGGTCAGCCCTGACAGGGCGTTCAGCGCGTTGTTCAGGTTCAGCAGCAGCTTGCCCCATTGAACGCCGATGATCGCCCCCGTCCCCGTAACCTGCAATCCCGGCACAGACAGATAGCCCGCCAGTGGCATCCGGCCCGTTTCGACGAAGATATCCCCGCTGGTCGCGCGGTGATACCGCCCGTCGCCATGGGGGACGACGTTGAAAGGCACCATGCCCCCGCGTACATCATGCAGCGGCAAGGCCTCGCGCAGGATCTCGGCCGCGTCGAGGCCGTTTTGCAGGCTGACAATAGTCGACAGCGCCGGCGTGTGCTGCGCCACCAGCCGCGCGATATCGGCGGTGTCGTCGGTCTTGACCGTGACCAGCACGATTCCCGCCCCGGCAAGACAGGCAGGGTCCTGTGACAGGGTCAGGCTTGCGGCAGGCACCTGCTGGTCGAGCCCGTCAAAACCCGTCAGCCGCAGACCATGCTTGCGGATCTGCTCTGCCACGCGGGGGCGAACCAACAGCGTAACATCCCGACCGTGGGCGGCAAGCATGCCCCCCACAAAGCAGCCGATCGCCCCCGCACCCGCGACAACGATGGGCCGCCGGTCGCTCATTTCCCCAAGCACCAGCGCATGACCGACTTTTGCGCGTGCAGCCGGTTTTCAGCCTCGTCAAAAATGACCGAGCTTGGGCCGTCCATAACAGAGCTTGTCACCTCGTCGTCGCGGTGCGCGGGCAGACAGTGCATAAACAGCGCGTCAGGCTTTGCCTTGGCCATCAGCGCGTCATTCACCTGATAGCCGCGCAGCTGGTTGTGCCGACGTTCACGCGCCGATTGCGGATCATGCATCGACACCCATGTGTCTGTCACGACCAGATCCGCGCCCTCTACCGCTTTGTTCGGGTCACGCTCGGTTGTGTAGAGGCCATTCAGCGCGGCCTCGGGGTCCAGTGTCTGCGGGCCGGTAAACACAAGTTCGAAATCAAAGGCTTTGGCCGCATGGGCAAAGCTGGCAAAGACGTTGTTACCGTCACCGGACCAGACCACCTTTTTGCCCTTGATCGGGCCGCTATGCTCTTCAAAGGTCATGATATCGGCCATGATCTGGCAGGGGTGGGTGCGGTTGGTCAGCCCGTTGATCACCGGGACAGAGGCATATTCCGCCATTTCCAGCAGGGTTGCCTCTTCGAAGGTGCGGATCATGATCAGATCGACATAGCGGCTGAGCACCCGTGCCGTGTCGGCGATGGTCTCTCCGTGGCCGAGCTGCATATCTGCGCCAGAGAGCACCATCGTCTGCCCGCCCATCTGACGCACGCCCACGTCAAAGCTGACGCGCGTCCGTGTCGAGGGCTTTTCAAAGATCAGCGCGACCATGTGATCCTTGAGCGGCTGTTCATCATCCGGCGCACCACGGGGGCGGCCCAGACGGGACGATTTCATCGTGGCGGCATTGTCGATGATGCTGCGCAGGTCAGCCGGATCGGTTTGGTGAATGTCGAGAAAATGTTTCATGGGGTATTCTTTTAATTTTAGGGAGTTGGGGGGGCCAGCCCCCCGGCCCCCCGGAGTTTATAGGGCAAAATGAAGGTCAGCTGGCAGCAAGGCTGCTGGCCGCTTGATCAAGGCGGGAGACGGCCTCGGCGATGTCTTCATCGGTGATATTGAGAGGGGGCAGCAGGCGGATTACGTTATCCGCCGCCGGTACTGTGATAACCTCGTGACGGTAACCCGCAGAGACGACATCGCTGTTGGTGGCTTTGCATTTCAGCCCCAGCATCAGCCCGCTGCCGCGCACGCTTTCGAACACGTCAGGGTGGCTGGCGACCAACCCTTCGAGCTTTTGGCGCATCAGGCCGGCCTTGCGGTTCACATCGTCAAGAAAGGCGTCTGTGCCGATGATATTGACCACAGCATTGCCCACGGCACAGCCCAGCGGGTTGCCGCCATAGGTCGACCCGTGGGTGCCCGCCGTCATGCCAAAGGCCGCGTTCTCTGTAGCCAGCACTGCGCCCAGGGGGAAACCGCCGCCGATGCCTTTGGCGACCATCATGATGTCGGGGGTGACGCCGGCCCATTCATGGGCGAACATCTTGCCGGTGCGGCCCACGCCGCATTGCACCTCGTCAAAGATCAACAGCAGCCCGTGTGTGTCGCACAGCGCGCGCATCTGTTTGAGGTCAGCGTCCGGCACGGGACGGATGCCGCCTTCGCCCTGCACCGGTTCGATCATGATGGCGGCTGTGGTATCGGTGATCGCCGCGCCAAGCGCCTCCATATCGCCAAATTCGATATGTTTGAAACCGGGGAGCAGCGGGCCGAAGCCTTTGGTCATTTTCTCGGACCCTGCCGCCGCGATCCCGGCAGATGACCGCCCGTGGAACGAACCCGAGAAGGTGATGATCTCGGTTCGGTCGGACTGGCCCTTGTCGTAGAAATACTTGCGCGCCATCTTGACCGCCAGTTCGCATGCCTCGGTGCCGGAGTTGGTGAAAAACACCGTATCGGCAAAGCTGAGTGCGACCAGCCGGTCGGCCAGTTCCTGTTGCTGGGGGATCTCGTAGAGGTTCGAGGTATGCCAAAGCTGCCCCGCCTGTTCGGTCAGCGCCGCCACCAGCGCGGGGTGCGCATGGCCAAGCGCGTTCACCGCAATGCCTGCGCCCAGATCCAGAAATCGGCGGCCGTCCTGTTCAATCAACCAGGACCCTTCGCCTTTGACAAAGCTCAGGGGGGCGCGTGAATAGGTCGGCAGAACAGATGGGATCATCAGGATCATCCTTATGGGTTGGCCGCATCAAAGGCACAAAAGGCCATGTGTGACGGAGAGGGTCAATAAGATTTGAAGGGGTGCGACGCAATTTATGTCGCAAAAGATCAATGCCGTGCCCCCCGTGTCAGGGGCCGGTGTCGCCAATTAGCCTTGGCGTCGTCGCAAAGAGGATGTCGAACGGTTGATCATGCCGTTTGCATAAGCAGCTTTTCGCGGCTTGCAAAGCAAAAATTGGCGCGCGATCGCCGCAATCTGTCGCACGAACGGTGCCGGGGCTGCTTTGCTGTGGTTTTAAGGGAGCGTTTGTCCCCGCTGCCGTCCCAATCGCCCGTTCGCGCCTTGCACCCAAGCTGTCAGTGATTAGTATAGGGGCTTGAGATTTTTCCACGGCGGTCCTGAGAAGGGCCGCTTGTTAGCTAAGGACGCCAAATGTCTTGGACCGATGACCGCGTAGAGATCCTGAAGAAAATGTGGGGCGAGGGCCAATCCGCAAGCCAGATTGCAAAGGAGTTGGGCGGTGTGACCCGCAATGCCGTGATCGGCAAGGTGCATCGTCTGGGGCTGTCCAACCGGACCGCGACTGCAGCGCCCGCCGCCGCCCCTGCTGCGGCTGCCAAACCGGAAGCCAAGGCCAAGCCGGCCGCAAAACCCGCCGCAGCCGCCAAACCCAAGGCTGAACCCGCCCCCGAAGCCGCAGAGCCGGAACCGGCAGAGGCCGCGCCAGCGCCCCGTCCCAACCTGCCCGCGCGCGCCAAGATCATTCCCGCCGGTCAGCCGCTGCCGCCGCAGCCCTCCGCGAACGAGATCAGCCCGGAAGCGCTTGCCAAGGTGAGCGAGGTCGAGAAAAAGTCGAAGAAGATCGGCCTGATGGACCTGACAGAGCGGACCTGCAAATGGCCCGTCGGTGACCCTGCAACGGATGATTTCTGGTTCTGTGGTCTGCCCGTACAGCAGGGCAAGCCCTATTGCGAGGCGCACGTCGGCGTCGCCTTCCAACCGATGAGCGCGCGGCGCGACCGCCGCCGCTAAGCCGCCAGTAAGCCGCTGCGGACATCAGAGTAACGAAAGGCCAGACAGCGATGTCTGGCCTTTTTCATATCAACGCGTCGGCGCAGGGGGTGGATCATCCCTGCCCGGCTCTGCCGGATTATCACAGAACAACGCGATCTTGTTGCCTTGGGGGTCGCGCAGGTAGCTGACGTAGAAGCGCGGACCATAGGTGGCGCGAAACCCCGGCTGGCCCTCATCGCTGCCGCCCGCGGCCAGCGCTGCGGCGTGTAGCACGCGCACCTGTGCCTGGTTGGTTGCTTCGAACGCGATCATCGACCCGTTGCCAGCAGAAGCCGGCGCGCCATCAAAGGTCGGTTTGACGTAGAAATCCGGCAAGGCCACGGGCTGCCCCGCAGCCTTCGGCAACACAAAGCTCAAGCCCTCGGGACCTTCGGTCAAGGCATAGCCCAAGGCTGGCAGGAAAGCGGTATAGAAGCGTTTGGCACGTGCAAGGTCGTCTGCCCCGACAGTGACATAAGCGATCATAAGAAACCCCTACCCCGCTGCGGTCTTGCCCCGACGGTCCCCGCGCAGCTGCGCATACAGCACATGGGTCCGCCAGCGCCCGTCGATTTGCAGATAGCTTTGCGCGACGCCTTCGTATTTGAAACCGGTCTTTTCCAGCAACCCGCGCGAGGCGATGTTCTCGGGCAGGCAGGCGGCCTCGACGCGGCTAATGTCCAGGCGGGTGAAGGCGTGGTGCACCGTCGCCTCGATCGCTTCGCGCATATAGCCACGGCGGGCGAATTGTTCGCCGGTCCAATACCCCAAGGTGCCCGCCTGTGCCGGGCCGCGACGGATATTATCCAGCGTGATCGCCCCGATCAGCATGTTATCCTTGCGGCGGATCAGGAACAGCGGCAGCGCCGTCCCCGCAGAGACCGACCGGTTGGCCCAGTAGACCCGATTGGTAAACGCTTTGCGCGACAGGTGGTCCGGTGCCCAGGACGGCTCCCACGGGGTGAGGTAGGTGATGCTGTCCGACCGCAGGGTGGCCCAGGGGCGGAAGTCAGCATGCACCGGAGGGCGCAACGTCAGCCTTTCGGTTTCAATGGCAAGCTTTCGTTTCAGCAGTTGCATCAGGCAGCGCGACGCTCCTGAAGTTCTTCCAATGTGGGGGCGCCGTCTACCGGGCCATAAAGCGCCAATGCCGCAGGGGCGCTGGCGGCGATATTCTGGGCAAAGTCGCGCACGTCGCCTGTGGTGACCGCGTCGATCTGCGCGATGGTCTCTTCCAGCGGGGGGACGCGGTCCCAGATCTGGATCAGACGCGCCAGACGTTCAGCGCGGTTCGACGGGCTTTCCAGCCCCATCAGCAGGCCAGCTTTCATCTGCGCCCGCGCCCTTGCAACCTCGGCCGGGGACATGTCGGAGGCGGCGCGCTTCATCTCGTCAATGGTGATGCCCGCCAGTTCGGGCAGCTGTTCGCCGCTGGTGCCAGCATAGATCGTCATCATGCCCGTATCGGCATAGGCCCCCGCCTGCGCAAAGATCGTATAGCACAGGCCGCGGTTCTCGCGGACCTCCTGGAACAGGCGGCTCGACATGCCGCCCCCCAGGGCAGAGGCATAGATCTGCGCGACATAGATATCATCGGCGCGGTAGCCGGGCGCTTCGAACCCGAGGGCGAAATGCGCTTGCTCAAGCGGTTTCAACTGGCGCACTTCACCGCCGCTGAATTTGGCAGCATCAACGTCGAAGAGAGGCTTGGGGGGCATGTCGCCGAACAGCTGTTCAGCAAGGCGCACGATTTCGTCATGGTCCACCGCCCCAGCGGCGGCGAGGATCATCTGGTCGGGGCCGTAATGCTGACTGATAAAGCCCGACAGGTCTTCGCGGCTAAAATTCGACACGCGTTCGGACGGGCCCAGAATGGTGCGCCCGATGGGTTGGTTGGGGTATGCCTTTTCCTGCAACCAGTCAAAGATCACATCATCCGGCGTATCCAGCGCCTGACCGATCTCTTGCAGGATCACGCCGCGCTCTACCTCGATCTCGCCATTATCAAGGACGGGATTGCGCAAGATATCCGCGATCACATCCAACCCCAGCGACACGTCATTTTCCAACACGCGCACGTAATAAGCCGTCACTTCACGCGAGGTATAGGCGTTGATATAGCCGCCCACATCCTCGATCGCTTCGGCGATTTGCAACGACGTGCGCTTGGCCGTGCCCTTGAACGCCATATGCTCAAGGAAATGCGCGATACCGTTTTGCGTGGCCGTCTCATGCCGCGCGCCCGCCGAAACCCAGACCCCGATAGATGCCGATGCAAGCCCCGGCATATGCTCGGTTACGATACGAAAGCCGTTGGACAGGCGGTGTTGTTGCAAGCTCACTGAGCGATGCCCCCTTTAATTATATCCTTGAGCGCCTCAAGGTCGTTCGGCACGCGGGTCACGCGTTCTTCGCGGTCGAACAGATCGGCCATGTGGTCGGGCAGCGGCGGGCGCTGGCCTGTGGCGGCTTCGACCGCGTCGGGGAACTTGGCCGGATGCGCGGTGGCCAGCGTGATCATCGGCGTCGCCGGATCACGCAAGGCCGCCCCCACGCGCACCCCGATGGCAGAATGCGGGCACAGCAGTTCGTTTGTGTCGGCGTAGAAGGCCTTGATCGTCTCGCTGGTTTCCTCTTCGGACACGCGGCCGGATTTATAGGTGTTTTGCAGGTCGCGCAGGGCATTGTCGCCCACGTCAAACCCACCCTTCGCCAGATCGCCCATCAGCGCATTGATCGCGTCGCTGTCTTGGCCGTAGGCGAAATACAAGGCGCGTTCAAAGTTGGAGCTGACCTGAATATCCATCGACGGGCTGATAGAGGCATGAACCTCGCCCTTGTGGTAGCCGCCTGTGGTCAGGCAGCGGTGCAGGATGTCATTCTGGTTCGTCGCGACCACCAGATCGGCAATCGGCAGGCCCATTTCGCGCGCGATGTAGCCCGCGAAGATGTCGCCGAAGTTGCCCGTGGGCACGGTAAAGCTGACATTGCGGTCCAACGCGCCCATAGCGAGCCCTGCGGTGAAGTAATAGACCACCTGCGCCAGCACGCGGCCCCAGTTGATGCTATTGACTCCTGCCAGTTGCACCCCGTCACGGAAAGCGTGGTCGTTGAACATGTCTTTCAGGCGCGCCTGACAGTCGTCGAAATCACCGTCCAACGCCAGCGCGTGCACGTTGCTTTCCGATGGTGTGGTCATCTGTCGGCGCTGCACTTCGGACACGCGGCCATGGGGGAAGAGGATGAAGACATCGACGTTATCCAGCCCGCGGAAGGCTTCGATCGCGGCCGATCCGGTATCGCCCGAGGTCGCACCGACGATGGTCACCCGTTCCCCCTTGCGCGACAGCACGGCCTGGAACATGTGGCCGATCAACTGCATGGCAAAGTCTTTGAACGCCAGCGTGGGACCGTGGAACAGTTCAAGCAGGAAGTGCCCCTGTTCAAGCTGCACCAGCGGCGCGCGCACCTTGTGGTTGAAGCCCGCATAAGCCTTGGCGATCAGTGCCTTGAATTCATCGTCGCTGAATGTGTCGCCGACAAAGGGCTTCATCACACGAAAGGCGACATCCTCGTAGGACATCGTGGCCATCTCGCGCAGCTCATCGGTGCCTAGCGTCGGGATCGTTTCGGGCACATACAGGCCGCCGTCACGGGCGAGGCCGGTCAGCAGTGCCTCTTCGAACGACAAAACGGGGGCGGAACCACGGGTGGAGACATAACGCATAAGGGTCAGCTTTCGGTTTTGGGCGCGCGGCGGCGGCGCAAGAAGAACAGGCTCATCCCAAGCCAGATCGCGGCAAGAGAGAACCAAGTGATGGCATATTGCAAGTGGTCGTTGGGAATACGGGCGGTATCAACGGGCAACGGGCTGATCCCCGCTGGCTGAGGCATGCTGCTGCGCGCAACCAGAAGAACGGGGTCGGTGCCAAGCGTTTGCGCCATATCCGGCACATCGCGGGCGAACCAGATGTTGCCCTTCAGGTCGGCCTCGGGGGTGAAGCTATCGGTTTCGCGCGGCCATTGCAGATTGCCCGTCACCGTCGCGGGGCCCAAAGCGCGGGGGGCGTCCTTGTCCGTCGTCCGGACAAAGCCGCGGTCGACCATGATGCGGCGGCCATCCTCTAGCGTGAAAGGCGCGATAACGCGGTAGCCTGCGCCGACGTCTTTCTGGGACACAAGCACATGCACCTCGCCTGCGTGATAGGAACCGGTCACGGCGACGGGCAAATAGGCGTCATCCTCGGCGTTGACGGTAGGGGGCAGGTCGACGGGGGCGGCGGCGATGCGGGTGTTGATGTCGGCGATAATCGCCTCTTTCCACTCCAGCCGCTGGATCTGCCAAATGCCCAGCCAGATCAGGATAGCAGCCCCGCCAAGGCCGACAATCAGCAGGAATAGCGTACGACGCATAAAGCTCTCTTGAGGTTGGCACCCGTGGACGGGTGGCGGCAATGCAAAGGCGCGCAAGGTCCCCCTCGCGCGCCTGTTGCTTTTAGTGATTGCGGCCCGGTTTGCAAGCCGACTGCGGGCTTAGATGCCCCACATGTAGACGGCGAAGAAGAGGAACAGCCAGACCACATCAACAAAGTGCCAGTACCAGGCAGCGGCTTCGAAGCCGACGTGCTGCTCTTGGGTAAAGTGGCCTTTCATCGCGCGGAACAGGCAGACCGCAAGGAAAATCGTACCGATCACAACGTGGAAACCGTGGAAGCCTGTCGCCATGAAGAAGCTGGAGAAGAACAGGTCGCCGCCGAAGGTCCAGTCGTCATGGGCCAGCAGTTCATAGTATTCATAGGCCTGGAACGCGGTGAACAGCATGCCCAGAACGATCGCGATGGACAGGCCGGCGATCAGGTCTTTGCGGTTGTTTTCATGTACCAGCGCGTGGTGTGCCCATGTGACAGCGCAGCCCGACAGCAGCAGGATCAGCGTGTTGATCAGCGGCAGGTGGAAGGCGTCAACGGGAATGATATCCGGCTGCACATATGTGGAGCCCGGGAATTCATCCATCGGGTACAGGGCTTCTTTGAAGAAGGTCCAGAACCACGCCACAAAGAACATCACTTCGGACATGATGAACAGGATGAAGCCATAGCGCAGACCGATGCGCACGACGTTGGTGTGATCGCCGACGTGGCTTTCAGCAACAACCTCGGACCACCATCCGAACATGCAGTACAGAACGGCAACCAGACCACCCAAGAAGACGAAGGGGGTTACATCGTGCATCCAGAAGACACCACCAACCAGCATGACACAGCCGGCGATGGAGCTGAGCAATGGCCATGTGGACGGCGGCAGAATGTGATAGTCATGGTTCTTTTCATGGGCCATTGGTTCAGTCCCTCACCTTTTTCTTAATTCAGGTTTGTCTCGCTGTCCTGATCGGGGGCTTCATAGTCCTCGGGCAGGTCAATTTCATAGAACGTATAAGACAGTGTGATCGTATGTACATACTTGGCATCACGGTCTTCGACGATTTCGGGGTCAACAAAGAAGCTGACGGGCATTTGAACACGCTCACCGGGGGCGAGCACCTGTTCAGTAAAGCAGAAACATTCGATCTTTTCAAAGAAGGCCCCGGCGGCATAGGGCGTCACGTTGTAGGACGCTTGCCCCGCGACGGGGTGATCGGTTGGGTTATAGGCCTCGTAGAACGCCAGCCCGGTCTCGCCGATGCGCAGTTCCATCTCGTTGACGACGGGTTTGAATTCCCACGGCATATCTTCGTTCAAGCTGCCGTCGAAACGCACCTTGATCGTCTGATCCAGCACCTCGCCCTCGGCCCCCGCGACCTGCCCCGGCGTCCCGCCAAAGCCGGTGACGCGGCAGAACCAATCGTAGAACGGTACCGATGCCCAAGCCAGCCCCCCCATCAGGATGACGACAGAGACGGTTTGCACCACAGTCTTTGCGGGTCCGGACAGGGCCATCAGTTGCTCTCCTGTGTTTGAAGCTCACCACCGGGCAGATCGTTGAAATCGATGTTGGTGATTTTGACAAAGGTCAGCGCCATGACCAGCACGACGAAGGCGGCCAGCAGCAGACCGACGCCAAGGTTGCGCCCGCGGCGGCGTGTGTGAATCTCGTGTTCAGCGCGAATACCCATTACCAGCCTCCCAAACCGTAGCCCCGCAGGGTGGCCTCAAGCAGAATGGCACCGAAGTGCAAAAAGAGATACCATAGCGACAGGCGGAAGAACTTGCGTTCAACGCGGAAATCATCGGCTTCGCTGTCGTCTTCATCACGTTGCCAGATGCGGAAGGCCCCGATCAGGAACAACAGGTTCAGCACGCCCGCGGTCGCCAGATAGATTGGCCCGCCGATCGAGGTGAAGCCGGTGCCGACCGCCAGAATGACCAGCAAAACAGTATAGGCCAGAATGTGACGACGGGTGGAGCGGCGGCCGTGGGTCACGGTCAGCATCGGCACCTTCGCGTCGTCATAGTCATTGCGCATGAACAGCGCCAAGGCCCAGAAGTGCGGCGGGGTCCACATGAAGATCAGCGCGAACATCAGCCATGCCTCGACCGAGAAGCTGCCGGTGGCGATGATCCAGCCGATCACGGGCGGGAACGCCCCCGCAGCACCGCCGATGACGATGTTCTGCGGCGTCGCACGCTTAAGCCACATGGAATAGAAAACGGCGTAGAAGAGGATCGTGAACAGCAGCATACCCGCGGCCAGCAGGTTGGCCGCCAGCCCCAGCATGACGACAGACATGCCCGACAGCGCCACACCGATCGCCAGCGCTTCGCCCGGCTGGACGCGCCCCGACGGGATCGGGCGGCCTTGGGTCCGGCGCATGATCGCGTCGATGTCAGCGTCCCACCACATGTTCAGCGCGCCCGAGGCCCCTGCCCCGATGGCGACAAACAAGATCGAGGCAAAGCCGATCACGGGGTGCACAGACTCGGGCGCTGCGAGCATGCCAACAAGTGCGGTAAATACCACCAACTGCATGACGCGCGGCTTCATCAGGGCGAAATAATCGCCGAACTGCGCCTCATACTCGCCCGCAGGTGTCGTGCTGGTATCTGTCATGCGATCTCTCATACAAAAGGAACCCGGGGCGCGCCTCGCGCACCCCGCATCAGCAATTGTGCCTTACTTGGACGCAACGGTCAGAGTCTGCGGGATGCCCGCATACTCTTCTTTCGCGTTGCCAAGCCACTGGGCATAGGCCTCTTCCGAGACGACTTTCACAGTGATCGGCATATAGGCGTGGGCGTTGCCGCACAGTTCGGAACACTGACCAAAGTACACGCCTTCTTTCTCGGCGGTGAACCATGTTTCCGCCAGACGGCCGGGCACGGCGTCCTGTTTCACACCAAAGGCGGGCATCGCCCAGGAGTGGATCACGTCGGAACCGGTGACCTGAACAACGATGGTCTGACCGACAGGGATCACAACGGCGGTATCGGTCGCCAGCAGGAACTGCTGTTCGGTATAGCCGGCCGCTTCAAGCTGCGCGATAACTTCGGGTGTTTTGCGGTTTTCGCCGCCAACAGCCGGTGCACCGATCATATAGCTGTCAAAGCCAAAGCCCTCGTCGACATATTCATAGGACCAGTACCACTGGTTGCCGGTCGCTTTGATGGTCAGGTCGGCCTGCGGGATTTCCTGCTGACGGAACAGGATCGGCAGCGAATAGGCCCCGATCAGCACCAGAATCACGATCGGTGCGACTGTCCAGAGGATTTCAACCGGCGTGTGGTGTGTGAAGGATGCGGCAACGGGGTTGCGCTTGCGGTTATAGCGGATCGCCACCCAAAGGATCAGACCGGTCACGAAGATGGTGATCAAGGTGATGATGATCAGGATCAGGTGGTCCAGATCGTGGATGTCTTGCGCGACGCGGGTCACGGCTGGCTGAAAGCCCATCTTGCCGTCTACCGGCTCACCAATGATTTCCAGCCCGTCGATGCGAAGGTTTTCCTGCGCCATTGCTGGCACGGCGGAAAAAGCGGCCATGAGACCCGAAAAAGAGAGAAGATGTTTCATATGTCGTCCTGATCTTGTGACCATTGATAAGCGAATCCCAGCAGCACCCCGCAATTGGAGGCAGCTGTCCCGTTGTAATCTGTACGCTTACAATCATATTCTAACTTCAAGATAAAGACTTCTGCTTGCGTCAAACGGACGCGAAGCGATTTTTATGACACGATTCAGGGAACATTTTTATGAGCCAGCCGCCTTTCAACCCCTTTGAGGCGCAGCTTGACCGTGACGCCGCGCTGTCCATCCTGCGCGACGCTGTGGCAGGTGCCGACGACGGGGAACTGTTTTTCGAACGCCGGCGGTCTGAAGGGTTGGTGTTTGACGACGGGCGGCTGAAAACGGCCAGCTACGATGCCTCCGAAGGCTTTGGCTTGCGGGCGGTGCGGGGCGATGTCTCTGGCTACGCCCACTCGACCGAGATCACCGAAGCCGCCCTGCGCCGCGCAAGCGAAACCGCACGGCTGGCCGTGGGTGCGGGGGGCGGCACATGGGCGGATGCGCCAGCCGCGACCAATCAAAAGCTCTATACCGACGAAGATCCGATCGCGGGCGCGGCCTTTCCCGTCAAGGTCGACACCCTGCGCGAGATCGACGATTTCGCTCGCAGCCTTGACGCGCGAGTCGTGCAGGTTTCTGCCTCTATCTCTGCCTCTATCCAGGAGGTCGAGATTCTGCGCCCCGAAGGCACCTCTGTCCGCGATGTGCGCCCGATGACGCGGGTGAACGTGTCGGTCATCGTCGAACAGGATGGCCGCCGCGAAAGCGGGACCGCCGGTGGTGGCGGGCGTATCGGGCTGGACGGGCTGCTGGACCCCGCCGACTGGCAGGCCAAAACGCGCGAAGCCCTGCGCATCGCCTGCGTCAACCTGCGTGCCGTGCCCGCGCCTGCGGGCGTCATGGATGTTGTGCTTGGCCCCGGCTGGCCCGGCATCCTGCTGCACGAGGCCATCGGTCACGGATTGGAAGGGGATTTCAACCGCAAGGGCTCAAGCGCCTTTGCCGGCCTCATGGGCCAACGCATCGCCGCCAAAGGCGTGACGGTGCTGGATGATGGCACCCTCCCCGACCGGCGCGGGTCTATCTCTGTTGATGACGAGGGCACGCCCTCGGCCAAGAATGTGCTGATCGAGGACGGTGTGCTGGTAGGCTATATGCAGGACCGGCAGAACGCCCGGCTGATGGGCGTGGCCCCAACCGGCAATGGCCGCCGCGAATCCTATGCCCACACCCCGATGCCGCGCATGACCAACACCTATATGCTGGGCGGCGACGTGGCCCCCGGTGATATCGTCGCGGACCTCAAGGACGGCATCTATGCGGTCGGTTTTGGCGGCGGGCAGGTGGATATCACCAACGGCAAATTCGTTTTCTCCTGCACCGAAGCCTACCGTGTGCGCAATGGCGTGGTCGGCGACCCCGTCAAAGGGGCCACGCTGATCGGAGACGGGGCCACAGCGCTGCAACAGATCCGCGCCATCGGCAATGATCCCACGCTGGATCCGGGCATGGGCAACTGCGGCAAGGCGGGCCAATGGGTGCCCGTGGGCGTTGGACAGCCCACATTGATGATCGGCGGCCTGACCGTCGGCGGTGCCGCTGCCGCCTAAGTGAAAACGGATTACCGGAATGCACTTAGGTGCTCCGGTGATCCGATACCGGATCGCACACCGAAGAAGATTAGTAGTTCGGATTAAACCTTTGCCGTTCACGTTTCGTTAAGCAGCTTTGCCTAAAGCTGGTGAGGCAACGGACGGAGACGCGGGATGACTGACAGGAACAACACTCCTTCCTCTTCCACGCCCCCCTTGGTCCCACCCACCCTGGAAGACGACAGCTTTGCGCGGCTTCGTCTGTTGCGCTCGCGCCGTGTCGGCGTTGTCACCTATTACCGCATGCTGCGCGACTACGGCACCGCGCGTACCGCGCTTGAGGCGTTGCCCGACGTCGCCCGCGCCGCAGGTGTGAAAGACTATCGCATCTGCCCCGAGAATGTCGTCCATGCAGAGCTGCGCGCGGCAAAGGCCGCGAACGCGCGCTTGATTGCCCATGATTGCGCAGCCTACCCCCCGCCTCTGGCAGAGCTTGACGACGCCCCCCCGTTTCTATGGGCAATCGGAGATATCGAGCTGCTGCACCGCCCCTTGGTGTCGATTGTGGGCGCGCGAAACGCCTCATCGCTCGGGACGCGCATGGCCCGCGCCTTGGCATCCGGTTTGGGTGAGGCGGGGTTTACGGTCGTCTCGGGATTGGCGCGGGGGATTGATGCCGCGGCACATCTGCCCACGCTCGACACTGGCACAATCGCGGTGCAAGCGGGGGGCGTCGATGTGATCTATCCGGTAGAGAATACGACGCTTGCCCAAGACATCGCGGCCCAAGGGCTGCGCATTTCGGAACAACCGATGGGGCTGCAACCGATGGCGCGGCATTTCCCCAGCCGCAACAGGATCATCGCAGGGCTAAGCCGCGCAACGGTCGTGGTCGAAGCGGCGGCGAAATCCGGCAGCCTGATTACCGCCCGTGACGCGCTGGATCAGGGGCGAGAGGTGCTTGCCGTGCCCGGCCATCCCTTCGATGCCCGTGCCGCGGGCTGCAACATGCTGATCCGTGACGGGGCGGCGCTGGTACGCAATGCCGCAGATGTGATTGATCAACTGGGGCCGGCAAAGGCTGCCGCCGCCAGCCCGCCCATTTCCACAGCAGCCGCCCCCGCGCCCCAGCGCGACATTGCAGCGCTGCACACCGATATATTGTCACGCCTTGGCCCCAGCCCCGTTGCCGAAGACCAGCTGCTGCGCGATCTGGCGGTCGCACCGGGGATCGCCACGCCTGTTCTGGTCGAGCTTGAGCTGAACGGGCATATCCTGCGCCACGCAGGCGGGCTGGTATCCCGCGCGGACTGAGCGTGACGCGGCCGCAGATCGGGGGCCAGCCCCCGCTTTGGAGACCCTCCAAAGCGCCCCCGGGATTTAGACCATCTGGAAGCCGGAACCCCGGCCGGATTACACCGTGAAACACCCCCGAAAAGGCGCTTTATAGCCCGTGTATCAAAGGGGGCGCGCTGTTCTGCGGATTGACAAACTTCGCTTCACGCCACATGTCACAGCATAAGCCACGCGAATTAATTTGATCCAAGGTGCCGAATTTTATGCCAGTTGTCGTCGTCGAATCACCTGCCAAAGCTAAAACGATCAACTCGTATCTCGGCAGTGATTACACCGTGCTTGCGTCCTACGGCCACGTCCGCGATCTGCCGCCCAAAGACGGATCGGTCGACCCGGAAAACGGGTTCGACATGACTTGGGAAGTCGCCGCAGCAAGCAAGAAACACGTCAAAGCCATCGCGGATGCGCTGAAAGACGACAACGCATTGATCCTCGCGACTGACCCTGACCGCGAAGGCGAAGCGATCAGCTGGCACCTGCAAGAGGCGCTGACCAAGCGCAAGTCGATCAAGAAGGACACGCCGGTCAGCCGCGTGGTGTTCAACCAGATCACCAAAAAGGCAGTGACCGAAGCAATGGCGAACCCGCGTCAGGTCGATATGCCGCTGGTCGAGGCTTATCTGGCACGGCGCGCGCTGGATTATCTGGTGGGCTTCAACCTGTCGCCGGTGCTGTGGCGCAAATTGCCCGGCGCGAAATCAGCGGGGCGGGTACAGTCGGTCACCTTGCGGCTGATCGTCGAGCGCGAGATGGAGATCGAGGCCTTCCGCAACCGCGAATACTGGAGCGTCAAGGCGCTGGTCGCCACGCCGCGCGGGCAAGAGTTCGAGGCCCGTCTGGTGACGCTTGCCGGTAAGAAGCTGGACCGTTTTGATCTTGGCAATGAAACGCAAGCCGAGATGGCGGTACAGGCGATTACCAGCCGCGATCTGACGGTTACCAGCGTCGAGGCAAAACCCGCGAGCCGCAACCCCTCGGCCCCGTTCATGACGTCGACGTTGCAGCAGGAAGCCAGCCGCAAGTTCGGCATGGGCGCACGCCAGACCATGAGCACAGCGCAGCGGCTCTATGAAGCCGGTCACATCACCTATATGCGGACCGACGGCATCGACATGGCCCCCGAGGCGATCACGATGGCACGGGATGCCATCTCGGACCGGTTCGGGGCAGAATACGTCCCGTCTGAACCGCGTATCTACAAGAACAAGGCCAAGAACGCGCAAGAGGCGCACGAATGTGTGCGCCCCACCGACATGACCAAAGATGCCGACGCGCTGAAACTGACCGAACCGGATCAACGCAAGCTGTACGATTTGATCTGGAAGCGCACGCTGGCCTGCCAGATGGAAAGTGCGCGTCTGGAACGCACCACGGTAGAGATCGGCAGCAAGGACGAACAGGTCGGGCTGCGCGCCACCGGTCAGGTGGTGAAATTCGACGGCTTCCTGCGCGTCTACGAAGAAGGCCGCGACGATGTCGTGGACGAGGATGACAAGCGCCTGCCGCAGATCACCCAAGGCGACAAGATGGACAAACGCTCTGTCACGCCAGAGCAGCACTTTACCCAGCCGCCCCCCCGCTACACTGAAGCGACATTGGTCAAGCGCATGGAAGAGCTGGGAATCGGGCGCCCGTCGACCTATGCCAGCGTTGTCACCACCATTCAGGACCGCGAATACGTTCGTAAGGAAGGCAACCGTCTGTTCCCCGAGGACAAGGGCCGGTTGGTGACAGCCTTCCTCGAGAATTACTTCCGCAAATATGTGGGCTATGATTTCACCGCCGATCTGGAAAACCAGCTTGATAAGGTGAGCGCGGCGGATGCCGACTATAAGGATGTGCTGGGCCGGTTCTGGCAGGATTTTTCGGCTGCGATCGCGGAAACAGCCGATCTGCGCATCACCGAGGTGTTGGAGAAGATCAACGAGGTACTCGAGCCGCATCTCTTCCCGCCCAATGAGGATGGTAGCGACCCGCGCCTGTGCCCCAACTGCGAGATTGGGCGTCTGTCCATGCGCACCGCACGGTCCGGCGGCGCGTTCATCGGCTGCTCGAACTACCCTGAATGCCGCTATACCCGCCCCTTCGGCCCGCCCGACCCCGAGGCCGAAGCCTCGGCTATTCCGCCCGATGGCAAACTGCTGGGCGAGGATATGGGCGACGAGATTCGCGTGTTCAAAGGGCGCTTCGGCCCCTATGTGCAGCGCGGCCCCGTCACCGAAGAGAACAAAAAACCGCCGCGTCAATCGGTGCCCAAGGACTGGCCCGCCGAAGAGCTGGAGCTGGAACGCGCTGTCATGCTGCTGTCGTTGCCGCGTGAGATCGGCCCGCACCCGGAAGATGGGGTGATGGTCTGGGCCAATATCGGGCGCTACGGCCCCTATATCAAACACGCCGACAGCACGTCGAACCGTGGCGGGACCAATGCGAACCTCGAAACACTGGACGAGGTGTTCACCGTTGGCATGAACCGCGCCGTGCAGCTTCTGGCCGAGAAAGTCGCCAGCCGTGGCGGGCGTGGCAAAGCGGCAAAACCGATCCGCGAGATGGGCGAACACCCTGATCTGGGCGGCGAGGTCAACATCATGGAAGGCAAATACGGGCCTTATGTGAAGTGGGAGAAAGTCAACGCCACCATCCCCAAAGAGGTCGAGCCTGCCGATCTGACCATGGAACGTGCGGTTGAGCTGATCGAGGAAAAGCTGGCGAAATCCCCTGCCAAGCGCAAAGCCGCGACCAAGAAGCCCGCAGCAAAGAAAACCGCTGCGAAAAAGGCTCCGGCCAAGAAGGCTCCCGCAAAGAAACCAGCGGCCAAAAAGGCACCCGCAAAATCGGCCACCGCACCGGAAGAGTGAGAGCGCAACTCACATATTCATGAAATGACATATATGTGAGTTGCCCCGCCCTGCCCTTGCTGCTTTTACCTGTGACAATCGCCACGGTAGAAGGACATAAAGATGGCAGAGCAGACATTCTCAAGACGCGGGTTGATCCTGACAGCGGGCGCGGCGCTTTTCACGCCGGCCCTGTTGCGCGCACAGACGCCGGTGCCAGAGATCGCGGCACCGGTACGTCATAACACCAATGGATTTTCCAGCCAGAACTGGCAGGACCACTTTGATACATTGGGCAAAGCCGCGATCGTGGCTGATACCTCTTCCCGCGCGCTGCACTATTGGGGCGGCGATGGCGAGACCTACAAGATTTACCCGACCTCCGTGCCCCGCAGCGACGAGCTGACCAAACGCGGCTACACCCGCATTGTGCGCAAACGTGTTGGGCCCGACTGGACACCGACACCCAGCATGATCGAACGCGACCCCGATCTGAAGTATATGCCGCCCGGTCCGGACAACCCGCTTGGCACCCATGCGATGTACCTCAGCTGGCCCGCCTATCTGATCCACGGCACCCATGACACGCGCAAGATCGGGCGGCAAAGCTCTGACGGGTGCATCGGGCTTTACAACCACATGATCGAGGCGCTGTACCAGATTGCCCCCATCGGCACGCAGGTACGCATCGTCTGACCTCGCTGCGGGCTGCACTGATCCCGCGACGACAGCTGCCCACCCGACGCAGGGTGGGCGCGCATTCCCCCGAATTTTCCGGCAAGCTTCACTGGTACCGCTGACATTAGCGTCGGCGGTTTGACACGTTCGTTACGCCGCGTCATAGAAGTCGTATAACGATAGTACGACAGGGCCGTGAGCCTCTCTTGAAAGGAGCCGGAATGAAGAAAATCTATGGAAGCGCTGCCGAGGCGCTGGAAGGCGTGCTGCACGATGGCATGCTGATCGCAGCGGGGGGCTTTGGCCTTTGCGGTATTCCCGAACTGCTGCTGAACGCGATCCGGGACGCGGGCACCAAGGATTTGACCTTTGCCTCGAACAATGCGGGCGTAGATGATTTCGGCATCGGTATCTTGTTGCAGACCAAGCAGGTCAAGAAAATGATCAGCTCTTACGTCGGCGAGAACAAGGAATTCATGCGCCAGTATCTCGGCGGCGAGCTTGAGCTGGAATTCAATCCGCAAGGCACCTTGGCCGAACGTATGCGTGCGGGTGGTGCGGGCATCCCCGGCTTCTATACCAAGACCGGCGTTGGCACCGTGATCGCCGAAGGCAAAGAGCACAAGGATTTCGACGGCGAGACCTATATCCTTGAGCGGGGCATCGTTGCGGATCTGGCGATTGTCAAAGCGTGGAAAGCAGATGACACCGGCAACCTCGTATTCCGCAAGACGGCGCGCAACTTCAACCCGCCAGCGGCCATGTGTGGCAAGATCTGCATCGCCGAGGTCGAAGAGATCGTTCCCCGTGGCAGCCTTGGCGGCGATGCGATCCACCTGCCCGGCATCTATGTGCACCGCATCATTCAGGGTGATCACGAGAAACGCATCGAACAGCGCACAGTGAGGACGGCATAATGGCTTGGGATCGCAATCAAATGGCGGCACGCGCCGCGCAGGAACTGCAAGACGGTTGGTATGTGAACCTTGGCATCGGGATTCCGACGCTGGTGTCCAACTACATCCCCGAGGGGATGGATGTGACGTTACAGTCGGAAAACGGCATGTTGGGCATGGGGGCTTTCCCCATCGAGGGCGAGGAAGACGCCGACCTGATCAACGCGGGCAAGCAGACCATCACCGAGCTGGATCGCACCTCGTATTTCGACAGCTCGACCTCCTTCGGGATGATCCGCGGCGGCAAGATCGCCATGGCCATTCTGGGCGCGATGGAAGTGGCTGAAAACGGCGACCTCGCCAACTGGATGATCCCCGGCAAGCTGGTCAAAGGCATGGGCGGCGCGATGGATCTGGTCGCGGGTGTGGGCCGCGTTGTGGTGGTCATGGACCACGCCAGCAAGCATGGCGACAGCAAGGTGCTGAAAGAATGCACCCTGCCGCTGACCGGCAAGAACGTCGTTGACCGCATCATCACCAATCTAGGTGTGCTGGATGTCGTTGAAGGCGGGCTGAAGATCGTTGAATGCGCCGATGGCGTCACGGAAGACGAACTGCGCGCCGCGACCGAAGCGACAATCGTCTAATCCGCTGACGCGATGAACGACAAGGGGCGCAGCCAGCGATGGCCGCGCCCCTTTTTACACTCGGCCCCAAACTGGTGTCAGTTCATCGCCGCAAAGACACATCCGTCCGAGATTAGCTCGGGCGGGGTCTGGCACAGGCCCTTGGCGACCTGAAAAGCGGCCAGCACCTTGGGCACATAGTCACGGGTTTCGGCAAAAGGCGGCACGCCCGCGTGCTTGTGCACGGACCCTTCGCCCGCGTTATAGCCCGCCAGCACCAATATCGGATCGCGATCAAATTCGCCCATCAGCCAATCCAGGTATTTTACGCCGCCCGCGATATTCTGCGTCGGGACCATACTATCGGTCACCCCAAAGCGCGTCGCTGTATCAGGCATCAATTGCATCAATCCCTGCGCCCCTGCCCCGCTGATGGCATCGGGCCGCCCCGCGGATTCAACCGTGATCACCGCGAGCACAAGCGCAGGTGACACCTGTGTCCCGATGGTAGAGCGGAGGATGTCGATCCCGTTGGCCTTGGCGATCTCTTGCATCTGTTGCATGCGTGGCGCGGGGATTTTGCTGCTGGCCGTTGCCAGCGTGACCATCGCGGCCTCCAGCCGGCCCGGGCCAGATTTCTCGACCGCCGGAGAGACACGATCCCAGAACCAATCATACTGCCCCGGTGACGCTGGCACGATGGCACCGGAGTCGGTTGCGACCACATCGGGGACGTCGTCGGCCTTGGGTTCGATAAAGACATTGATCCGATTGGTACTGCCCGGCTTGGGCGGTTTTACGCGTTTTGCCTCGAACTTCGGAAATGGCTTGGGCGCGTCTGCCCAGACAGCCGAGGCCGCCAGCATCCCCACCATCAAAGATACGGTCATTCGTCGAAACATCGCTGCCTGCACTGATTATTTAATGCTCTTTTTCAGCAATCTCGCACGGAAACCCTCGCCAAACCAACCAAACATGGCAGGGAACATGGCGATTTCGCCATAATTGATGCAATCCTGCCCCGCTTCTCATCAAGGATAACAAAAAATGAAGATGGAAAATCTTTTCGTATCAGCGGGCTACAATAATTCTGCCAAAAACCGGCCCTGAAAAACGAAATGTCACAATTGCCGCCAAATTCGTGCCCCATTCACAAGGCTATATAGGCTCATACCAAGTCAGCCAGATGCGGAATTGAGAGAGAAGCATCGAAACGGACGACAGGGTTGAGATTGAAAACTTTATGATCCTTGGAGGGACATACCATGATGAACTTTATCAAGAACTTCAAAAACGACGAATCCGGCGCTGTGACTGTTGACTGGGTTGTTCTGACCGCCGCCGTTGTTGGCCTGGCCGTCGCAGCTTACTCCTCGATCGAAACAGGCGCTTCCAACCTGACGTCGAAAACCAACTCCTACATGGCCACACAAAGCCCTGGCTAAATCTGGCGGCTAAGCGTTCGTCGCGCCAAGAGATTTCGCTGGCCGCATTCTGCTCGACAGAATGCGGCCAGTTTTTTAGACCTTCATCACGCAAGGCGAAACAATGCTCTCGAAGCTTATCAAATTCTGGCGAAGCCCAAGCGGTGCGGTCACAGTTGACTGGGTTGTTCTATGTGCAGCCGTGGTATCTCTGGCGGTTCTCATTGTCGTCAGCATGACTACCGGAACTGTGGATCTAGCAGACCGGGTGATGACCCAGACGCCGGGCGACATCTAACCCAATCCACCACTATAATGACCCAGCTTGGTCGCGGATTATCCATAGTCTGAACACAATCACCGCCTATCCACTGGTATAAGTTTCGCGCCGCGTCCTGGGACCGGCACACACTCAAGAGAGGTAAGTAACATGCGGATGGTTTTTGGACTGGTCCTGCTCGCCGGTATCGCCTTGGCAGGTGGTGCTGTGTATCTGGCAAAGGGCCGCATCAGTGAATATCAACGCGCCAACCAACAGGCCCAAGAGGCTCTGGCGCAGATCGTGCCGACGGTTGGTGTATACGTGGCCAACGGGCCGCTGAAATACGGGCAGCGCCTGACCCGCGAAGATGTGCGGCAGGTAAAATGGCCCGAGGATGCGATCCCCGAAGGCACATTTATCGAAGAAGCAGCGCTTTTCCCCGAAAACAGCGATGACCTGCGTGTCGTGCTGCGTGCGATGGAAAAAGACGAAGCCATTATGGCGGCAAAGGTGACCGAACCCGGTGCCGATACCGGCCTCACCTCGCAGCTGGAACGGGGCAGCCGTGCTTTCGCGATCCGCGTCGATGTATCAAGCGGCGTCTCGGGCTTCCTGCGCCCCGGTGACCGTGTCGATGTCTACTGGACCGGCCGCATCAACCGGGGCGGCAACGACCGCGCCGATACCGGAGACGTGACCAAACTGATCGAGGCAGGCGTCAAGATCATCGCGATCGACCAAAGCGCCGGCGGCGAACGCAGCGAGGCGGCCATCGCGAATACTGTGACTGTTGCCGTTCAGCCCTATCAAGTTGCCGCATTGGCACAGGCGCAATCGACGGGTGACCTATCCCTCTCGCTCGTCGGGGCAGAGGATGACACCGTCGCCGGTGAGATCGAAGTCGACCAACGCCGCCTGCTCGGCCTGACGGAAGAAACGGTCAAAGTCGAAACAACTACAGAAAAAGTCTGCACCATCCGGACTCGTCGTGGTGCTGAAGTGGTCGAAATCCCGATCCCCTGCACCAACTGATCTGCTTGTCAGGCAGGGCAAATACGGACCTCAACACCGCCGCGCATCACTTTGCGCGGCGTTTTGCCATTTCGGATATGTTGCTGTTAATCCACATATACCCGCCCCCCCCTGTCATTGATTCTTGCAAAAAAACGCAAAGGACCGCACAGTGTCGCAAACGGCGGGCGCAAAGACCCTATTTTGAGGCGTGATCACAAAGGCAGGTCACATGAAAATCGATAAGTTTATTAAAGCAGCCCTATTGGGACTGACCATTGGTGCGATGCCATTTGCATTGACTGCGCCGATCGACGCGCAGGCCAACACGCTCCGCGTGGTCAAGAAGGGTACCAACCGTGTGTTGGAAGTCCCGATGAACCGCGCGGTTGTGGTTGAAAGCGACATCCCCTTTGCCGAGCTTAGCATCGCCAATCCGGGGATCGCAGATATCTCATCCCTCTCCGATCGCACCATCTATGTGCTGGGCAAATCCCCTGGCCTGACCACGCTGACCCTGCTGGATGCGGCCGGTCAGTTGATCACCAACGTGGATGTGCGCGTCGCGGCGGATGTCTCTGAATTCAAGGAACGCCTGCGGCAGATCCTGCCCGGCGAAAAGATCGAAGTGCGCACAGCCAACGACGGTATCGTCCTGTCGGGCATCGTGTCCTCCACCCAACGCCTGCAGCGCGCCCTTGATCTGGCCGAACGCTATGCGCCAGAACGCGTCTCCAACCTGATGAGCGTCGGCGGCATCCAGCAGGTGATGATGAAAGTCCGCTTTGCCGAGATGAGCCGATCTGTCTCCAAATCCCTAAGCGCGTCGCTCGCGTTGAACGGGCTGGTGGGCAATGATCTTGCGATCAACGGCGGGACCAATACGACAAATACGTCAGGCGCGATTGCAAACTCTCTTGGCGGCACGACACCTGCGTCCAACAGCAACGCAGGCGCGGTACTGTTTGGCTTTAACGCAGGGTCCACCCAAGTCGGCCTGCTGCTTGAAGCCCTGGAGCAGAAGGGCGCCGTACGCTTCCTTGCCGAACCGAACCTCGTCGCGCTGTCCGGGCAAGAGGCGACGTTCCTTGCCGGTGGCGAATACCCGGTGCCTGTCGCCCAGACCGGCGACCAGATTTCGGTGCAGTACAAACCCTTCGGCGTAGAGATGAGCTTTATCCCCCGTGTCGTGGATAAAGACCTGATTAACCTCGAACTCAAAGCCGCTGTGTCGGCGATTGATGCCAGCAACAGCGTGTCCTTGGGCAATGGTTTCGACATCTCGGCCTTCACCCGCCGCGAAACCTCGACCACGGTTGAAATGCGCGACGGCGAAAGCTTTGCGATCGCGGGTCTGCTGACCGACGATTTCACCGATAACTCCAGCCAGCTACCCTGGATCGGCGATGTGCCTGTATTGGGCGCGTTGTTCCGCAGCGCGAACTATCAGCGCAGCCAGTCCGAACTGGTGATCATTATCACGGCCCATCTTGTGACCCCCACCCGCGGCGAGGCTTTGGCCCTGCCCACCGACCGGATCAAACCGCCCACGGAAAGCGAATTGTTCCTGTCAGGTCGCACGTCCAAAGGCAGCACAGCGCCCACCAAAGGGGCGGCTGGCGAGGTTGCCAAACAGGACTTTAGCGGGTCATATGGCTATGTATTGGATTGATCAGATGACATCAGCGATCCCTTCGACAGGCAAAATCACCGGGTTATGCGCCGCTTTGGCGATGACCGTGGCAGGCTGTGCCAGCAGCCCTGATCCGGTCTATACCCAGTTCCACCGCGAAGCAGGATCCCTGACCGATCTGGGCACCTTTGGAAACGCCACGCTGAACAACCGTTTGGTGATGACAGGCGAACGCCAGTACACCTTCGATCTGGCCAACCGCTTTGCCGGCGAAGTCGAATCCACGGTGACCTTTGCCTTTAACTCGGCCCAGCTGGACGGGGCCGCGCAGGCCGTGCTGCGGCGCCAAGCGGGATGGATTCGCCAATTCCCCGAGGTCCGCTTCCGCGTGTATGGCCATACCGATGCTGTCGGATCAAACAGCTACAATAAAGCGTTGGGCCTGCGCCGAGCACAATCCGTTGTTGCGTATCTGTCAACACAAGGCATCAGCCGCAGCCGTCTTGAGGCCGTTGTTTCCTTTGGCGAAACGCAGCCGTTGATCGTGACACAGGGCCGCGCACGGGCGAACCGTCGCACAGTGACCGAAGTCAGCGGCTTTGTCGGGCGCCATCCCACCGTTCTGGACGGCAAATACGCGCAGATCATCTATCGCGATTACGTTGCCAGCGCCGTGCCACCGACTCAGCTAACGGGCGGTGCCGCTGCTACCGGTACAGCGACGGAATAACCGGATAACAGATACCTCGAGAAAGGCCTGATCGTCGCTGACGGTCGGACCTTTTGCGTTTCAATCCGGCAAATCACTGCGGATCGTTTCAAAAGACCAAACAATAGAAACTATTTAGCCCCAATCTTGCCCCACTTGGCAGGGATATTCACTGCAATAGGACAGTTGCGCCCGGCCACCGTGGTCTGACGCAGGGGACCGCAAGGCAAAGAACAGGGCGACGCCCGATCCGCCCTTGCCGCGCCCCAAAGAGAAGAAGGGGAAGTTTAGGTATGAGCAGCAGTATGCCACAGATTGACGCACCACAGATCATCGCCTGCACTGTCAGCCGTGATGTACAGAACTTTGACCTGCTGATCGAGGATATGGAATCAGCTTTGGGCGAAGCCTGGGGTGATCTCGGCTTTTCTGAAAGCCTCGCTTTTTTCAGCCAGCCCGAAGCGGCGACGCTCGAGCTGATTGCACTGGCGCTTGATTCCGAGGACGAAGAGAACCTGCCGATGATGTCCGAAATCATCTCGCAGGCCAAATCGCGTCATATCAAGGTGATCCTGATCGCCGAAGACATGTCTCCGGCCTCGCTCCATTCCCTGTTGCGTCAAGGTGCGGATGAATTCGTTCCCTACCCGCTGCCCGAAGGCGAATTGGCGGCGACCATCGAACGTCTGCGCGCAGGCCCCGAGCCCACAGCCGAACATATCGAGGCAGGCCCCAAGCTGAAACCCGGTGCCGATAAAGACGGCGCTGTGATCGTGGTACATGGTTTGGCCGGTGGCACCGGTGCGACGAGCATGGCCGTTAATCTGGCGTGGGAGCTGGCGACTTCCGACAAAAAGAACCCGCCAAAGGTCTGCCTGCTGGATTTCGATCTGCAGTTCGGGGCCGTGGCGACCTATCTGGACCTGCCGCGCCGCGAAGTCGTCTATGACATGCTGATCGAGACAGACGAGATGGACGAGGAAAGCTTTGGTCAGGCCCTGCTGACCTATGAAGACACGCTTCAGGTCCTGACCGCCCCCGCCGATATGCTGCCGCTTGATCTGATCACCTCGGAAGATGTGACGCGGATTCTGGATATGGCGCGCAACCAGTTCGACTACGTTGTTGTCGATATGCCGTCGACGCTGGTGCAATGGACCGAAACCGTGCTGAGCAATGCGCATGTCTATTTTGCCATGCTCGAACTGGATATGCGCTGCGCCCAAAACGCCCTGCGTTTCAAACGCGCGCTGCAATCCGAAGAGCTGCCGGTCGAAAAGCTGCGTTATGTCATGAACCGCGCGCCGAAATTTACCGACCTTAACGCCAAAGCGCGGGTCAAACGGATGGCAGAAAGCCTTGGTATCTCCATCGACGTGCAGCTGCCTGATGGCGGCAAGCAGGTGACGCAGGCCAACGACCACGGTCTGCCGCTCGCCAATACCGCCGCCAAGAACCCGCTACGTCGCGAGATTGCAAAGCTCGCGTCTTCTATCCACGACCTCAAGGCTGACGAAGCCAAAGCCGCCTGATCCGGCCCAAGCGCCAGATAATTTAGAAAGAGTATTCAGATGTTCTCGAAGTATAAAAAGCCAGGTGACGTTGCCGTAGCCACACCCGCCCCAAAGGCGAAGGCTCCCGCGCCCCAGCAACAGCCAGAGGAAGCGGTCGCGCCCAAACCCGCCAGCATGCGCCGCGTGGCCCAAGCCGCAACCGTCGCCCCGCAGGATCGCGACGTGAAGCGTAAGCAACGCATGAGCGACATCAAGCTCGAACTGCACCGTGCCCTGCTTGAGAACCTGAACCTCGCCGCCCTTGAACACGCCTCGGAACAGGATCTGCGCAGCGAGATCAACGAAATCTCGACCGAGATTCTGGCCGAGAAATCCATCGTGTTGAACCGCGAGGATCGCGTTCAACTGAACTCGGAACTGTATGACGAGGTGACCGGCCTTGGCCCGCTGGAAACGCTGCTGAAAGACGACAGCGTCAACGATATTCTGGTTAACGGCCCGCAACAGATCTTTGTGGAACGCGCGGGTAAACTGCAGCTGACCGACGTGACCTTCAAAGACGAAAAGCACTTGCTGCGGATCATCGACAAGATCGTTTCCGCCGTTGGCCGTCGCGTCGATGAAAGCAACCCTTATGTCGATGCGCGCTTGAAAGACGGCTCGCGTTTCAACGCTATGGTCCCGCCGATTGCCGTGGACGGCAGCCTTGTCTCCATTCGTAAGTTTAAGAAAGACAAACTGGGCATTGATGATCTGGTGAGCTTTGGGGCCTTCTCGGAAGAGATGGCAGCCTATCTGCAAGCCGCCGTCGCCACCCGTCTGAATATCATCGTCTCGGGCGGTACAGGTTCTGGTAAAACCACCACGCTGAACGCGCTGTCATCGTTTATTGCCAACGATGAACGGATCCTGACCATCGAAGACACCGCCGAACTGCAACTGCAACAGACCCATGTGGGCCGCATGGAAAGCCGCCCGCCCAACGTTGAAGGCAAGGGCGAGGTATCCCCGCGCGACTGTCTGAAAAACGCCCTGCGGATGCGTCCTGACCGGATCATCGTCGGCGAGACGCGCGGCGAGGAAGTAATCGACATGCTGCAGGCGATGAACACCGGCCACGACGGGTCGATGACCACGATCCACGCCAACTCTGCCCGCGATGGTGTCAGCCGTCTGGAAAACATGATCGCCATGGCCGGTATCGAAATGCCGCTGAAAGCGGTCCGCAGCCAGATCTCGTCGGCTGTGAACCTGATCGTACAAGCATCGCGCTTGCAGGACGGGTCGCGCCGCATGACGTCGATCACCGAAATCACCGGCATGGAGGGCGACGTGATTTCTATGCAGGAAATCTTCCGCTTTCAGCGCGTCGGCCTGACGCCCGAAAACAAGATCATCGGCCACTTCACCGGCACCGGCGTGCGCAGCCACTTCTCTGAACGTTTCAAGATGTGGGGCTATGACCTGCCATCGTCGATCTATGAACCCGTTGTGGTCAAGTAAGGATTATCAATCATGAGTGCAGAACCCATTATCTATGGCCTGATCTTCGTCGGTGTCCTTGTGCTGGTCGAAGGGCTGTATCTGGTCGCTTTCGGTAAATCCATCAGCCTCAACAGCAAGGTCAACCGCCGGCTTGAAATGCTGGAAAAAGGGGCCCGCCGCGAAGAGGTTCTGGACAAGCTGCGCAAGGAAATGCAGCAGCACATGGATAATAAATCCATTCCGGTCTATTCCCTGCTCGCCGAGAAAGCACAAAAGGCCGCGATCGCCTTTGCGCCAAAACAGCTGATCATGATCATGGCCGGCCTTTCGGTCGTCGCCTTTCTGGGGCTGACCATCGGCACCAATACCGAAGTGCCCGTGCGCATCCTGATCTCTGTCGGGATCGGTGTCGGGGCGGTATTTTTCTGGATCTCGTCCAAAGCGAAGAAGCGTATGGACATGATCGAAGAGCAGCTGCCTGACGCGGTGGAACTGATGGTGCGATCGTTGCGCGTGGGCCACCCTTTCACCAGCGCGATCTCTATCGTGTCCAAGGAAATCCAGGACCCGCTTGCGTCGGAATTCGGCGTAATCGCCGATGAAACCGCCTATGGCCGCGACATTGGCGAGGCGCTCAAGGATATGGCCGAACGGCTTGATATGCAGGATTTGCGCTTCCTCGCGGTGGCTGTGACCATCCAGCAGCAATCGGGGGGTAACCTTGCCGAAATCCTTGCGGGGTTGGCCAAGGTCATCCGCGCCCGCTTCCGCCTGTTCCGCCGCGTGCGTGCTATCACTGCCGAGGCGAAATGGTCCGGCAAGTTCCTGTCCGCCTTCCCGATCCTCGCGCTCATCGTGATCAAACTCGGTGACCCGCATTACTATGACGAAGTCATGACCCACCCGCTGTTCATCCCCGGCTGTATCGCGGTTGTCCTGTTCCTGTCGCTTAACCTCATCGTCATGCGCAAGCTGACCGATATCAAAGTCTAAGGGGGCCTCACTGTGAATTTCCTCAACTCACTCGACACCGCACTTGGTCCCATGGGCTGGATCGCCATTCTGGGCGCATTGGGCCTGACCATGGTGGGCGCAACGCTTGTCATGATCCTGCGCCAGCCCGAAGACCCTTTGGCCAAGCTCAAACGGAGCCAGACCGAGGCTGCCGATGCAGGCAAGCAACAGCGCCTGCGCCAGTCGGACCGCAACGAGAAGCTGCAAAAGTTCGCCAAGTTCCTTGAACCCGAAGACGTGGAAGAGCTAAGCGCCAAGGCGCTGCTGCTGCGTCAGGCGGGCTATAGCTCGCGCGATGCGGTACGGTTCTTTCACTTTGCACAGATGGCGCTTGGTATTGCCGGGCTGGTGATCGGCACCGTCTACATCAACTTCCTTGGCGGCGGCGAAGGCATGACCACCAACAAGATGATGCTGTATACCGTGGGCCCCGGCGGCATCGGATATTTCCTGCCGCGCTATTGGGTGACCCGCCGCGTCGCCGAGCGGAAAGAGGAAATCACACGCGGTTTTCCCGATGCGCTGGACATGATGCTCGTCTGCGTCGAAGCCGGCCAGTCACTTGATCAATGTATCGTCCGTGTGGCCCGCGAATTGCGCGCCTCCTACCCTGCGCTGGCGGAAGAGTTCGAAATCGTCGCCTATGAGATGAAGGCCGGTAAAGACAAGGTCAGCGTGCTGAACGCCATGGGCGAACGCTGCGGCGTGCAAGATGTGTCGTCCTTTGTGACGGTGCTGGTACAATCCGCCGCCTTCGGGACATCCATCGCCGACGCGCTGCGGGTCTATGCCGCCGAGATGCGCGACAAACGCGTGATGCGCGCCGAAGAAGCCGCAAACAAGTTGCCAACCAAGATGACACTTGCCACAATGATGCTGACCGTTCCTCCGCTGCTGATCATTCTGGTCGCGCCATCGGTGATGAACATTACCAAACTAGGTCAGTAAGGCTCTGCATGATCCACATTCCCAAGCGCGCGTTACCCTTTAGGCTCGCGCTTTGTATGACCCTGATCGCCGGATTGGCCGCTTGCTCTGCAGGCGGTCTTTCCGCGTTTGGGGGCAAGCGCGCCAGCCCTGACAACCCCTTTGCCCCCGGTGTCAACACCCGCAAGGACGCCGAAGACGGGGTAGAGGTCGCCCACCGTCTGATGCGCGCGGGCGAATACGAACTGGCCATCCGCGCCTTCAACCGCGCGGCGCTCGCCTCCCAGTTGGACGCCGAAATCCTGTCGGGACTGGGCAGCGCCAACCTTGGGCTGGGGCGATTGGGTCAGGCGGAAAAGCTGCTGCGCGACGCTGTAGAAAAGGACGAAACCCACCCCGAGGTCTGGAACAATCTCGGCGTTGTGTTGATGGAACGCGGCAAACTCGCCGAAGCCCAGCTGACCTTTCGCAAGGCCTATGCGCTTGATAATGGCGAAAGTGACGCAATCCGTGACAATTTGCGCTTAGCACTCGCAAAATCGGAAAACTCTGTTACGATCCCGGATCAAGAAGACAGTTATAAATTGGTGCGGCGCGGCTCGGGCGACTATCTGGTTCGGCCAGCATCATAACGAGGCAGAGCAGTAAAAGGACGCAAAAATGCGCCACCCTATCCTATTGGCCGCCTGCATTGCAGGCGTCGTCGCAGTAGCAGGCTGCGGCAAGAAATCCGGCGAGGATACCGTCACCCGCGCCTTCCAGGACGTGAACGTCGTGGATGAAAGCAACCTCAACGATGTGATGTTGACAGTGGCCGACCCGAACGAGGCGGTCAGCTATTTCACCCGCACCGCGCAGGAAAACCCCGACCGCATCGACATCCAGCGCAGCTTGGGCAAATCCCTGATCCGCGCCAAACGCAACCAAGAGGCCGCATCCGTCTGGGGCAAAGTTGCCGCTTCCAAGGATGCCACCGCCGACGACAAGGTTGATTACGCCGATGCGCTGATCCGCGCAGGCGATTGGGCCAAAGCGGAAAAGACGCTGGATTCCGTCCCGCCCACCCATGAAACCTACAACCGCTACCGGCTCGAGGCGATCGTCGCTGACAGCAAACAGGAATGGGACAAGGCCGACAGTTTTTACGAGATCGCCATCGGTCTGACCACCAAGCCCGGTTCGGTCATGAACAACTGGGGCTACTCCAAACTGACCCGCGGCGACTATCAGGCTGCCGAACGCCTTTTCGGCGAGGCCGTGAAGCAGGATTCAACGCTGTTTACCGCCAAGAACAACCTGATCCTCGCCCGTGGCGCGCAACGTGAATACAGCCTCCCCCCGATCGAGATGGACCAGACGGAGCGCGCGCAACTGTTGCACACCCTCGCCCTCTCCGCGATCAAGAAGGGCGACGTTGAAACCGGTAAAGGGCTGCTGCGCGACGCCATCAGCACCCACCCGCAGCACTTCGAGGCCGCCGTCCGGTCGCTGCGCGCGCTGGAAAACGCAGGCTAACGCGTGGAGATCACCAGCTACGCAGCGCTGTGGTTCCTGCCCTTCGCGCTGCCCCTTTGTGCCTATACGATCTACACCGATCTGGCCTTTATGCGGATCACCAATGTCACGGTGATCGCATTGGCCGCCGTATTTGTGCTGATCGGCCCGATTGCCCTGCCCTTTGACAGCTACCTCTGGCACCTGCTGGCGATGGTGGTAGCCCTTGTTGTGGGCATCTTCATGAACGCAGGCGGGCTGATGGGCGCGGGGGATGCGAAATTCATCGCCGCCGCCACGCCCTTTATCGCGCTTGGGGATGTGCGCTTTGTCATGGCGCTGTTCATGGCGACGCTGGTTGCCGCCTATATCATTCACCGCGCCGCCAAATACTCCCCCCTGCGCAATCTTGCCCCGCAATGGGTCAGCTGGCACGAAGCCAAGAAGTTCCCCATGGGCCTCGCCCTTGGAACTGTGCTTGCGGCATATTTAATGCTCGGTGCCTACTTCGGGGCCTGATTTCGCCATATTCAACCGCTACGCCTTGGGGCACGCCCGTGTCCCCATGAAAGAAGCCTTCATGAATATGCAAGCCAGCGCCGTCATGGCCCCTCCTCCGCCGCGCACCATCCAAGAGATGAAGCTGCCCGTGGTGATGATGCGCGACATCATGATCAAGACGATGTTCCGCAAGAACGTCACCATGGTCAGCGAGCTCGCAGCGGCGATCTGCCTGCCGCTTCAGGTCACGCAGGAACTGGTGGATCTGTCGCGCGACCAACGCCTTCTCGAAGCGACGGGCACGCTCAACGCGAATAACGGCAATGAAATGGGCTACCAGCTGACCGATCTGGGCAAGGCCCGCGCGCTGGATGCCTTGGCGCAATCGGAATACTTCGGCCCGATGCCCGTGCCGCTTGATGTCTACCGCGAACAGATCAAGCGCCAGTCCGTGCGCAACATGCAGATCACCCGCGCAAAGCTCGAAACGGCGATGGGCCATCTGGTGCTCCCGTCCGAGCTGATCGGCAACCTTGGCCCAGCCGTGACGGCCGGTCGCTCCATCCTGATGTACGGCCCCCCCGGCAATGGTAAATCAAGCATCTCCAACGGGATTCGCGACGCGCTTGGCGACCGCATCTATGTCCCCCGCGCGATTGAATACGCCGGTCAGGTAATCACGGTCTATGACCCCATCGTGCACACCGCCATTTCCGAAGAGAAACAAGATCCGAAATCCCTGCGCCGCGTGACGCGCTTTGACACCCGCTATGTCAAATGCGAACGCCCCACAGTGATCACCGGGGGCGAACTGACGCTCGATATGCTTGATCTGGTCTACAACCCCACCGCACGGACCTATCAAGCCCCGCTGCAGCTGAAATCCACCGGCGGCATCTTCATCGTCGACGACCTTGGCCGACAGGCAGAATCGCCACAGGCGCTGGTCAACCGCTGGATCGTGCCGCTGGAAGAAAACAAAGACATCCTCGCCCTGCAATCGGGCGAGAAGTTCGAAGTTCCCTTCGACACGCTGGTGGTCTTCTCCACCAACTTCCACCCCAATGAGATCTTCGACCAGGCCGCCCTGCGCCGGATCTTCTTCAAGATCAAGATCGACGGGCCCAATCAGGAAAACTTCCTCAAGATCTTTGCCATGGTCGCCAAGAAACGAAACATCAAACTGGACGAGGCGACGCTGATCCATTTGCTGAAAACAAAATACCCTACGATCAACAACGTGTTCGCCAACTATCAGCCGATCTTCCTGATCGACCAGATGATTTCCATCTGCGATTTCGAAGGTATCCCGCACCAGATGCGCCCTGATCTGATCGACCGTGCTTGGGCCAATATGTTCGTCGAGGATGAAACCATCGTCAGGTAGCACCGCGCTCGACACCGGCGCGGGCATCTGCTTCATTTTGCCAGATAAACTCCGGGGGTGCGGGGGCTGGCCCCCGCGTGCAAACAGCCTATCTTGCACCCCATGCAGACCCTGCCCCCCAAGTTCTCCGACTGGTTCGCCACCAAAGGCTGGTCCATCCACCCCCACCAGCAAGACATGCTGGACCGCGCCGAGGTGCCCGCCCTGCTGTTGATCGCGCCGACCGGGGGCGGCAAGACGCTTTCGGGTTTTCTGCCCACGCTGGTCGATCTGGCCGAGGGCGGTCACGACGGCATGCACACGCTCTATATCTCGCCGCTCAAGGCGCTGGCCGCGGATATCAAGCGCAACCTCACCACCCCGGTGACCGAAATGAGCCTCCCCATCCGGATCGAGAACCGCACCGGCGACACCTCGCAAACGCGCAAACGCCGGCAACGCGCCGACCCGCCCCATATCCTGCTGACCACCCCCGAAAGCCTTGCGCTGCTGACTTCCTACGAGGATGCACCGCGCATGTTCAAAGGGCTCAAACGTGTCGTGATCGACGAGATCCACGCGCTGGCCGACAGCAAGCGGGGCGACCAGCTGATGCTGGCGCTGGCGCGGCTGCAACGTCTGTGTCCGGGGCTGAAACGGGTGGGCCTGTCAGCCACCGTCGAAGATCCCGCCGCCATCGCGCATTTCATGGCGCGTCACCCCGACCCCTGCCCGATCCTGCTGGCCGATCCCGGCCCGCCGCCCGACATCCGGATGCTGCGCACGGACGCAGCCCCGCCGTGGTCCGGCAATGGGGCTGCCTATGCGATTCCGGCGGTGCTCGACCAGATACGCCAGCATAAAACCACCCTGATTTTCCACAATACCCGCGCTCAGGCCGAGATTTTCTTTCACAATCTCTGGCTCGCCAACGAAGATAGCCTGCCCATTGGCATCCACCACGGGTCGCTCGATCGGCAGCAACGCGAACGGGTCGAAGCCGCGATGGTGCGCGGTGATCTGCGCGCGATTGTCTGTACCGGCAGCCTTGATCTGGGGATCGACTGGGGCGATGTCGATCTCGTGATCCAGATCGGTGCGCCTAAGAATGTCAAACGGCTGGTCCAGCGCATCGGGCGGGCCAACCACCGCTATAACGCGCCCTCCAAAGCGCTGCTGGTACCTGCAAACCGGTTCGAGGTGGTTGAATGTGTCGCCGCCCTCGACGCCGTATTGGCAGGCGATCTTGACGGCGACCCGCGCGGCCCCGGCCCCCGCGATGTGTTATGCCAGCATATCCTGATCACCGCCTGCGCCGGCCCATTCGACGCCGATGCGCTCTATGCCGAGGTGACCTCTGCCGGGGCCTATGCCAGCCTCAGCCGCGCCGCCTTTGATGCCTGCCTCGATTTCTGTGCCACAGGCGGCTACGCCCTGCGCGCCTACGACAGATGGCAACGTCTGATGTGCACAAACGGCAAATGGCACCTGCGCGATCCCCGCAGCAGCCAGCGCATCCGCATGAACATCGGTACCATTCAGGATACGGACACGCTGAAGGTCCGCATGAAACGCAACCGCGGCGGTGCCCCTTTGGGCGAAATCGAGGAAGGTTTCGCCGCCTCGCTCAGCGCGGGCGACACATTCCTGATCGGCGGCCAGATCGTCAAATACGAAGGGCTGCGGGAAATGACCGTAGAGGTCAGCCGTTCTGCCGCCAAGAAACCACGCGTTGCCACGTTCATGGGTACCAAATTCGCCACCTCGACCCAGCTCTCCGCCCGCGTGCAACGCATGTTCACCCAAGACAGCTGGCCCGAGCTGCCGCGCCACACGGCCGAATGGCTGACCCTGCAACGCGAAGTCAGCCAACTGCCGCAGCCGGGCCGCCTGCTGATCGAAAGCTTCCCCCATGAGGGCCGCGCCCAAACGGTCTTCTACGGCTTCGCCGGTCGCAACGCGCAGCAAACGCTCGGGCTGCTGCTGACAAAACGGATGGAGGAACTGGGCCTCAACCCCCTGGGCTTCGTCGCCACCGATTATGCCACGCTGATCTGGGGGCTGGATCCGGTCGACGACCCCGCCCCGCTGGTTGATGCCACAGTCCTGCATGACGGGTTGGACCATTGGCTGGCCGGCAATGCGGTGATGAAACGCACGTTCCGCGCCGCCGCCACCATCGCAGGGCTGATCGAACGGAACACTCCCCAAGCCCGTAAGTCTGGCCGGCAGGCGACCTTCAGCTCTGATATCCTGTATGACACCTTGCAGAAATACGAACCCGATCACCTCCTGCTCGATATCACCCGCGAAGAGGCCCTGCGCGGACTGGTCGACTTTGGCCGGATCGAGGAAATGCTGCATCGTATCAAGGGCCGGATTGACCACCGTATCCTCGACCGCGTCAGCCCGCTGTCCGCACCGCTGTTTCTGGAAATGGGCCGTGTGCCGGTCAAGGGACAGGCGGAAGAGCGTCTGCTGGCCGAGGAATCCGCGCGGTTGATGGAAGCCTCCGGCCTCGCACAGATCACACCCGCGCCGGATAACATCCCCCTCAAACGGCGCTAGACATGGCAATCGCTGCGCAGCTGAGTATTTTTGAAAGGGTGAATTAACCTTCGCTTAGGTATTTTGCCCCATGATCGCCCCGCGGTACAGGCTGGAGAGCCGATGACCGCAAAGGGTGAAGACGCCCCCACGCCCCTCGGGATCAGGCGGGGGCGTCTTCCGCTTCACCCTTTTTTAAATACTCCTGCGCCCCGCCATAGGCGCGTCCATCGGCCAGCGCCCCTTGCGCCCGCGGGCAAACTTGGTGATGAACGCAGCATGAACATCGGGTATGAATTCGACTTTTGCGGCGCGCGGCTGACGGCGCTTGGCTCTGGTGCCTTGTGGTGGGCAGATCACGGGCTGCTCTGCGTGTCCGACCTGCATCTTGGCAAAGCCGAACGGATTGCGCGGCGCGGCGGCACGGCGCTTCCCCCTTACGAGACGATGGACACGTTGACCCGGCTTGCGGCGGCGCTTGACCGTGTGCCCGCGCGCGTTGTGATGTGTCTGGGCGACAGTTTCGACGATCTGCACGCGGCCCATGCCCTACCCGAGCCGGCACGGCTGACGCTGGCGCGGCTGCAGGCGGGGCGGCAGTGGCTGTGGGTAGAGGGCAACCACGACCCCGGTCCCGTCGAACTGGGCGGGGAGCATCTGGCCGAGCTTGTGATCGGCCCCTTGCAGTTCCGGCATATCGCGCAGGAAAGCGCGCAGGCCGAGGTTTCGGGGCATTATCACCCCAAGGCACGGCTGCGGCTGCGCGGACGGTCGGTGACGCGTCCGACCTTCCTCTATGACGACCGACGGCTGATCATGCCTGCCTTTGGCACCTATACCGGCGGGTTGTACAGTGACGCGCCGGTGCTACAGGCATTGATGGGTCCGCAGGCCTGCGCCATACTTACCGGACCGCAGCCCACCGCGATCCCCATGCCGCGCTAGTCGCAGCCACGGGGCCGGCCATCCATGTTGAAAGAGCCCCTATGACCCCTCAAGAAATCGCCCGCATCCGCGACAGCTTTGACGCACAATCGATGATGCAGACCCTCGGCGCTGAACTTAGTGATGTGTCAAAGGGGCTCATCCGGATCGAGGCACCGATCCTGCCCGGCACGCGCCAGCAGCAGGGGTTTGGCCACGCGGGGCTGACGTTCTCTATCGGGGACAGCGCTGCGGGCTATGCCGCGCTGACGACACTGCCCTTGGATACCGAGGTCGTCACCGCAGAGATCAAGATCAACCTGCTGGCCCCCGCCCGCGGAGACCGGCTGATCGCGATTGGCAAGGTGGTGAAACCGGGCAAGCGGCTTTGTGTGGTCACGGCCGAAGTCTTTGCCCAAACCGGCGACCAGCAGGTGCTGATCGCCGTGCTTCAGGGCACGATGGTGCCGGTTCCGGCAACCGCCGCTTAGGCGGTCAGCCCTTCGGGTTCGGGCAGCTCATGGGCACGGCAGCAGGCTGTAACCGTATTGGCCAGCAGACAGGCGATCGTCATCGGGCCCACGCCCCCCGGCACTGGGGTGATCGCACCGGCCACCTTGGCGCAGCTGTCAAAATCCACATCCCCGACCAGACGGGTCTTGCCCTCACCCCGCTCTGGCGCGTCGAGACGGTTGATGCCCACGTCGATGATTGTGGCCCCCGGTTTGATCCAGTCGCCCGGCACCATCTCGGGGCGGCCCACGGCGGCGATCACGATATCAGCGCGGCGCACAACAGCGGCAAGGTCTTTGGTCCGCGAATGGGCGATGGTCACGGTGCAGCTGTCGTTGAGCAGAAGCTGGGCCATCGGTTTGCCAACGATATTGCTGCGCCCGATCACAACGGCATCCATCCCTGACAGGGTGCCGTGGTGGTCGCGCAGCATCATCAGACAGCCAAGCGGCGTGCAGGGCACCATGGATTTCTGCCCGGTGCCCAACAGACCGACGTTCGAGATATGAAACCCGTCGACATCCTTGGCCGGATCAATCGCGCCGATCACAAGGTCTTCGTTCAGGTGATCGGGCAAGGGGAGCTGCACGAGGATACCGTGGATCGTATCATCCTTGTTCAGCGTGTCGATCAGGGCCAGAAGCTCCGCCTCTGATGTGGTGTCCGCCAGCCGGTGTTCGACCGATTTCATGCCCACTTCCTTGGTCATCTTGCCCTTGGATTTGACATAAACCTCGGAGGCAGGATCGGCCCCGACAAGCACCACAGCCAGCCCCGGCGTGATCCCGTGATCGTCCTTCAGCCGCGTGACATGCTGGGCGACCTGCCCCCGCACCTGTGCTGCAAATGCCTTGCCGTCAATGATCGTCGCTGTCATGGGGACCGTCCTTTGTCTGTTGTGGCGCTGCTATCACCTGCCACAGCAGGCGAAGGCGCGAAGGGGCGACCCTCCGCGCCCTGTTCATACGCGCTTAGAACAGACCTTCAACATCGCCGATGTCATTGAGACGAATATTTTCGGCAGAAGGCACCCGTGGCAGGCCCGGCATGGTCATGATCTCACCGCAGATGGCCACGACAAAGCCCGCGCCGGCAGACAGGCGCACCTCGCGCACGGGGATGGTAAAGCCGGTTGGCGCGCCGCGGGCTTCGGGATCGGTGGTAAAGCTGTATTGCGTTTTGGCCATACAGACCGGCAGATCGCCATATCCCTGCTCTTCCCAGTCTTTCAACTGGTTGAGGATCTTCTGATCCATCACCGCCCCATCCGCGCGATAGATCTTTGTGGCGATGGTGTTGATCTTATCTGCCAGCGGCATCGCGTCGGGGTAGAGCGTGGCGAAATCCGCCTGGTCCTTATCAATCGTCTCGACCACTTTCTCGGCAAGTTCGGCAGAGCCAGCGCTGCCCAATTCCCAGTGGCGGGACAGCACGGCCTCGGCCCCTTGCGAGGCGACATAGTCTTTGACCGCTTGCACTTCTGCGTCGGTGTCGGTGACGAAATGGTTGATCGCGACGACGACGGGCACGCCAAAGGATTTCAGGTTCTCGATGTGGCGGCCAAGGTTGGGGCAACCGGCCTGCACGGCGTCGACGTTTTCAGCGCCCAGATCGGCCTTGGCCACGCCGCCGTTCATCTTCATCGCGCGCACCGTGGCCACGACCACGACGCAGGACGGTGCCAGCCCCGCCTTGCGGCATTTAATGTTCAGGAACTTCTCTGCCCCCAGATCGGCACCAAAGCCCGCTTCGGTCACCACATAATCCGCCAGCTTCAGCGCGGTGGTGGTCGCGATGACAGAGTTGCAGCCGTGGGCGATATTCGCAAAGGGCCCGCCATGTACGAAGGCAGGATTGTTCTCAAGCGTCTGCACAAGGTTCGGCTGCATCGCGTCTTTCAGCAGCACGGTCATCGCACCATCCGCTTTGATATCGCGCGCATAGACCGGTTTACGCTCGCGGGTATAGGCGACGATCATGTCCCCAAGGCGCTTTTGCAGGTCGTTCAGGTCTTTGGCCAGACAGAGGATTGCCATGACTTCGGACGCGACGGTGATGTCGAAACCGGCCTCGCGGGGGAAACCGTTCGACACACCACCCAGGGACGCCGTGATCTGGCGTAGAGCGCGGTCGTTCATGTCGACGACGCGGCGCCAGACGACGCGGCGCAGGTCGATCTCTAGCGCGTTGCCCCAATAGATGTGGTTATCGATCATCGCGCTGAGCAGGTTGTGAGCCGATGTGATCGCGTGGAAGTCACCGGTGAAATGCAGGTTCATCTCTTCCATCGGGACGATCTGCGCATAGCCGCCCCCCGCGGCCCCGCCCTTCATGCCGAAGTTCGGCCCCAGAGACGCCTCGCGGATACAGACGGCCGCGTTCTTGCCGATGCGGTTCAACCCGTCGCCCAGACCAACGGTGGTCGTGGTTTTCCCCTCGCCCGCGGGGGTGGGGTTGATCGCGGTGACGAGGATCAGCTTGCCATCGGGACGGTCCTGCACCGAGTTGATGAACTTTTGCGACACCTTCGCCTTGTCATGGCCGTAGGGCAGCAGATCATCGCTGCTGATGCCCAGCTTTTGCCCGATCTCCTGAATGGGGCGCTTGCTGGCTTCGCGTGCGATTTGGATGTCGGATTTAAAGGTCATATGTCCTCCCTGATGCGCCGTCGGCGTTCTATGTTTCTTATGTCCTCAATACGCCTGTGAGGGCATGGGCAGAGGGGGCAATTCCGACATATCCGGCGCTTGATGCGGCGATCCGGCGGGTGTGTCGCTGATTTGAGCATGGCGGGTCGCTGTGACCCCGCGCTCCATTGGGCCTAGCCGTGCTGCCAGGCTGGCTGGTCGGGGATGAACAGGCGCAGCGTATCACCGACGCGCAACAGCCCCTCGCGTTCGATCCAGGCGGTCACGCCGCGACGGTTCTCGGCCGCGGATTTGAACTTGGGACCGTGGCCGGGGCTGTCTTGTTCAATCTCGCGACCGGGCAGCACGCAGGGGCGGTTTTCGGTATCAATCGTGATCGTCGCACCCGAGGCAGCCTGCAGCCGCGCATTGGGCGGCACATGGGTGAAATCGGGGATGCCCTTGATCACCATCGACGTGCCAAGGTGCATGGGGTCCAGTGTCTCCATCCCCATGTCGGCCGCGATCAGGGCCATTTCTTCCGCAGACAGGATCGACAGCTGCCGCACGTTCCGGATCTCGGTGCCCTTGGGATAGAGGTTCGTGACCCGCACACAGGACGCGCGGGTCAGCCCCGCATGCACGTCATCCTCGAAACCGGCGTAGCTGGCGAAAGCTTCGCTCCGGGGTTCGGCGCGGATGCCCTTGGCCAGCTTGGGCACCACACCAAGCCATGTGATCGTTGCGGTAAACTCGGTTTCTTTCATCGTCGGCATGACCGGCATCCTTTCGCGCTGCGTTGTCCGTAACCTGCGCAAAGCCGCGACAAAAGAAAAGGCCCCGCGGGTGCAGGGCCTTTTCTTTCGTATTCTGGTGATCAATGCCTAGGCGTCAGACGCTTGGCTCTGGCTCCATCCCGCTTGGCGGAGGCGTCTTCTTGCCTTTGGCCTTGGGGATCGCGGTCAGGCTTGGTTTGTCCGTGCCGCTGGTGTCCTCGCCGTCCGGGTCTTGTGGCGGTTTGCCTTCCATGACGCGCTTGATCTCGTCGCCGGTGAGGGTCTCGTACTCCAGCAAACCTTGGGCCAGACGTTCGAATTCTTCCTCGTGGTCGGTGATCATTTTGAAGGCGCGGTCGTAGCCTTCGTCGATGATGCGCTTCACTTCGGATTCGATCAGCTCTTTCGTGGCCGCAGAAACGCTGAACCCGCCCGCACCGCCGTTGGCTTGGTAACCAGCCGCCGCTTCCGAATAGTCGATGTTCCCGACCTTGTCGGACATGCCCATGCGCATCACCATGCCACGCGCCAACTGACTGGCCTGCATGATATCGCCCATCGGGCCCGACGACACGGTTTCAGCGCCATATTTGAAGATTTCAGCCGCTTTGCCCGCCATCGTCATGGCGATCTTTTGCTCGGCTTCGTCTTTGAACATTTGCAGTTTGTCCATTTCGGGCAGGCTCATCACCATACCCAAGGCACCGCCGCGCGGAATGATCGTGGCCTTATAGACAGGGTCGCATTTCGGCAGCTTGATCCCGACGATGGCGTGACCGGCTTCGTGGTAGGCGGTCTTTTCCTTCTGGTCCTGCGTCAACACCATCGACCGGCGCTCGGCACCCATCATGATCTTGTCTTTCGCGGCCTCGAAATCCATCATCGCGACAAAGCGACGGCCCACGCGTGCGGCGGTCAGCGCGGCCTCGTTCACGAGGTTCGCCAGATCCGCACCCGAGAAACCGGGCGTACCGCGCGCGATAATGCGCAGGTCTACGTCAGGGCCAAGCGGCGTCTTGCGTGCATGCACCCCAAGGATTTTCTCGCGGCCTTTGATGTCAGGGTTGCCTACGGTGACCTGACGGTCAAAGCGGCCCGGACGCAGCAAGGCAGGGTCCAGCACGTCTTTGCGGTTGGTCGCGGCGATGATGATCACGCCTTCGTTCGCCTCAAAGCCGTCCATCTCGACCAGCAGCTGGTTCAAGGTCTGTTCACGCTCGTCGTTGCCACCACCGTAGCCCGCGCCACGAGACCGGCCCACGGCGTCGATCTCATCGATGAAGACGATGCAGGGCGCATTTTTCTTGGCCTGTTCGAACATGTCGCGCACGCGGCTAGCACCGACGCCAACGAACATCTCGACGAAGTCAGAGCCCGAGATCGTGAAGAACGGAACACCCGCTTCGCCGGCAATCGCCCGCGCCAGCAGCGTCTTACCGGTACCGGGAGGGCCCTCAAGCAGCGCGCCTTTGGGGATCTTGCCGCCCAAACGGCTGAACTTTTGCGGGTTGCGCAGGAATTCGACGATCTCTTCCAGCTCTTCCTTCGCCTCGTCGATGCCCGCCACGTCGTCAAACGTCACACGACCGTGTTTTTCGGTCAGCATCTTGGCCTTGGACTTGCCGAACCCCATCGCCCCGCCTTTGCCACCGCCCTGCATGCGGTTCATGAAATAGATCCACACACCGATCAGCAGAAGGATGGGCAACAGCGACATCAGGAAGGTTTGGAAACCGGATTGCTGCTGGGGTTCAGCGCGCACAGGGATGTCCTTGGACATCAGCAGGCTGGTGACCTCGGCGTCTTCGGGCCGGATCGTGACATAGTCACTGCCATCGGCACGACGGAAACGAACCTGTTCACCATCAAGCGTGACGTTGCGCACGTCCCCTGCTTCGACAGCGGTCACAAATTCGGAATAGCTGATTTCACGGCTTTGCAGCCCGCCGGTCGAGCCGCTGAACAGATTGAACAGCGCCAAAACCAAAAGCATCAATACAACCCAAAAGGCGAGATTGCGCATATTACCCAAAGGAAAGTCTCCTACATCCGGGGGACGGCACCAAACACAGCGCCCAATGCGTGTAAGATAGACACGATCGGCGCATGTTCAATGCGTCATATGTGCGGCGAAAAAGGCATCTTCGCCGCGTTCGAGCACTGCTTGCCAGTTTTGCGACCGACCGACAAGGGGGGCAGCGACCAGTTCCGCGCCCTGCCACACCGCCGGAGAGGCCAGCAAGACGCCGCGCGGCACGCCCAAATCGCGCCAATCAGCAAAGCTGCGCAGCCCCTCAGCGCCCAAGGCACGGATCATGGTTTGCGTGTCGGGCGCGGGCGCATCGCCGCAAGGTTCCAGACGCCAGCGGCCGTCCCAGAGCGCATCCACGGGCGCATCAACCGCCCGCACTGCCTGCAACTCTCTGTAACTCCACAGTTTATCGCGCTTCAACCGCAGCTCGCACCCCTGCACGGTCGCGGCACCGGCATCATCAAGCGCCGTCAGCACCTCTGCCACGGCGCTGCTGCGTGGAGCATAGGTGGCCCCGTTGATCCAGGCGATCGTGTGGGTCAGCAAACGGCGGCGTGTCTCTGTCGGGAGGTCACACAGCGCCTGCCAATCCATCGCCACGGCACCGCATTGAACGTGAGCATGGGCGCGTGCGGCGGCAAACATCTGCGCGTCGAGCGCGGTACGGGCATCGGCAAGGTGGCGCGAGACATCGGCAAGTGCGGCAGAATCAACGCCTAGATCGGTCAGCACCGCCAGCGCCTTGCGGATGCGCACCCGCGCAAAGCTGTCATCCTCGTTGCTGGGGTCATCGACCCAAGTCACCCCGCGACGCGTCAGATGCGCGCGCAGGTCGGCGCGGCGAGCGTTGAGCAAGGGCCTGTGCCAACGCATGCCATGTCGGTCGAACATCGCAGGCATGGCGGATAGCCCGTCGACCCCTGCCCGGCGCCCCAAACGCATCACGAAAGTCTCTGCCAGATCGTCGGCGGTATGCCCGATGCAGACAGCGCCAATGCCCTGCCCCCGTGCCCAATCCGCCAACAACCGGTAACGCGCCTTGCGGGCCTCGTTCTGCAAATTGCCGCTGTGGTCCCAGCCCGTCCACCTCAACGTATCATGCGGAACGCCAAGCGCGCGACACTGGCGGGCGACCATCGCGGCTTCGCGGGCGGCCTCGGGTCGCAGGCCGTGATTGACGGTCGCTGCGTGCAGCGCGATCCCGTGGCTGCGGGCGTAGTCATTCAGAAGATGTAAAAGCGCGACAGAGTCGCCGCCCCCCGACACCGCCACACCCAATACGGGCGGCGGCGCGGGGTCAAAGCTGGCGGCGATGCTCTGCGCCAGCGGGTCGGTCATCGGATCACTGGCAGGCAAGCACGCTGCGTTCGGATTGGGCTTGCGCGACGAAGGGGCTTGTGGGGAAGCGCGATGCGACTTCGCCCAAGGTCACGCAGGCTTCTTGGGTTTGGCCCAAGGCCCCCAAAGAACTGCCAAGCTGGTACAGTGCTTCTGCCGCGACAGGCCCCGCGGGATCGGCGCTAAAGCTTGCCAGATAGGCGCGTGCCGCTTCGCGGGTATCCCCCAGACCGTCCAGCGCATCGCCGCGCCGCAGATCGGCTTCGGGGCCTAGCGGTCCGCCCGGATAGGTCTGATTGAAGGTCGCAAACTGGTCTGCGGCGCTGCGAAAGTCACCGTCAGCGAGCGCCGCCTTCGCCCGCTCGAAGTCTGTTTTTTCACCCACTGCAAGCTCTGCGGTATTGGTGGGGGTAGAAGTATTGGCCAACGGGTCCGCTGGTGCGGGCACGGGCGTGGCGGGCGCCATGGTCGCGGGCATCTCGCCCCCGCCAAGGGTAGAGGTCTGGCCGAGGCTGCCCACATCGCCGCCTTCAAGCTCCACGAGCCGGAATTCCAGATCACCGATCCGGTTGGTCCCGTCGGTGACCACGCGGTTGATCCGGTTTTCCAGCTCTTCGGTTTTAGAGGTCAGGCGCTGCAGTTCGCTTTCCATTGCATTGACGCGCTCAAGCACCGATCCACCGGTCACGGCAACGCTCGCGCCGCCGGTGGTGGACAGTTCCCGGCGCAGCTTTTGCACCTCGACATTCAGTACCGTCAGTTCCTGACGCACATCCGCCAAAGTCTGCGCATCCTGCGCCTGCGCTGTGACCGGCCCAAAGGCCAGTCCAAGCGCTACAATCAAAGCAAACCGCATATTAAAATCCTAACCTAACGTAGACGACTTAGCTGGTCAGACCGCCCGCAAGTACGGTCACGGCCCGACGGTTCTTGGCATAGCATGCCTCGCTCGAACAGACTTCGATCGGGCGTTCCTTACCATAGCTTACAACGCGAAGACGGCTGGCGGCGATCCCGCGCGAGATCAAATATTCGCGCGCTGCATTGGCACGGCGTGCGCCAAGCGCAAGGTTGTATTCCCGTGTGCCCTGCTCGTCCGCGTGGCCTTCGATCACGGCTTGGTAATCGGTGTTGGTGTTCAACCAGGCTGCCTGACCGTCCAGCGTCGCTTGGCCTTCGGGGGTCAGGTTGGATTGGTCGACCAGGAACAGCACGCGATCCCCAACGGCTTGCTGGAAATATGCCGTAGAAGCCGGGTCGTTCGCGCTGCCGGGGATAATGCCCCCGTTCAGGCCTGCGCCATTCGCGGCACCGTTATTCATGCCATCCGCGCCAAAGCGGTCAGGGTTGGTACAGGCCGATACGGCCAGGGCTGCGATCAATAGAGTTGCGGTGAGAATGCGGTTCATGGACTGTGCCTTTTTGACGATAGCATTTTAATGTGTCTGTTGTGACGGTGTTACCATAGTGCCTTGGTATTGGGAAACACCAAGGCACTATGGCTGTTGTTTACTTCTGAAGCGGCGACCAAGACGGATCCGATCCGCCCTCTTGGGTGCGCACAGGCTTGAGGTTCCGGCCCGAGATATCGACCGAATAAAGCGACGACGCCCCGCCTGCCCCTTGGGTTTCCCGCGCAAACATGATGACGCGGCCGTTGGGGGCCCATGTGGGGCCTTCATCCAGGAACGACGCGGTCAGCAGACGTTCTTCCGACCCGTCCAGCCGCATCACGCCGATGTGGAACCGGCCCTTGTTCTGCTTGGTAAAGGCCACCAGATCGCCCCGCGGCGACCAGACCGGCGTGCCATAGCGCCCTTCGCCAAACGAGATCCGCGTCGCCTCGCCGCCCGTTGCTGGCATGATATACAGCTGCTGCGATCCCGAACGGTCGCTTTCGAAAACGATCCGGCTGCCGTCCGGCGAATAGCTGGGCGCGGTTTCGATCGCAGGTGTGTTGGTCAGCCGTGTCGACTGGCCGGTGTTGATATCCATTGTGTAGATATCCGTGTTCCCGCCTTGGGTCAGCGAATACACAACCGTATTGCCGGACGGAGAGAACCGCGGCGCAAAGCTCATGGTGCCTTCAGCGCTTTCCAGCACACGACGCTGCACCGACCCGATGTCAAGCACATAGATCCGCGGGAAGCCGCTTTCGTAGCTGGTGTAGAGAATACGATCCCCCGAGGGCGAGAACCGCGGTGCCAGCACGATGGACGAGCTGTCGGTCAGATAGCGCACATTAGCCCCATCATAATCCATCACAGCCAGCCGTTTCGCGCGGTCATCCTTGGGCCCCGTCTCAGAGACATAGACGACGCGGCTGTCGAAGTAGCCCCCTTCGCCCGTGATACGCGAATAGACGGCATCCGCCACCTTATGCGCCATGCGACGCCAGCCATCGACCGTGCCCGAAAACTGCAAGCCCGACCCCAGTTCAGCGCCCGAAAATACGTCATACAGACGGAACTTCACATTCAACGTATTGCCCGAGACACTGACGGCACCAGTGATCAGCGCCTGCGCGTTGATCGCCTTCCAGTCAGCATATTGGATCGGCGCGTTAAAATCGCTTACGGTCGAGATATAGGCGCTTGCCGGTACTTCGCGGAACAGACCAGAACCGACAAGATCTTCGGACACGACCCGCGCCAGATCAACGGCCATCTGCCCCGCGTCCCCGCTTTCGGGCTGAAAGCTGGGCACGGCAAAGGGCAAGGGTTCAATCACACCTTCGGTAATCTCGATCCGCAATGGTCCATCCTGCGCCTGCGCGACCGAGGCAACACCGCCGATAAGCGCGAGACAGAGGCTCAGAATTCGTACAATCATTTGATGCGCATCCTTTCAGGATTAAAGGTCATCTCAATATTCTGCCATTGACCGAATTTTTCTACAGGAAGCTGATACCCGCGCGCGCCGCAGCGGATAATTGCCCGCCGTGCGGCCTCGAACGCCTGATTGGCAGCCCCCTGTGATCCGCCCGAACTGCTGGTCATCTTGATCGAATTGGTCTGTGGCGTGCCATCTTGGTTCATTGCGACACTCACCACTACAGTAGTGCGCAATGCCTCGGAGGAAAGGGACCCCACGTTCCAGCACGACGATACCGCCACGCGCAGCGATTCTTTCTCGCCAGCCGACAATGGCGGGCCAGAGGGTGCCGCCGGCGTTGCAGGCGCGTCGGTCTCTCCCATGGCTTCGGCGAGCGCAGCTGCCACGGCGTCCTTATCCGTTGCCGGTTCGGGCGTCGGCTTGGGGGCCTCTGGCTTGGGTGTTTCCGGCTTCGGTGTGGCGGGTTTCGGCGTTTCGGGTTTCGGCGTCTCCACGGGTGCCTCTGCCACCTGCGGCGCAGGAGGTGTGGGGCGGCGGGCCGGAGGACGTGCGGATTGGGTCGGCGACGCTTTGGGCGCTTCCGTTGCTTCGGTCACAATCTGCGTCGTCGCCTCTTCGGGGGCGGTGGCTTCCTGTGCCTCTTCCACGACCTTGTCTGCCGGCGCATCCGGTGTCGCGGCCTCGCGCAGCACATCATCGGTGCGCGCCTCGGGATCCGGAGCCTCTACAGGTTCGGGGGCCACACGCTCTACAGGGCGCGGCACGGCGACGGGTGCTTCCTCTGGCGTCAGAACGGCGACATCGGCAGGCGGCTCGGGCAGCTCGGGGGCCTGATCGCTCACGTCCTCCGAGGGGGGCGGTGCGATGGGTTCAGGCTCTGGCACAGGCTCCGGCTCCGGGGCGGGCTCGGGCTCGGGCTCAGGGGTCGGTTCTGGTTCGGGCGCAGGTTCCGGTTCAAGGGCAGGCTCGGGCTGCGCTGCGGCCTCCGCCTGCGCGGATTGCGCTGCGGCGACCATCTCGTCATATTGCGCGGCAGAGATGACCGACACCTCCTGCATCTCCACAGGGTCGCTGTGCGAGGTAAAGATATTCCCCAGCAATAGCCAGCCGATGAGCCCCAAGTGACCCGCGCCAGAGATGTAATGCCCCTTGTGCATGGTTACCCGCCTGACGCGCCTGTGCCGTCCAACTTCGGCCCGCCGGTTTCAGTCACCAGACCAATGTTGCTAAAGCCACCTGCGTTCAGCGCCCCCATGACTTCCATAATAGAGGCATAGGGCACAGCCCCATCCGCACGCAGGAACACACGGTCGCTCGCACGCTCCGCCGAAATGGCACGCAGCTTGGCAACCAGATCATCACGCCCGGTCTCTGTCTTCTGGATCTGCACGGACCCGTCCGCCAGAACGGTCACGGTCAACGGCTCCTCCTGCTCGGACGGCAGGGCGGTGGCCGCTGTTTTAGGCAGCTCGACCGGCACGCCAACGGTCAGCAAAGGTGCTGCGACCATAAAGATGATCAAGAGCACCAGCATCACGTCAACGAACGGCGTGATGTTGATCTCTGCCATCGGCTGCGCACGGCCGCGACGGCGGCCACGGCCACCCCCGCCCTGCTTTTTCATCACCCCACCTGCCATGGCTCAGCTATCCAGCTGACGGCTAAGGATGGTGGCGAATTCATCAGCAAAGGCTTCGTAGCCGCCCAAAATACGATCAGAATCCGCGCTCAGCTTGTTATAGAAGATAACCGCGGGAATAGCCGCCAAAAGGCCAATACCTGTGGCCAAAAGCGCCTCGGCAATACCGGGGGCGACGACGACAAGGCTGGTATTTTGCTGGGCCGCGATCTCGATGAAAGAGTTCATGATCCCGAACACGGTCCCGAACAGACCGATAAATGGCGCGGTGGACCCGGTGGTCGCCAGCACGGGCAAGCCCTTTTGCAGACGCTCTGCCTCTTTGGCAATCGCCACATCCATGCTGCGGTCGATCCGCGCGGTGGCACCGGGGATCAGCCCGCCATCCTCGCGGTGCGACCGGCGCCATTCCGTCATACCGGCGGCGAAAATCTTTTCTGCGGCCCCATCCGGATCCGGCCCGATCGTGTCATACAACCCGTCCAACGGTTCGCCCGACCAGAATGCTTGGTCAAACCGCTCTGCCTCGGCTTTGGCGTGGCGGTACTGGATCATCTTTTGAATGATGATCGACCACGACCAGAAGGACGCGACGATCAGCATGATCATCACGAGTTTTACGGTAATCGTTGCGCGGAGAAATAGACCCAAGAGCGAGAAATCAATCTCGCTTGCCGCCGCCAGCGTTTCTGCTTCCATCGGTTCTGCTCTTTTTGTTGCGCCCAAAAGGGGCTTCATCTGCCTCAACGGCCCTGTTTTCCAAGGCGCTATTTGGCACAAGCTTAGCCGAGTGCAATATCTATTGCTAGGATTATGGGGCCAATCCGCCTGCTAGACGGGGATTGAGCGAAGTTTCGCTGGCAATCGGCAGGGTTTGCCTGACGCCGCGATACAAACAATCGTAACCACCGCCCGAAACAAGATCGTATCGCCGCGCTTGACCTCTTGCTGCATCACCATGCGGGCCGGCGTGATCGACGTGGCCCATGTCTCTACATCAAGCATATCATCGAATACCGCAGGCTGGATGTAATCCGCCTCTACCCGCCGCACGGCAAAGACCACGCCTTCGGCCTTCATGGCCAACTGGTCAATTCCCATCTCGCGCACCCAATCACTGCGCGCCCGTTCGATATAGCGCAGGTAATTCGCGTAATAGACGATCCCCGCCATATCGGTGTCTTCATAGTAAACGCGGATCGGCAGATGGTGGGTCATTGCGCCGCCCCCACCCGCGCGAACAAACGCAGTGCATGAGACGGGTCCTGCGCTGCCACGGGCATCACGGGGTCATAGGCCGCACGCAACAGTGCCGCCACCTCCGGCTTCAGGATCGTCGCCCCCTCGTGCAGTGCTAGTGGCGACACCTCGCGGAACGCAGTATCAGACCACAGCAAGAAAGACTGCACGATCTGCCCCAGTGCCAGGGCTTGCGCGGGCATCGCGCTCAGCTGCTGGTCCATGCGCAGAAAGACGAAACATGCCTTGATGGCGCCTGTCTCGTCAAAGCGGAACAGACGATACTGATTGGCCCCCGCCGCATCCAGCTTTTCCACCAACGGGGCAAGATCAGGCACCAGACGGTCCAGATCGGGCACCTCCAACAGCTCTGCCCAATCCTTGAAAAAGAACATCATCAGATTGCTGCCAAGCTCGGGGTCGGTCTCTGACATGCTGTGCCCCGCCAACTGACAGACCGCCTCGATCGCGCTTTTGACCACGGTCAGCGTCGCATCATCCACGCCAAAGACCACAGGTGCCAACGGACGGCCCCAACGGGCAAAGGCATAGCTGTCGTCGCTTCGGGTAAACAGCGCTTCGATCTCTTGTGGTGTCATCTCAATTTCCAAATGGTCTTAAATCCTCGCCGAAGGCTTCCCCGCCCTCAGCCAAACAAATCGCTTTGGGGTTTGGGCGGAGCCATCCCCAGATGCGTCCAGGCTTTCTGCGCCAGCATCCGTCCCCGCGGCGTGCGCTGGATCAGCCCTTGTTGCAGCAGGTAGGGCTCGATCACCTCTTCCAGCGCGTCACGGGATTCAGACAGCGCCGCCGACATGGTTTCGATCCCGACCGGGCCGCCCTGATAATTCTCGGCGATCAGACGCAGATAGCGGCGGTCGGCCCCGTCCAGTCCCAGCTTGTCGACGCCAAGACGGGTCAGCGCCATATCCGCCAGCGCGCGGGTCACGCGGCCGTCGCCTTCAACCACGGCGAAATCCACAACGCGCCGCAGCAGACGGCCCGCGATACGCGGGGTGCCGCGGGCGCGCTTGGCGATCTCGCGTGCGCCCCCCTCATCGGCGGGGGCCCCCAGCTTGCGGGCATTGCGATCGACGATGATGAACAACTCATCCTCGGTATAGAATTGCAAGCGCGTCGGGATGCCGAAACGGTCGCGCAGCGGCGTGGTCAACAGCCCCATCCGCGTTGTCGCGCCCACCAACGTGAAGGGCTGCAGCTCGATGCGCACGGTGCGCGCGGCGGGCCCTTCGCCGATCACGAGGTCGAGTTCAAAGTCTTCCAACGCGGGATACAGCACCTCTTCCACGGCTGGGTTCAGGCGGTGGATTTCATCGATGAACAACACATCGCGGGCTTCGAGGTTGGTCAGGATCGCCGCCAGATCGCCCGCCTTTGCCAGCACAGGGCCAGAGGTCATGCGGAACCCGACCCCCAGCTCGCGCGCCATGATCTGCGCCAGCGTGGTCTTCCCCAATCCGGGCGGGCCGTGGAACAGCGTGTGGTCCATCGCCTCGCCCCGCTGCTTGGCGGATTGGATGAACACCTTGAGGTTGGCCCGCGCTTCGGCCTGACCGACGAATTCATCCAGCATCTGCGGGCGCAGGGCGCGGTCTATATCACCGGGCTGCGGGTCCGGCCGCAAAGTTGGGTCACTGTCGATCATCAAATATCCAAGCAAGGTTCATACGGACGGCCACGCGGCTATGCGCATCCTATCCTTTGGGGGCAAGCAGTTTCAACGCCGCGCGGATCAGCTGCGGGGTGTCGGCCTCTGGCATCTCTCCGGCGGCTTGCGCCACGGCCCCTGCCGCATCGCCCGGACCATAGCCAAGGTTGCCAAGCGCCGACAGCGCCTCTGCCTGCGCGGACTGGTTCGGCGGGGCCACGGGGCGGCGTTTGGGGGCAGCGGTTTCGATCACCTCTGCTGCTGCCTCGACCTCGCCATGCGCCTCGGCCAGCGAACCGGTCATCGCCATCACCCCCGGAGCCTTATCCTTGAGGTCCAGCACCACGCGCTGCGCGATCTTGGGGCCGACGCCCTTGGCCACTTTGACCGCGTTCCAGTCCCCAAGCGCGATGGCGCGGCTGACACCATCTGGCCCAAGCGCGCCCAGAATGGCCAGCGAGGCCTTGGCCCCCACCCCCTGAACAGAGGTCAGCAGCCGGTGCCATTCCTTTTCCGCCAATGTCTGAAAGCCGAAAAGCTGCATCAGGTCTTCGCGCACCACCAGATCGGTGAAAAGCGCCACCACCTCGCCCACGCCGGGCAGCGCGGCCATCGTTCGGTCAGAGCAATAGACCAGATAACCAACACCACGCACGTCGATCAGCAGATGATCCGGCGCGCGATAATCAATACGTCCTGTGATCTTGCCAATCATGCGCTTGCCCTTGCGACGGCCTGCGCCAATGTCGAGGCCCCCCCGTGATGCGCGTGACAGATCGCGATCGCCAAAGCATCCGCGGCATCGGGGCCGGCAATCTCTGCCCCCGGCAATTGCATGCGTACCATATGAAGCACCTGCCCCTTATCCGCGTGGCCGACGCCAACGACCGTTTTCTTGACCGTATTGGGTGCATATTCACCCACCGCCAGCCCCGCCTGCGCAGGCACCAGCATCGCGATCCCCCGCGCCTGCCCCAGCTTGAGCGTCCCAGCACCATCCTTGTTCACAAAAGTCTGTTCTACCGCCGCGGCATCGGGTCGATAGGTCACCATGATGCGCGTCAACTGCGCATGGAGCGACAAAAGACGCGTGGCAAGATCGGCCCCCTCGGACTGACAAATGCCGTTCGCCACATGCGTGATGCGGCTGCCCGCCACGTCGATGACGCCCCAGCCCATATTGCGCAAGCCCGGATCAATGCCGATTACCCGTATCATATGCCCATTATCCTCAAGAATTTTCTTTTTCCAAGGCAGTAGCACGAAACGCGAACATCCACCAAGGTTTTTGCACCGCGCCACACAAAAGTCACAATTCAACTTAGAAGCTGAATTTCGGGGCGGGTTGCGACGCTCAAGACGCTGAAAACGACCCCCGCGCCAATAGCGGCAAACCCCTTATGAGTAGGCGCTAAACCGCCAAATGCTGCTATGCAGCAAACGCAGAACACACATGCGCCGGTGGGTGTTGTGAAGTGTTTTCATTCTGCCTAATTGCACAGCGCACCGCCGGATTATCCGGCTTTTCTTTATTCAAGGATGGCTCCATGGCTGTTTACTATAATACCCCAACCACCTACGGCACCGCCGCAGCTGTTAACCGCTTTTTCGCGCATCTTGGCGACGTTGTCGGCAGCATCATCAAATGGAACGACGCACGTGTCACACGCAACGCCCTGTCCGCGCTGTCCGACCGTGAACTCGACGATATTGGTCTGGTCCGTGGCGACATCGAACGCGTCGCAATGAACCACTTCATCCGCTAAGGGTCGATGTTTCATAGCGCCCAAGGGGCTGCCAACCCAAAGCACAAGCCACGCACATCTGAATGATCTGCGTGGCTTCATTTATTCTACGACAGTGAAATATGACGGTGCAAGCCACCGTCCCGCAGCGTCCCTATCCGCGAAAGACCGGCCCCAGCTTACGGGCAAGCGTTTGCGTCACCGGATCGACCTGCAAAACCCAAGCCCCCGCCTGTTCGATCACGGTGCCCTGCGCCAAACTGTCCAGCCTGCTGTCATAGGCCGTGGGACCGATCGCCGCCAGAACGAACCCTTTGAAGCAGACGAACAGGGCCACCAACGCAACCAGTAATTTGGTCGGCACCCGCAGGCCGCGCCGCGCCGGCCGCGCGACAACCAGCCCGTCGGCGCGGATGGTGGTGTAATAGCCCCGAGCGAGCTTGACGTTCTTACTCTCTAAACTCTTTACGCGTGTCCCAAATTGTTGACGAGCATCAACCATGGCAGCCTCTAGTCGCTAAAGGCCCCCACCTCTCGCAAGATCATAATAAAGCAAGAATGCGTCAAATTCTCTGCAATTCGACCTTGTTCGTGGCGAAAAGTGACAAAGATTATGGCATTTTCTGGACAGTCAATGTGGTCCAGTCACCAATCACCTCTCGGTTGACAAGATTGATGCCGGATTGCGCATAAACCTCGATCACGTCATCCGCCTGTTCGTTTAAAATGCCAGATAGAATCGCATAGCCCTCGGGGGCCAGCGCCTCGGCCATATCGGGGGCAAGCGCGACCAGCGGCCCTTTCAGGATGTTGGCGAATACCAGATCGAAGGGCGCGCGCGATGCCAGTTCGGGATGGTCAAACCCCGCTGCCTCGACGCAGATCAAACGGTCGGCCAGATTATTCGCCGCCGCATTGGCGCGGGCCACGTCGACGGCAACCTCGTCGATGTCGCTGGCCAACACGGGGTTCGGCCAGATGCGCGCCGCCGCCATCGCCAGCACCGCTGTACCGCAGCCGATATCTGCCACGTTCTGCCCGACCATGCCGCCGTTCGCCAACCGGTCCAACGCGCGCAAGCAGCCCAATGTGGTGCCGTGGTGCCCGGTGCCAAAGGCCATCGCCGCCTCGATCAACAGCGGCTCGCAGTCTTCGGGCACCTTGTCGGCGTCATGGCTGCCGTAGACAAAGAACCGCCCCGCTTCGACCGGCGACAACTCGCGGCGCACATGGGCGACCCAATCGGTTTCCGGCAGCTCTGAAACGACAAATTCCTTCGCCCCCATAGAGGCCGCCAACACCGCCAGCGCCGTCTCATCCGGGCTTTCCTCGAAATAGCCGCCGACTTCCCACAGGCCCGAGCCGTCTTCCATCTCGAAAACGCCGACACCGGTGGGTTCCGGCACCAGCCGTTCCATCGCCTCGCCCAAAGCATAGGCGGGCTTGCGTCCTTCTAGGGTCGTCAAAGCTGTGAATGTTGGCATGGGAAACTCCGTCAGGATCGCCGATATCGCCGCGCGACATCCGGCTATGTCAGGGGGGTGCTACTCGGCCGGGGCCGGCAGCGGATTGGAAAAGATCGTCTCGTGGCCCGGCACGGGATGGCGCGGGATCATCAGCGACAGCAACAGCGACACCAGCGCCATCCCCGCCGCAAGGAAAAAGACCGCCGCGGGCGAGATCAGCCACAGCAGCCCCAGCCCCACAGGCAGGAACACCGCCGCGATGTGATTGATGGTAAAAGCCACCGCCGCCGTCGGCGCAATGTCGGCGGGGTCGGCGATCTTCTGGAAATAGGTCTTGAGCGCGAGCGCCAGCGCAAAGAACATATGATCCAGCACATAAAGCGTCGCGGCCACCACCACGCCCCAGCCCAGATAATAGACGCCGCCATAGGCCAGAAACACGATGATCAGCCCGATGTATTCAAAGCTCAGCGTGCGGCGTTCGCCAAAGAAGCCGACTGCACGGCCCATTAGCGGGGCAAAGATCATATTGGCGATCAGGTTGATCAGATAGAGCAGGGTGATTTCATGCACATCAAAGCCAAAGCGTTCGACCATCATGAAGCCCGCAAAAACGACAAAAATCTGCCGCCGCGCGCCAGACATGAATTGCAGCGCATAATACAGCCAGTACCGCTTGCGCAGCACCATCTTCTTGACCTGCGGTGTCGGGGCCTCGAACTGCGGATAGGCCAGCAGCGCGACCAGCGCGATCACCGCCGTCACCCCGCCGCCAATCACATAGACGATGTTATAGGACAGCGACAAGGTATCCCACAGCGCCATGATCGCCAGATAGGCGACCAGCGTCGCCAACGACCCCGCCGCCATCAGCCAGCCGATCATGCGGGGCGCGTCCTCGATCTTGAGCCACTGCAGCTGCAGCGACTGGTTCACCGTCTCGTAATAGTGAAACCCGATAGAGCTGAGCATGGTGATCGTCAGGATACCGCCCATCGACGGGAACCACGCGGTCAGCGCCGTCGCCACCCCCAGCAGCACCAGTGATACCAACCCCAATACCTGTTCGCGCACGAATAGGATAATCGCGATCACGCCGACCGCCAGAAAGCCCGGTATCTCGCGCACCGTATGCAGCAACCCGATGTCCGATCCGTCGAACCCTGCGACCTCGATCACAAAGTTATTCAGCAGCGCCGACCATGTGTTGAAGGCAATCGGCATCGCCAGCGCCATCAGGAACAGCAGCGCCACAGGGCGGCGCCAGAACGGTTGATGCTTGGCATCTTCAAGGGTCACATATTGGGTCATGGGCAATTCCTTACCCCCGTTCCCGGCCCTTGACGAGATCAAATCACCCGCCTCACGCGTATGCTCCGCGCAACCGCAGCTTCCAGATGGCCTAAAATCCTCGCCGAAGGCCCTTGCCCCGCAGGGGCAAGCACTTCGCACCGCTAATAAAAACTCTGCGGATCGATATCGACGGCGATGCGCACATCATTCTTCAACCGCAGCTGTGCGACCCATTTCGCCAATGCCTCTTGCAGAGGCGCGGCCTTTTCGGCCTTGACCAGCAGCCGCACGCGATGGCGCCCGCGCACCCGTGCGATTGGCGCGGGCGCGGGGCCATAGACCTGCGCGCCGATAGCCCGCAGCGGCGCATCCTGCCGCGCCAGCTGGTTGCCCGCATCAAACAGCGCGGCCACATCAGGGCCGCTCAGGATGATGCCCGCCATCCGGCCATAGGGCGGCACGCCGGCGTGGCGGCGCTCTCCGGCTTCGGCTTTCCAGAACCCCTCCTCATCCCCAGCCAGAATGGCGCGGATCACGGGGTGATCCGGCTGAAAGGTCTGCAGCAGCGCGGTGCCCGGAGCCTCCGCCCGACCGGCGCGCCCCGCCACCTGCCGCATCAGCTGATAGGTTCGTTCTGCCGCGCGCAGGTCCGATCCCATCAGCCCCAGATCCGCGTCGATGACCCCCACCAGCGTGAGGTTGGGAAAGTTGTGCCCCTTCGCAACCAGCTGCGTGCCGATGATGATATCCGCCGCCCCATCAGCGATCCCCGCGATCTCGGCCTTGAGCGCGCGGGCCGAACCGTACATGTCCGAGCTTAGCGTCGCGACCCGCGCCTCGGGCCAAAGGGCGGCGGCTTCTTCGCCCAGACGTTCCACCCCCGGACCCACGGCAGCCAGCTTGCCTTCGACCTCGCACGACGGGCAGACCTCGGGCATGGGCTTGCTTTCGCCGCATTGGTGGCAGACCAGCCGTTTGAGGTAGCGGTGTTCGACCATCCGCGCATCGCAATGATCGCAGCCGATCTGATGCCCGCAGGCGCGGCACAGGGTCACCGGCGCATAGCCGCGGCGGTTGATGAACAGCATCGCCTGTTCGCCCCGTTCCAGCCGCTTGTCGACCTCGACCTTCAACGTGGGCGACACCCATTTATCGCTCGGCAGGCCTTCGCTGCGCATGTCGATCGCGCCCATCGTCGGCATCACCGCCGGCCCAAAGCGCGATGTCAGCTCGACCCGCGTATATTTGCCCGCCTCGGCGTTGGCCCAGCTTTCCAACGACGGCGTGGCAGAGGCCAGAACCACCTGCGCCCCGCAGATCGACGCCCGCAGCACCGCCATGTCACGGGCGTTATACAGCACGCCTTCTTCCTGTTTGTACGAGGTGTCATGTTCCTCGTCGACGACGATCAGACCAAGGTTCTGGAACGGCAGAAACAGCGCCGACCGCGCACCGATCACCACCTGAGCCTGTCCCTGCCCGACCATTTTCCAGATGCGACGCCGCTCTGTCATCGTGGCACCCGAATGCCATTCCGCAGGCTTCGCGCCAAACCGCGCCTGCACACGGTGCAAGAACTGTTCGGTCAGCGCGATTTCCGGCAGCAGCACCAAAGCCTGCCTGCCGGATTTCAGCGCAGCGGCCACGGCCTCCAGATAGACTTCGGTCTTGCCCGATCCGGTCACGCCCCGCAGCAAGGTGGTGCCATATGTGCCCGAGGCCACCCCCGCCGCCAGCAGCGCCGACGCCGATGCCTGATCCTCCGTCAGCTCTTTGCTGGGCAAGCTCGGGTCCATGCGCATGAACGGCAGATCGCGCGGGCTGTCCTGTTCCAGCACTGCGCCCTGGGTCACCAACCCCTTAATCACCGACGCCGTCACCCCCGACATCTCGGCCAGTTCCTTGAGCGTGAACGAAAGGTCGCCATACTCCGCCAGAGTTTCCAACACGCGACGGCGCGCGTCGGTCATCCGGTCAGGCTCCCCCTCGCCACGCCGGTAAATCTTGCGCATCGACGGCGGGTCGCCCAACCCCGGCGCACGCGTCGCCAGCCGCAGCATCGCGGGCATAGGCGTCAGCGTATATGCGGCGGCACGGGTCAGAAAACTGCGCAGTTCTTCGCGCATGGGGGCCGCATCGAGCACGCGGATCACCGACCGTATCTTGGACAGATCGTAATCCCCCTGCCCAGCGCCCCAGACGACACCGATCACCTTGCGCGGGCCCAAAGGCACCTCGACGAAAGCCCCCATATGGCAGCCGCCTTCGGGCGCTTTGTAATCCAGCGCACGGCCCAGCGGCTGGGTGGTCATCACGGCCACCAGCTCATTTGCATGAAAAAATTCTGGCGGTTTCACCAATCGCTCCGGAACGGGGTTACGGGAATTAGGGTTCCAGCTTGGCGGATGATGCGCTAAAGCCCTAGGCGACAGACATAGCCATTCCTGCTGCCTATTCCAACCTGAAGGACGTAACATGAAATTCTTCGTAGATACCGCCGAAATCGATGCCATCGCCGAGCTGAACGATCTGGGCATGGTAGACGGGGTAACAACAAACCCGTCGCTGATCCTGAAATCCGGCCGCAACATTCTGGAAGTCACGAAAGAGATCTGTGATCTGGTCGACGGCCCCGTCTCTGCCGAAGTTGTCGCGACCAAGGCGGACGACATGATCGCCGAAGGCCGCAAACTGGCCGAGATCGCGGAAAACATCACCGTGAAGCTGCCCCTGACATGGGACGGTCTGAAAGCTTGTAAAGTGCTGTCGGACGAAGGCAAGATGGTCAACGTCACGCTCTGCTTCTCGGCGAACCAGGCATTGATCGCCGCCAAGGCCGGTGCCACGTTCATCTCGCCATTCATCGGGCGTCTGGATGACATCAACCTTGACGGTATGGACCTGATCCAGGACATCCGCACGATCTATGACAACTACGGGTTCGAGACTGAAATCCTCGCCGCGTCGATCCGTACCGTGAACCACGTGCTGGACGCTGCGCGTATCGGTGCCGATGTCATGACCGCCCCGCCAGAAGTGATCAAGAAGCTGGCCGCGCACCCGCTGACTGACAAGGGGCTCGAGACCTTCATGGCCGATTGGGCAAAGACAGGTCAGAACATCCTCTGATCCCGCCCTAAGGCGACGACAAAGGGGCACGCGCGTCGCAGGCTGCGCGTGCCCACCACGATCTACATGTGCCCGTAGCTGGCCCGTGCCCTCGCAGAAAACCGCAGCAGCTTCGCCCTGCCTCTGCCCCGTCCATGCGCGGCGAACGGGCGGTTTGACGCCGAAAAACCAGCCATACGCCAAAAGAAAAAAGCAGATTTAGCCTGACGCGCATGCTATGTCAGTGCCAAATATAAAAAGAGACCCGCATGAGCAGTAACCACAAGATCGAAGATTCCCTTCGGGAAGCGATTATTTCACAGCCCGACGTCATTCTTGACGACAACGACGTGATGCAGGCCCTGATCGCCGCGAATGAACGCGCGATGGGGGGCAATATTGTCGATCTGCGCGGCATCGCCATGGATCGGCTGGAAACCCGTCTGGACCGGCTTGAGGACACGCACCGCAACGTCATCGCCGCGGCCTATGAAAACCTTGCGGGGACCAACCAGATCCACCGCGCGATCCTGCGCATGCTTGACCCTGTAGACTTCGAACCCTTCCTCAAGGATCTCGGGGGCGAGGTTGCCGATATCCTGCGGGTCGACGCTGTGCGGCTGGTGCTGGAATCTGCCGAGAATGACGACGATCCCGCGATCAAGCGCTTGGGCGATGTGCTGAACGTCGCCGAGCCGGGGTTTATCGACGACTACCTGTCGCACGGGCGCGGCGGCACGGTGCGTCAGGTGACCCTGCGCGGTGTGCAACACAGCCCCGAACATATCTACGGCGGCGCGGCGGATTGGATCCGGTCGGAAGCCTGCCTGAAACTGAACTTTGGCGCGGGCCGTTTGCCGGGCCTGTTGATCCTTGGCTCCGAAGACCCGCATATGTTCAGCCCGCAACAGGGCACCGATCTGCTGGGCTTCTTCGCTGGCGTGTTCGAGCGGACGATGCGCCGCTGGCTGTCTTGAGCGGGGCAAACGCGCTTTTGATCAGCCCCGCCGCGCGGGACGCCCTGCAAAGCTGGCTGGATCATCAACGCGCCCTGAAAGGGGCTGCCGAGAACACGCTTACCGCCTATCAGGGGGATCTGGTCGATTTCCTTGCGTTCATGACGCTGCACAAGGACGACAGCCAAGGCTTGGGCGCGCTGTCACAGATCACCATCTCGGACATGCGTGCCTGGATGGCGCAGACCCGCAGTGGGGATGTCGGGCCACGGTCGATGGCGCGCAAGCTGTCGGCGGTCAAGGCGTTCTATCGCTGGCTGGCAGAGCGCGAGGGGTTCGAGCCTACCGCCGTGCTGTCTACCAGATCGCCGAAGTTTCCCAAAAAGCTGCCCCGCCCCTTGGCGATTGATGCCGCTCAGGCGATGATCGACAGCGTGGAAATGCAGTCGCGTCATGCCTGGGTGGCCGCGCGGGATGTGGCGGTCCTGACCCTGCTGTGGGGGTGCGGGCTGCGGATATCCGAAGCGCTTGGCCTCAAGGGGGCCGACGCGCCCCTGCCCGAGGTGCTGCGTATCATCGGAAAGGGCGGCAAGGAACGGGTGGTGCCCGTACTCCCTGCGGCGCGCGATGCCGTGGATGCCTATCTGCGCGTCTGCCCCTTTGGGAAGGAACGGGATGCGCCGCTGTTTCGCGCAGTGCGCGGCGGGCCTTTGGCGGCGCGGGCGATATCACAGGTGATGGCGGATGCACGGATGCAGCTTGGCCTGCCCGCCAGCGCCACACCCCACGCGCTGCGCCACAGCTTTGCCACGCATCTGCTGGATGCGGGGGGCGATCTGCGTGCGATCCAAGAGCTTTTGGGCCATGCCTCGCTCTCGACCACGCAGGCCTATACGGCTGTCGATACCGCGCGTCTGATGGATGTCTATAACCGCGCCCACCCCAAGGCGGGCGGCGGCAGTTAACGGTCCAGCTGGGTGACGAAATCCTGCGCGGCTTTGGTGGGGTCCGCCAGCCCCTGTGCGACACGATCGCTAAGCTCGGTCAACGCGGCCTTGGCCTTGGGCTTTTCCAACTGCGCAAGCAACGCCTGCTTTACCGCCTGTTCAAACCAATAGCGGGCTTGTGCGGCACGGGCATGTTGCCAGAACCCTTCGGCGCGGCGCCATTCGGTCAGCGCCTCTACCTCTGCCCATGCCTCGTCCAGCCCGTTTTCCTCCAGCGCTGACACCATCATCGCCTTGGGAAACCCCTTGGGGTCTTGTGGCCGTTTGCGCAGCAACCGCAGGGCACCGGCGTAATCGGCACAGGTCCGCGACGCGACGGGTTTCAGATCCCCATCGGCCTTGTTGATCACGATGATATCCGCCATCTCCATGATGCCGCGCTTGACGCCTTGCAGCTCGTCCCCGCCCGCAGGGGCCAGCAAAAGCATGAAAACATCGGACATCTCTGCCACCACCGTCTCTGACTGGCCGACGCCGACCGTTTCGATCAGCACCACGTCAAAACCTGCGGCCTCGCACAGGGTCACCGCCTCGCGGGTGCGGCGGGCCACGCCGCCCAGATGCGTCTGGCTGGGCGACGGGCGGATGAAAGCATCGCGTTCGCGCGACAAGAGGTCCATCCGCGTCTTATCCCCCAAGATCGACCCGCCCGAACGCGAAGAGGACGGATCAATTGCCAGCACCGCGACCTTGAGCCCACGCCCGATCAGCATCATGCCGAAGCTTTCGATAAAGGTGGATTTCCCCACACCCGGCGTCCCCGACAACCCGATCCGCAGCGCCTCGCGCCCCTTGGGCAGCGCGGCAAGCAGCTCTGTCGCCTGTGCGCGGTGATCCTCGCGACCGGATTCGATCAAGGTGATCCCCCGCGCCAGCGCGCGGCGCTCCCCTGCTGCGATACCCTTTGCCAGATCGTCGATGTTCATAGGTCCTGCCCCTCACGCCTTTGGCCCATGTTTCGATCCCGGCGGCGCAAATGTCCAGACCGGAGGCCGGGTCTTGGCCCCGCGCCGGGTTTCGACCATAACCACGCTTATGGCTTTTACCCTTCCCATTGATGACGTGATGCCGCAGGTGATCGACGCGCTGCGCGGTCAGGGCCGCGTTGTGCTGCAAGCGCCCCCCGGTGCGGGCAAGACCACGCGCGTGCCGCTGGCGATGTTGGACGCGGGGCTGACCAACGGCCGCATCCTGATGCTGGAACCACGCCGCCTTGCCGCGCGTGCAGCCGCCGAACGCATGGCTGCGACCTTGGGCGAAGAACCGGGGCAAACCGTGGGCTTTCGCGTCCGCGGTGCCAGCGCCGTCAGCAAATTCACCCGTATCGAGGTCGTGACCGAGGGCATTCTGACCCGCATGCTGCAAGACGACCCCGACCTGCCCGGTGTCGGCGCGGTGATCTTTGACGAATTCCACGAAAGATCCCTGAACGCTGATCTGGGACTCGCGCTTTGCCTAGAGGTAGCCGAAGCGCTGCGCGATGACCTGTTGATCGTCGCCATGTCCGCCACGCTGGACGCCGGCCCCGTCGCTGCGCTGATGCAGGCTCCGGTGGTCACCTCCGAAGGGCGCAGCTTTCCGGTGACGCCCCATTGGCTGGACCGGCCCGTAGGCAAACAACGGTTCGAGCAGGCAGTCGCCGATCTGGTGTTGCACGCGCTGGATACCGCCCCCGGATCGGCGCTGGTGTTCCTGCCCGGCGAAGGCGAGATACGACGGGTTGAAAGCGCGCTGACCGGACGGCTGCCCGCCGATTGCACGCTCGCCCCGCTGTTCGGCGCGATGGACTTCAAAGCGCAGCGCGCTGCGATTGCCCCGGCCAAAACGGGCCGCAAGGTCGTGCTCGCGACTTCTATCGCGGAAACCTCGCTGACCATCGAAGGGGTGCAGATCGTGGTGGACGGGGGCCGCGCGCGACGGGCGCAGTTCGATCCGTCCTCTGGCATGTCGCGGCTGATCACCGACCGCGTGACCCGCGCCGAAGCGACGCAGCGCGCGGGCCGTGCGGGGCGTGTGTCGGAAGGCACTGCGTTCAAACTATGGACCCGTGGCGAGGAAGGCGCGCTGGCCGCCTACCCCCCCGCCGAGATCGAGGCCGGCGATCTATGCGCCTTCGCGTTAGAGCTGGCAGTCTGGGGGGCGCAGGCCGATGACCTGAAGTTCGTGACCCCGCCTCATGCAGGCCGTCTGGCCGAAGCACAGGCCGTGCTGCACATGCTGGGCGCGCTGGATGCGACAGGTCGGATCACAGAGCATGGCCGAAGCTTGGCCAAGATGCCGCTGCATCCCCGTCTGGCGCATATGGTTGCCAAAGGCGGGCGCAGCGCCCCGACGCTGGCCGCGATCCTGTCGGAGCGTGACCCCTTGCGCGGCGGCTCTGTCGATCTGGCGCTGCGGCTGGATGCGGTCGCGGGCAAGCGCGTCCCGGCCGAGGTCAACCACGCAGCCCTTTCACGCATCAAGCAAGACGCCAAACGGCTGGCCAGAGGGCAAACCGGCGACGGCCCCGATACGCTGGGGGTGCTGGCGGCCCTTGCCTACCCCGATAGGGTGGCGCTGCGGCGCAAGGGCGACGCGCCGCGATACGTTATGTCGGGCGGCAAAGGCGCGATCCTGCCCGAGAGCGATCCGCTGGCGGGGGAACGTTTGCTGGTGGCGACCGATCTTGACGGCGACCCTCGAGAAGCACGCATTCGCCAAGCCGCGCGCCTCTCCGACAGCGATCTGCGGGGCAGCTTCGCGGATCAAATCGGATGGCATAAACTCTGCGTCTGGTCCCGCCGCGAGGGCCGCGTGCTGGCGCGGCAGCAGGAACGTTTTGGTGCATTGGTGCTGGACGACAGGGCGTGGTCCGACGCCCCTGCGGAAGACATCGCGCAGGCCATGCTCGACGGGGTGCGGCAGCTGGGTCTGATGCCCGGCAAAGCGGCAACGCTGTTTCTGGCGCGGGCGCGGCTGATGGGCGATGGTTTCCCCGATTTCAGCGAGGATCACCTGCTTGAGACCTTGGAGGATTGGTTGCCCGGTCATCTGGCAGGTGTCCGCAGCACCGCCGACTGGAAGGCGTTTGACCTGCTGCCTGCCCTGACCGCGCGGCTGAGCTGGGACGACCAGCAAGCGCTTGATCGTGCCGCGCCTGCGCATTTCACCACGCCGCTGGGGCGCAAGATCGCGATTGATTATAGCGAAACGCAGCCCCAGATCGCCCTGCGTCTGCAAGAGGTCTTTGGCACCACCCGTCACCCCATGATCGCAGGGCAGCCCTTGCAGATCACGCTGCTGTCCCCCGCGCAGCGACCCGTGCAGGTGACCACCGATCTGCCGGGGTTTTGGGCTGGGTCCTATGCCGATGTGCGCAAGGACATGCGCGCCCGCTATCCGCGCCACCCTTGGCCCGAAGACCCGACGCAGGCCGATCCGACGCTACGGGCCAAACCCCGCGGCACCTGAGCCCCGACGGTGTTGCGCAGCGTGCCCTGCGAGTACCAGTAATCCGCCCGCAATCGCCCAGTTCTTGACAAAGATCGACATCTGCCACGGGTCATCAGGGATGAAGTGGAAAATGCTCGTTGCCATACAATAAAGCGCGAGTGCTGCGCTCATGGGGGCGAGCCAGAGACCGAAGATCAGGCTGATCGCCGCCACCCCGTTGAACAGCATCGCGGGCCAGACGAGGAACACGGGCAATCCGCGATCCGACAGCAAACCCTGCGCCGCTGCAGGGTCCACGAGCTTTTGCACAAATCCCGCGACGAAAAGGGCCGCCAAAAGCAGGCGGCCCGTGTAAATCGCAACTCTCTCAACCCGCTGCATCAGGCGGCGGCGGGCTTAAAGGTCATCGCCAAACCGTTAATACAGTGGCGTTTGCCCGTGGGTGCAGGACCATCATCGAACACATGACCCAGATGGCCGCCGCAGCGGTCGCAATGCACCTCGGTCCGCGTGGTAAAGAAACCCTTGTCCGGCATCGTTTCGACAGCATCGTCCAGCGGGGCGAAGAAGCTTGGCCAGCCGGTGCCGCTTTTGAACTTGGTCTCGGAGCTATAAAGCGCCTGATCACAACCCTTGCAATGGAACACGCCTTTGCGGACCTCATCGTTCAGCGGGCTGGTAAATGCGCGTTCGGTATCCCCCTCGCGCAGGACGGCATATGCGTCATCGCCCAGTTGCGCGCGCCATTCGGCAGGGGTGCGGCTGACTTCAAAGTCGCCCTGTGCCACGGTCCCGGCCTGCGCCGCCCCCCCTACGCCAAACGGCAAGGCCGCCATCGTCATCGTTGTGCATTTCAGGAAATTCCGGCGTTTCATAATGCCCCCTTAAGGTTGCGGTACTGCGGATAGATTGGATGTCTGTTGAAAGGGCCGCCGGACGTCGCGCATGGCGCTGACATCCGGCGGTACTCGTTACAAGGCACGCGAGGTGCCGATACTGGATAAACCCGTTGGCGGAATGCATGGTTCCACGCCAACAAACTCGTTACCAAACCCCGCCAAAAACACGGCACGGTCCCTCAGCGACATGGGCTTGCAACCAGTGTCGGCCTGAGTTGTGGAAATACACGGAAGTAGAAAACGAGAAGTTTCACCGAAAACGCAAAAAACCAAAGTTTTTATTAAACTTTCTCAAATACCGTTAAGAAACAACGACTTCGCCCACATGAAAGCGGACGAAGTCTTTGTTTGAATAGTCAGCGACCCCGATAAAACCCGGATTACAGTTCAGACATAGCCCCTGCGGCCAGGACATCGCCCGTAGGCGCCCCCGTGGGCGAGCCGCCGACGGGTTCATCCGAAATCGCCAGCGTGATCTGTGCCGCCTGGCTGCGCAGCTCTGCCGGAACAAGAATCCGCGTCGTCTCGCTGTCGGGCAGAACGCCCAAGGAAACCGGAGCCTGATCGGGCAGGATCGCCCAAAGTTCTAGCACACGCCCCTCGTTCGCGGCGCCCGAAACGCGGCGTAGCGCGATCTCGTGCTTGACCGGTTCGACCACGGCCAACACTTGCAACGGGCTGGTGTCGCTGACCAGCTGTGCCGCCAGAACGGTCGGTTGATCGTCGCCCGGACGTGTGTTGATCTCAAGCAGTTGCACGCCAAGGTAGCCCGCAAATAGCAGCGATGCCATCGCCATCCCCTGCCAGAGCCACAAACGTTGCAGGATCGAAACCCGCTGCTTCGGGAAGACCTGCGCCATCAGCTTTTTCTTCACGCGCGCGGACGGCGAGACGGGATCGATTCCGTCGGTCATTGCGGTCAGGCGTTCCTGCCAGAAGACAACGCGGTCTGCGAAATCACGTTCAGTCGCAATGCGATGACGCGCCGCGATCATATCGTCGTCAGACGACAGGCCCAGCACCATTTCGGCGGCCAGAAGATCATCATCATGGGGTGTTTCAGGCGTTTGGGTCATTGGCTCATACACTCCCGCAGGGCGATCAGGCCACGGCGCAGCCAGGTTCGCATCGTATTCAGCGGCACGCCGAAGCGTTCGGCCAGATCGGAATAGGTCTCGCCATCCAGATAGGCACCCCGAATGGCTTTGCCACGGTCTTCTTCCAGCGTATCAAGACAGCCCGACAGGCGCGACGCCTCTGACGAGGCAACGGCGTATTGTTCGGGCGTGGGACCGGGGGAAACAAGTTCAAAACCGGGCGTGTTCACGTCCTGATGGCCTTTTTTGCGGGCCCGCAGACGGTCGATAGAGGTATTTCGTGCAATGGTGATCAGCCACGTCATCGGGCTCAGGCCATTGGCATTATACTTATCGGCATTGTTCCAGATTTTGACGAAACTGTCTTGCATGGCGTCCTCTGCTGCGGCGCGTTTGTTCAACACACGCAGACAAACCCCGAAAAGTTTCGCAGAAACACGATCATAGAGCTGGTCAAACGCCGCGCGGTCTTTCAACGCGACACGGGCAATCAAGTTTTCGATTTCTTGTCGGTCCATTTGCACGGGCCTTTTCTCCACCTGAACGGGTTTCCAGCGTTACACCGAAACCTACGGCACTCACTACATTTGTCCAGCAAAGCGTTGTCATTGGACGGTTTTGTGTAACCCAGGCGCATCGCGTTGGCCAATGGGTAATCTATCGCGCGGCATGCGGGCGCGGAAATTGCCCCCCGCGTTCACAAGCTATGGACGGGGGACGGTGTTGCGCGTTTAGTCGTGGCAGGGCTGCTCTGATGTACACCGCTGCACGGCATCCCCTCTGTCTGGCCCCTATGTGGCCCAAATGTGGAAGGAGTATCGCGATGCCGCAGCCCAATCACAGCACCTATGACGTTGTCATTATCGGTGGCGCGATCTTTGGATCGTCGGTCGCATGGTGGCTGACCCAGATGGCCGGTTTTGACGGCAAGGTTCTGGTGGTCGAACGTGACCCCACCTATGAATACGCCGCCACAAGCCATACCAACAGTTGCATCCGCCAGCAGTTCAGCTCGGCCATCAACGTGAAGGTGTCGCAGTTCGGGGCCGAGTTTATCAAGAACTTCCGCCGGTTTATGGGCGATGATCCAGAGGTGCCGCATCTGGCGTTGCAAAATTTTGGCTATCTCTACCTCGCGGACACGCCCGAGTTTGCGCAGACGCTGCAACAGAACCAGCAGATACAGGTGGCACTGGGGGCGGGCACGCAGCACATGACCGCCGCCGAAGTCGCCGCCGCCTATCCGTTCTATCAGCTTGATGACATCATTGCCGCCAACCACAACCGCGTGGATGAAGGCTATTTCGACGGCGGCACCATGTTTAACTGGTTCAAGCGCATGGCCCGCCGCAACGGCGTGGAATACCTGCACGACGAAGTGACCGCGATGACCAAAGCCGCCGATGGCACATCCGTCACCCATGTCATGCTGAAATCCGGCGCGACGGTGGCCTGCGGGACGGTGGTCAACGCTTCTGGCCCGCGGGCGGCCGCGACGGCGGGCATGGCCGGCATCACCCTCCCGGTAGAGCCGCGCAAACGCTATACTTTTGTGTTCGATGCCGCCAAACCGCTGGACCGCGACCTGCCGCTGACAATCGACCCGTCCGGCGTGCATTTCAGGACCGAAGGGAAATACTACATGGCGGGCTGCCCCCCGCGCGAAGATCCTGCGGTCGCCTATGACGACTTTGCCTTTGATCACAGCCTTTGGGAAGACAAGGTGTGGCCCGCCATCGCCACCCGCGTCCCGCAGTTCGATCAGGTCAAGGTGATCAACGAATGGGTCGGGCACTACGATTACAACACGCTGGACCAGAACGCGATTGTCGGGCCGCACAGTGTGGTCGAGAATTTCCTGTGCCTGAACGGGTTCTCCGGTCACGGGCTGCAACAGGCACCCGCCCTTGGCCGTGGCATCGCTGAATGGATCGCCTATGGCGCATACCGCACGTTGGACCTAGGCCCCTACGCCTACCGCCGGATCGAGGAAAACCAATCGCTGATTGAAAAGGCGGTGATTTGATCCCCCTGCCCCGATGACATACCCATGCCAGGCAACACCCCTTTGTGCGGGCGCGCAGCCTTGCTTGGCCTCGCAAAACGATAGTGGAAGGAAAACGACATGATGAAGAAACTGGTTCTGACGGGGGCCGCAGGGCGGCTTGGGTCCTACCTGCGTGAACCCCTGTCTAAGATGTGCCAAGAACTGGTCAGCACCGACATCGTCGATGACATCGGCACGCTCTATGAAGGCGAAAGCTACGCCAAGGCCGATGTCGCCGTCTATGACCAGATCGCGCCGCTGCTGGAGGGTGCGGACATGGTTGTCCACTTCGGCGCCATCGTCGATGAAAAACCCTTCGAGGAACTGCTGGGGCCGAATTTCGTCGGATCTTACAACGTGTGGGAAGCCGCCTATCAGCACGGGCTTCAACGGGTCGTTTATGCTTCGTCCATCCACGCTGTGGGCATGCACAAGAAGTCCGACTTCATCGGCATCGACGCGCCCCACAAGCCCGATACATTCTACGGCCTCGCCAAATGCTTTAGCGAAGACCTTGCGTCCATGTATTGGGACAAACGCGGGCTAGAGGCCGTGTGCCTGCGCATCCTCAGCTGCGCACAGGTCAACAACACCCGTGCCTTGGGATCGTGGCTGTCCTATGACGATCTGATCCAGCTGGTCACCCGCGCCATCGATACGCCATCGGTCGGCTTCAGCGTGGTCTACGGCGTCTCCAACAACGACCGCGCGCCGGTGGACAATGCCAAAGCGTCCTTCCTCGGCTATCGCCCGAAAGACAACGCAGAGCAGTTCGCCGAGAAGATCCTTGCCGAAGCACCACCGGTCGATCTGAAAGACCCCGGCCAAATGCACCACGGTGGCCCCTTTGCCGCGGTCGACCTCGGCGAAAGCGGCGTGGCGTCGATGAACATCGTCAACGACAAGAAAACCACCTGATGCCTTGAGGGCGGGCGGGGCTTTACCCCCCGCCCGCATGCTTCACGTGACGCGATGTTTGGAATGGCACCCGTCTTGTCAGCAGGCGCGACAGATGCGCCCGCGGCTCACAATTCGATGCGGATATCGTGGATCCACAGTTTTGGCGGCCGCGAGAGCACAAAGACCACCACATCCGCCAGATCGTCGGGCTCGGTAAAGATATGATTGGGCACATCCTCCCCCGCCTTGCTGAACATCCCCGTGTTTGTCCCCGACTGGTAAACGCCGCCCACGCGCACGCCGGTGTTTTCCTCGTCCGCTTTCAGCACCTCGGTAAAGCCACGCACCCCGTATTTCGTGGCGGTATAGACAGATTGCCCGGCCTGCGCGACGACGCCGGACTTGGAAACGACATTAAGAATGATCCCCTCGTCATTCGCGCGCAGCGCCGGAATGGCGGCTTGCGTGATCTGCATCAAACCCGTCAGATTGGTCTGCACGGTCGCCTGCAAAAGCTGCGGCGGGATCTCATCCAGCGGGCCGGTTTTGTGCCAGATGCCCGCATTGTTGATCAGAATATCCAGCCCGCCAAATGCGGCTGTCACCTGCTCTACCGCCCCGCTGATCGCATCCGGGTTCTGGACATCACACGCAATGCCGATCGCTTCGCTGGCTCCAGCGGCGACGCATTCAGCCTCTACCGCAGCCAGACGGTCAGCATCGCGCCCCAGAATGGCCAGACGCGTCCCTACTGCCGCGAGTTTAAGGCAAATATGCCGCCCAATACCATCACTGCCACCAGTGACGATGATACGCTTGTTCTTTAATTCCATGATCCGCTCCTGAGTATTACACCCCCTCTACCCCACCTCCTTTCCTCGCGAAAGCATGGGCGCACGGTTTGCAAAAGGCGGGTGGCGGCGAAACTGTCAGAGCGGAAAGCCAAGCGCAACGTCGCGCCCCATCTCGGGCCGCGCAACACCTGATCAAGTATGTAGAAAATGTCGAGGTGTATGGCGGAGACGAAGGGATTCGAACCCTCGAGACCCTTCCGGGCCTACTCCCTTAGCAGGGGAGCGCCTTCGACCACTCGGCCACGTCTCCGTCGACGCGTATATCCAAGAAAACGCATGGGGCACAAGCGATAATCTCAGAAAATACCGGGAATGTCGGGATCGCGGGGATAGCGGAGGATATCGAGGGCGGGATACGGCTTGCGGCGCTATGCGCGCGGCGCGGGCCGGGGGCATTCGTGGGTCGAGGGGGGAGGCGGGCAGAGAAGTGGCGCGATGGCAGCGGGAGGGGCCGCTCACGCGCCAGATCGGCGGGCCGCCTGGAAAGCGGCCCGCCGGATTGGATCAGGTGTTGAACAGGAAGTGCAGCACGTCGCCGTCTTTGACGGTGTAGCTTTTGCCCTCGGCGCGCATCTTGCCGGCTTCCTTGGCGGGGCCTTCACCGCCCAAGGCCACGAAATCGTCATAAGCGATGGTTTCGGCGCGGATGAAGCCTTTTTCAAAATCACCGTGGATCACGCCAGCGGCTTTCGGCGCAGAGGTGCCAGCCTTGATCGTCCAGGCGCGGGCCTCTTTCGGGCCGACGGTGAAGTATGTCTCAAGGTGCAGCAGCTCGTAGCCCGCGCGGATCAACCGATCAAGCCCGGCTTCCTCTAGCCCCATCTCGTCCAGGAACATGCTGGCCTCTTCGGGCTCCAGCTGGCTGATTTCTTCCTCGATCTGGGCAGAGATCACGACATGGCTATTGCCCTGCGCCGCGGCCATTTCAGCGACTTTTGCAGAAAGGGCATTGCCCTCGGCCGCTTCGGATTCGCCGACGTTGCAGACATAAAGCACGGGCTTGGTCGTCAGCAATTGCAGCATGCGCCAAGCCTTGGCGTCATCCGCGTCAACCTCGACGGTGCGCGCGGGCTTGCCGTTCTCGATAGCTTCTTGCGCGGCGGCCAACAGGCGGTCCTGCTGCGCTGCGTCTTTATCGTTGCCCTTGATCTTGCGGACCAGACCGGCGCGGCGTTTTTCGATGCTTTCCAGATCGGCAAGCATCAGTTCTGTATCGATGGTCTCGGCGTCGGCCACGGGGTCCACGCGCCCTTCGACGTGGGTCACATCGCCATCCTCAAAGCAGCGCAGCACATGCGCGATCGCGTCCGTCTCGCGGATATTGGCCAGGAACTGGTTGCCGAGGCCTTCCCCTTTGGACGCCCCTTTGACCAAGCCTGCGATATCCACAAAGGTCATCCGCGTCGGGATAATCTGCTTGGAGCCCGCAATCGCCGCGAGTTTATCAAGGCGCGAATCCGGCACCGCGACTTCACCGACGTTCGGTTCGATTGTGCAGAACGGAAAATTGGCCGCCTGCGCTGCCGCTGTTTTGGTCAGCGCGTTGAAGAGGGTCGACTTGCCGACATTCGGCAGACCCACGATTCCCATCTTAAAGCCCATGACAAGCATCCTTTATAAGTTGGCGTTGTCCTAGGGTTTTGGCCGCCTTTGCGCAAGTCTTAGCGCAGGCGTCGGTCCTCGTGCGTCTGGTAAATCAGGATCCATGCGAGCACGATGAACATCGGATGGGTCAACCCGCCCGAAAAGATCACGGCCGGAATCCAGATCAGGAAGACGATAATCGCCGTGAAGATCCGTCCTGTCAGCAGGATGGAAAGCGGCGGCAACAGCAGGGCGAGTACATAATTCATGCGATAAATGTAGGCACCGGCGGCGGGATTTAAAGGACTATGTTATGCACACCTGCATAAATCCAACGCCCTTGGCACCTGTTTTTCGGAAAATCGCCCAAGCCCACCGGCGGAGTTGGATTGATTTCCCGTGATATATTCGGCATTGCAGCAGGGTAACGTAAAAAGGCCGCCCTCATGACACGTATCGACGCCAAATTCGCTGACCTCAAATCCCAAGGCAAGAAAGCCTTTGTCGCCTATGTGATGGCAGGCGATCCCGACTTTGACACGTCGCTCGAGGTGGTGCGCGGCCTGCCTGGCGCGGGCGTCGATATTATCGAACTGGGGCTGCCGTTTACCGATCCGATGGCCGATGGCTCTGCCATTCAGCTGGCGGGACAGCGCGCGCTTGAAGGCGGGATGACGCTGGACAAGACGCTGGCGCTTGCTGCGGCGTTCCGCGAACAGGATGACACGACCCCGATCGTGCTGATGGGCTATTACAACCCGATCTATTCCAAAGGCGTGGATACATTCCTAGAGGCGGCCAAGACGGCCGGCGTGGACGGGCTGATCGTCGTGGACCTGCCACCGGAAGAAGACGCCGAGCTGTGCCTGCCCGCGCAAGCCGCCGGTATGAACTTTATCCGCCTTGCGACCCCTACGACCGATGACAAACGTCTACCGCGGGTTGTGCAGAACACCTCGGGCTTTGTGTATTACGTGTCGATCACCGGCATCACCGGCTCTGCCGAAGCGGATGCGGGCGATGTCGCCCCCGAGGTTGAGCGCATTCAGAACGCCAGTGGCCTGCCCGTCATTGTCGGGTTTGGCGTGAACACCCCAGACAAAGCCGAAGCCATTGCAAGCGTTGCTGATGGGGTTGTTGTCGGCTCTGCCATCGTGTCAAAAATCGCAGATGGGCTGCCTGTCGAAGACGTGCTAAGCTTTGTCAAAACCCTGTCGGATGGTGCGCACCGGGCCTGAGCGCCCCGCCCGACGCCCGATGTCGTGGCGTAAAGCAATTGATTTCAACGGGCCGTATTGGTTAGATCATCTGACCAATACATAGGAACTTGCCACCATGCCCGTGATCACCACCATCGACGACCTCAAGCGCCTGCATGAACGCCGCGTGCCGCGGATGTTCTATGACTACGCGGAATCGGGCAGCTGGACAGAGCAAACCTTTCGCGAGAACACGACCGATTTTGAACAGATCCGCCTGCGCCAGCGCGTCGCCGTGGATATGAGCGGGCGCAGCACCAAGACGCAGATGATCGGGCAGGATGTGGCGATGCCTGTGGCACTTGCCCCTGTCGGGCTGACCGGCATGCAGCACGCCGACGGAGAGATCAAAGCCGCCCGCGCCGCCGAAGCCTTTGGCGTGCCCTTCACCCTGTCGACCATGTCCATCAATTCGATCGAGGATGTGGCAGAGGCGACGACGAAACCCTTCTGGTTCCAGCTTTATACCATGCGCGACGAAGACTATGTCGCGCGGCTGATCCAGCGCGCCAAGGATGCCAAATGCTCGGCCCTTGTCATCACGCTTGATCTGCAAATCCTCGGCCAGCGCCACAAAGATCTGAAGAACGGCCTGTCCGCCCCACCCAAGCTGACCGCCAAAACGCTCGCCAATCTGGCAACCAAATGGAGCTGGGGCATCGGCATGATGGGGGCCAAGCGGCGCAGCTTCGGCAATATCGTGGGCCATGTGCACGGCGTCGACGACACAGCCAACCTCGGCGCATGGACGGCAGAGCAATTCGACCCCACCCTCGACTGGGGCAAGATCGCCAAGCTGAAAGAGCAATGGGGCGGCAAGGTCATCCTCAAGGGTATTCTTGACGCCGACGATGCGCGGATGGCGCTGAAAGTCGGGGCGGATGCGATCATCGTCAGCAACCACGGCGGGCGCCAGCTGGACGGGGCGATCAGCTCTATCCGGGCGCTGCCGTCAATCCTGGAGGCCGTGGGCGACCAGATCGAAGTCCATCTGGACAGTGGAATCAGGTCCGGTCAGGACGTGCTCAAGGCGATGGCGATGGGGGCCAAGGGCACCTATATCGGGCGCGCCTTCATCTACGGGCTTGGTGCGATGGGTCAGGCCGGGGTTACCTCGGCGCTGGAGGTCATCCACAAGGAGCTCGACCTGTCCATGGCGCTTTGCGGTGAAACCTCTGTCGCGGGCTTGGGCAAGCATAACCTGCTTATTCCAAAAGGTTTTGAAGGCGACTGGCAGCCCTGAACCTGCGCCTTCTTCGCATGATACGCCCGCCTTGGCTGATATGTCAGGGCGGGCGAAAACCCTGCGCGCAGCCCCTGCCCCGCCCCGCATAGGTCGCAAACCAAGGCCAACTTGCGCAAAAGCGGCGTTTTAGTCTTTCCCAAACGCCCAAACCCGTCTATACGCGCGGCTTCACGCGGACATACAGCCTTGGAGGATGTCCGCCCTAAACATATTGGAGATTACAATGGCTGGAGAGATTCCTGATCTTGAAGCTTTCGAACGCACGGGGACAGGCAAGGGCGCCGCTCGTCAGGCACGCCGCGACGGCATGGTTCCTGGTATCGTATTCGGTGGTGACCTTGATCCGCTGCCGATCAACCTGGACTTTAACAAGCTGCTGACCAAACTGCGCGCAGGCCGCTTCAAGGCGACCCTGTTCAACCTCAAGGTTGAAGGCCAAGAAGACGTCCGCGTCATCTGCCGCGACGTTCAGCGTCACGTTGTTAAAGACCTGCCAACGCACGTTGACCTGATGCGTTTGAAGCGCACCACCAAAATCAACCTCTTCATCCAGGTTGAAGTCGAAGGCGAAGAAGTCAGCCCCGGCCTGAAAAAAGGTGGCGTTCTGACGCTGGTTCGTCCCGAAGTCGAACTGGTTGTGACCGCAGGCGATATCCCTGATCACATCACAATCGACGTTTCCGAACTGGAAATCGGCGACAGCCTCACCATCTCGAGCGTGAAGCTGCCAAACGGCACCAAGCCGGTCATCGACCGTGACTTCGTGATCGCGCAGATTTCCGCGCCTTCCGGTCTGGCCAGCCAGGACGATGATGAAGACGAAGATGTTGCAGCAGACGAAGTGCCCGCAACAGAAGTCAAAGAAGACTGATACCGATATATCCGTCGCGCCTGCGGGTGCGGATGGGTCGAGACGGGGTCGCCATGGGCGGCCCCGTTTTTCGTTGGGGCGTTATTTCGTTTGGCCCCGCGGTCTGCTATCCTTGGCCAAACAAACGTTTTTATCCATTCAAAGGGGTCCGCATGAAACTGATCGTAGGGCTTGGCAATCCGGGTGCCAAATACGCGGGCAACCGGCATAACATCGGCTTTATGGCGCTGGACCGCATCGCGCAGGACCACGGCTTTGCCGGATGGAAGACCAAGCACAACGGGCTAACGGTCGAAGGGCGTTTTGGCGCGGACCGCGTGGTCTTGCTCAAGCCCGAGACATTCATGAACAACTCTGGTCAGTCGGTGCAATCCGCCATGCGGTTTCACAAGCTTGAACCGGCGGATGTGATCGTTTTGCACGACGAAATCGACCTCGCCCCCGGCAAGGTGAAATGCAAGACCGGCGGCGGGCATGCGGGGCATAATGGCTTGCGGTCGATCCATGCGCATATCGGTCCCGACTATGACCGTGTGCGCCTTGGCGTAGGGCATCCGGGGCATAAGGACGCCGTACCGGGCTATGTCCTGCGCGACTTTGCCAAGGCAGAGCAGGAGTGGCTGGATGACGTATTGCGCGGGATCAGCGACGGTGCTGCGGATCTGGCGCGCGGCGATACGGCCAAGTTCATGAACGCCGTGGCCCTGCGTGTTGCCCCGCCACGATCCGGCACGGGCACCAAGAAACCCGCGGGCACTGCGGCCAAAGCTCAAGCCGCTGCGCCAAAGCCCGCGCAGCCGGCCCCAACGCAACCCAAGGCAGAGCCTGCCCCCCAAACCGACGACCGCAGCGCCATGCAAAAACTGTTGGACCGGTTCAAGTGACACTGCAAGCCGCCTTTGAAGAGCAAGCCGGGCATTGCATCGCACTTGGGTCTCCCTTCATGGGGCAGTTGATGGGCGTGCTGGCACGGGACTGGCCCGCCGACACAGCCCTTGGCCGTAAATTTGCGGCGTTCAAAGGGGATATCGGCCCGTCGGGCGCGTCCCTTCCCCTGCGCATCGCGGGCGGGCTGCATGCGCTGGTGCTGAAACGCAAAGCGCCTGCGCTGATGGCCGTTTACCCCCCGCACAAGGCGAGCGACCAAGCCCTGTCAGAGGCCGTGCGCGACGCGATCACCACGCATGAAGCCTTCTTGCTTGATTGGACCGACAGCGCACCGCAAACCAACGAGGTCCGCCGCTCTGCCGCGTTGATCGCGGGGGCCCGCGTCGCGGCGCAGCATTTCAATCTGCCGATCCGCCTGTCCGAACTTGGGGCCAGCGGCGGGCTCAACCTGATGTGGGACCACTTCGTGCTCGAGATCGAGGGGCATCGCTTCGGGTCGAACATGTCCACCATCCTGCTGTCGCCTGACTGGACAGGCAAATTGCCACCGGCGATCAACCCGCAGGTCGAAAAACGTCGCGGTGTTGATCTGAACTCGCTGGACCCGACGCGGCCCGACCACCTGTTGCGGCTGATGTCCTATATCTGGGCGGACCAACCCGAACGCCTGACACTGACGCGGACCGCGGCCTCTGTCATGACGGCACAGGTGCAACGCGGCGATGCGATTGACTGGCTGGCCCGCACCCTGCCCCAATCCCCCGAAGGGTGCCTGCACCTGATCCAGCACACCGTCGCGTGGCAGTATTTCCCCAAAGCGGCACAGGCCCGTGGCAAGGCGTTGATCGAGGCTGCTGGCAAACGCGCCACGCGCAACCGCCCGCTGGCATGGCTGTCGATGGAGCAGGACGGATCGGGCCTCAAGGGGGCCGCGCTGACGCTCAGGCTCTGGCCCGGTGACATCACCCTGCCCTTGGCGCGGGTCGATTTCCACGGTCGCTGGATCGATTGGACCTACACCGGCTGACGCCAAGTTTATCTGGCACCACCGCAGCCTTCGTGCTTGGGTATCCCCGCATATCAGGGAGGATTTCATGCGCACATTCGGGAAATGGCTGGGCCGTATTTTACTGGCTCTCGTGGTGGCTGTGGTCGTTGTCGGCCTGTGGAAGCGCGAAGAGATCACGCGGCTGCTGGCGGTGAACTCGCTCTTTGCCGAAGACAAGATCGTGCATAACTTCAGCCATATGGACGACGCCTTCCTGTCCAAACCCCTGTCGCGCGGTGATGGCCCCACGGCAGAGCTGTCTTATGGACCCGAATACGCCCCCCCTGCCGAGGTCAACGACTGGATCGAAGCGCGGGATGTGACGGCATTGGTTGTGCTGAAAGATGGTCAGATTGTCTATGAGAACTACTTTAAAGGCACCCAGCCCGATGATCTGCGGATCAGCTGGTCTGTCGCCAAAAGCTACCTTTCCGCGCTTGTGGGTATCCTACTGGACGAAGGGGCGATTGCATCGCTTGACGACCCCGTCACGACCTATGCGCCCAAGCTGAAAGGCACCGCCTATGACGGGGCGACGCTGCGCAACGTGCTTAACATGGCCAGCGGGGTTACCTTTGACGAAGATTACCTCGACCCGGATTCCGACATCAACAAGATGGGCCGCGCCCTCGCCCTTGGCGGAGAGCTGGACGATTTCACTGCAAGCCTGAAAGATACGTTCACCACGCCCGGCAGCCAGTGGCAGTATGTGTCGATCGACACCCATGTCATCGGCATGGTCGTTCGGGGGGCAACAGGCCGGTCCGTCACCGATCTTTTGTCGGAAAAGATCATCACCCCCATGGGTCTTGAGCACGCGCCCTATTACGTGACGGACGGCGCGGGTGTCGCCTTTGTCTTGGGCGGGTTGAACCTGACGACCCGCGATTACGCGCGCATGGGGCAGATGTTCCTGCAAAACGGTCGCTACAACGGTCAGCAGATTGTACCGGCAGACTGGGTCGCCGCCTCTACCGCGCCATCGGCCCCGACGGCAGAGGGGCAGATCGGCTATGGCTATCAGTGGTGGATTCCCCAAGGCGCGACAGAGGGTGAATTCATGGCCCGCGGTGTGTATGGTCAGTATATCTACATCAACCGCGCTGACGGGGTGGTGATCGCGACCAATGCCGCCGACCGCAAGTTCCGCGAGGCCGGGGTCAGCGATCAGAACATCGCCATCTTCCGCCAGATCAGCGCAGCCTTGGGGGGCACATGACACCTGACGAAAGCATCAATATCCTTGGCGGCCCGCTGGCCGTCTGTGGCAGCGCCCCCGTCACGGGCTTTTTCCGCGACGGGTCGTGCAACACCTGTGCCGCCGATCAGGGCAGCCACACGGTCTGCGCGATCATGACGGCCGAGTTTCTGGCCTATTCCAAATATGTCGGCAATGACCTCAGCACCCCGCGCCCCGAATTCGGCTTTGCCGGACTGTCGGCGGGCGATCCGTGGTGTCTTTGTGCGGGGCGTTTCTTGCAAGCGGCGGACGAGGGCTGCGCGCCAAAGGTGCATCTTGAGGCAACCCATCAGCGCGCCTTGGATATCGTGCCGCTGAACATCCTGCAGGCTCATGCCCTGCGCCCGAACGGCGGGGCAGACTGATGCTGCGCCTGACTGCTGCCCTGACTACGGCCTTGACCGCAGTGCTCTGCGCCGCCCCAGCCATCGCCCAAGACGCCCTGCGCCCGCAAGAGCAGCTCCGCCTCGACCGGTTCGAGGCCACGGCGGGCGATGCCCTGCTGCAAGCGTTCCAAAGCGGCAGCGCGGATGACTTGACCGCCCTGTCGCGCGCCTTGTCAGGCACGCCGCAAGTCGCCTTTGACGAGGGGCTGGCCGGCGATTGGTCCTGCCGCACGATGAAACTGGGCGGCCTTCCCGCGCTGGTAGTCTATAGCCCGTTCAAATGCCGCCTGACGTTTCAGGGCAACGGCTATCTGTTTGAAAAGCTCAGCGGGTCGCAGCGCACCAAGGGGGTCATCACGCTGCGAGACGGGCGCGCGGTCTATGCTGGCGTTGGCTATGTCGCGGGAGAGGTGCCGCCCGCTTACGACGCCCTGCCACCCGGTTTTGCCGGAGATGGCACCCTGCAACCCGATGTCGCGGTGTTCGAACGTGTCAGCAACCAGCGGGCGCGGCTGATGTTTCCCGCGCCGGTGGTCGAAAGCGACTTTGATATCCTAGAGCTGACCCGATAGGGCCAGCGCCAAAAGAAAAGGGGGCGATGCGCCGCCCCCTTCGTAATCGTCAGTGTCTAAGCTTTCGTCTGATCCTCAGACCTTCATGTCAAAACCAAGCGCCTTAGCGACGGTGAAAATGTCTTTGTCGCCGCGCCCACACATGTTCATGCAGATGATGTGATCCTTGGGCAGCTCTGGTGCGATCTTCATCACATGCGCCAGCGCGTGGCTGGGTTCGAGCGCAGGAATGATGCCTTCAAGCGCGCAGCTCAGCTGGAACGCCTCAAGCGCCTCTTTATCGGTGATCGACACATATTGTGCGCGGCCAATGTCGTGCAGCCAGGAATGTTCAGGCCCGATCCCGGGGTAATCCAGACCCGCCGAGATAGAGAAGCCTTCAAGGATCTGACCGTCGTCGTCCTGCAACAGGTAGGTGCGGTTCCCGTGGAGCACGCCGGGGCGGCCACCGGTCAATGATGCGCAATGCTCCATCTTTTCGTTCACGCCCTTGCCTCCGGCTTCGACGCCGATGATATTGACGTCCTTGTCATCAAGGAACGGATAGAACAGCCCCATCGCGTTCGACCCGCCACCGATCGCGGCGACCAGCGTGTCGGGCAGACGGCCTTCGGCCGCGTCCATCTGTTCGCGCACTTCCTTGCCGATGATCGCCTGAAAGTCGCGAACCATCGCCGGATAGGGGTGCGGCCCTGCGACCGTACCGATGCAATAGAATGTGTCGCGCACATTGGTGACCCAATCGCGCAGCGCGTCGTTCATCGCGTCTTTCAGCGTCCCACGGCCCGAGGTTACGGGGATCACTTCGGCACCCAGCAGACGCATGCGGAAGACGTTGGGGGCCTGCCGTTCAACATCATGCGCGCCCATATAGACAACGCATTGCAGACCGAACTTGGCACAGACGGTGGCCGTCGCCACACCGTGCTGGCCCGCGCCGGTTTCCGCGATGATACGTTTCTTGCCCATGCGCCGCGCCAGAATGATCTGGCCCAGCACGTTGTTGATCTTATGCGCGCCGGTGTGGTTCAGCTCGTCGCGCTTCATGTAAACCTTGGCACCGCCCAGATGTTCGGTCAGACGCTCTGCGAAATACAGCGGGCTGGGGCGACCGACATAGTGGGTCCACAGGTCGTCCATCTCGGCCCAAAAGCTGTCGTCCGTTTTGGCCTTTTCATATTCCGCTTCCAGTTCGAGGATGAGCGGCATCAGGGTTTCCGACACAAACCGCCCCCCGAAATCGCCAAAGCGGCCATTCTCGTCAGGTCCGGTCATGAAAGAGTTGAAAAGATCATTGTCCATGGAGGTGCTCCTTGCGCTTGGCGACCAGCCTTAACGCCCCCGCCGCGACAGGTAAAGACGGGGTGGGGGCGGCGAAGGGCCCGTACCGCCCCTCGCCCATAAAACGCCACGGAAAATTGCAATTTTCCAAACTGAGGGTTTGGAAATACACCGCCCGTGTGGCGCGCCGCTAGTCAAAGAGCTTCAACAGCCCGCGCCGCAGCTCGTCCTCTACCTTTTGTTTCACCGCATCCTCGACCGATTGCCCGTCCTGCCGCGATACGCCCAGTTCCTCCTCCAGCTTTTCGTTCAGCTTTTGGCGGGCCTGTTCCTTTTCCTTGGCAAAGTTCATGTCCAGCGCCGCCTGCAAATCCGGCTTGATCTGCGGTGCGGCCCACGGCCCGAAGATGCGCACCGGAATGGCCAGCCCCCGATCGCCGTTCACCCGCAGTGCCTTGGGCGTGACGGTATAATCAAGCGTTTGCGCCCCCAGCCCCACCTGCCCTGTGCCCGTGGCGGTAAAGTTCGGCAGCTGCATCAGCAGGTCGTCGTTGCGCAGCACGCCTTGATCCATGTCGAATGTCGCGGCAAGGGAATCGAAGACCGTCGTGCCACCCTCGACGTCGAAATTGCCCATCAGCGCATCAAGGTCGATCCCCTCGATATGCCCACGCCCGACATTCACCGCGCCCGATCCGCTAAGCGACCGCATGATCGCGTCCAGCGATGCGCCGGACCCGAGGAAGGATACCTCTGCATCGCCTGTACCATGGAACCGGCCCAGCCCTGCGGTCTGTTGCAGCAAAGGCTGCATGGCGATGGAGGTCGCGTTCAGCGCCCCGCCCACCGACAGGCCGTTGCGGTTGTTGACCACGAACTCGCCACTGATCACACCGGCATAGGCCCTGATCTCGCGCAGCTCGGCGACCAGACGCGACCGGTCGTTGCGCAGCAATACGCGCGTCGCGCCCAAGCTTAGCGTGCCCAGATCGATGCTATCTGCGCGCAGCGCGACCTCGCCGTTGAAGGCGGAAAGCGCGGAGGCATCAATCGGTGCTTTCGACCACCCTGTCGGGGACGCAGGCGCGGGGGTGCTGGACGCGGGCGCGGTGCCACTGGGGGCGCTGCCTGCAAAGCCGGTCAGGTCCAGCGCGCCGACGTTGATCTGCGCGTTCACATCGGGCGTGCCGTTCAGCGTGATATCCGCCGCGCCGGTCAGGGCGTTCCCGCCCAGATCGGCCACCACCTCTCGCAGGGCCAAGCGCCGGTCGGGCGTCAGGGTCAGATCAAGGTTGATATCCGCCGTCTTTCCCAAGCCCTGCGGCAGTGCGATGTCACCCACCCCGAGCGCTGCCAGAAAACGCCCCGTGTCCGATGTCTTGAGCCAAAGACCCCCCGCGACAGCGCCGGTCAGCCCCGCCCGTCCGGTCAGCGAGACGCCGCCGCCCTTGGTGTCTACACGGGCACGCAGCGGGCGGATGTCGCCGTTCAGGAATTGGTCAAACCGGTTGATCGTCGCCTCGATCGACACGCGATCGGCCGCGGGGCGCAGGGCGGCCTTGATCACCGCATCGCCCGCCCGATCGGGCCAGTCGAGCGAAAGGTCCACACCGTCAAATCGCACCAGATCGCTGCCCTCGGCATCATAGATCAACGTGGCGTCGGTGATATTGAGCCGCTGGATCGTCAGCGGGCGCGGGCTGCGCGCAGGCGCGGTCGGAGCGGTCTCGATGGCTGCCGCGCCGCCCCCGTCGCTGAACTGCCAGCTGGCGCGCCCGTCGCGGCGTTGCTCCAGCCGGATGGTGGGGCTTTGGGCTTCAATGTTGGTGATCTTGATCTCGCCCCGGATCAGCGCCATCGCATCAACCCCGATGGCGGCATTGGCGGCCGAGAGCATCGCCCCATCCTTGGCCCAATCGGCATTCCCGACCTCGAGCCCGCTTGCGGTCACCCCCAGCACCGGCCAGAAGGTCAACCCCACATCGCCCGTGATCGTGACCTCGCGCCCTGTCAGGTTGCGCAGCTGGTCCGCCGCGATTCGCGCAATACGGTCGGCGGGCAGCAAGAACAGCGACCCCACCGCGACCACCAAAATCAGCAGCAGTATGCCAATTGCCCGAATAATCCACTTCATCGCCCGTCTCCTTGCCTGATGCGGGGCCTTTCCCAGACCCTTTGCATGGCTTATAGCGCAGTTCATGAGCACAAACCCACCAAATCTACGCCCCGATCTTGCGCCAAAGGCCCAGATCAGCAATCCGTCCCGCCCCGGCCAGCCGACCATCGGCATGGTATCGCTCGGCTGCCCCAAGGCGCTGGTCGACAGCGAACGGATTTTGACGCGCCTGCGCGCCGAAGGCTACGGCGTGTCGCCGGATTACGCCGGGGCGGATGCGGTGATTGTGAACACCTGCGGGTTCCTTGATTCCGCCAAGGCCGAAAGCCTTGACGCGATTGGCGAGGCGCTGAACGAAAATGGCAAAGTGATCGTGACCGGCTGCCTCGGGGCCGAGCCGGATTATATCCGCGAACATCACCCGCGTATTCTGGCCGTCACCGGCCCGCACCAATATGAACAGGTGCTGGACGCGGTGCATGGGGCCGTGCCGCCCTCGCCCGATCCGTTTATCGATCTGCTGCCCGCGCAGGCCGTCAGCCTGACGCCGCGCCACTACAGCTATCTGAAGATCTCGGAAGGCTGTAATCACAAGTGCAAGTTCTGCATCATCCCCGACATGCGCGGCCGCCTGCAATCGCGCCCTGCCCATGCGATCCTGCGCGAGGCTGAAAAGCTGGTGCAGAACGGCGTGAACGAGCTGCTGGTGATCTCTCAGGATACCTCGGCCTACGGCGTCGATATCAAACATGCCGAAGACCGTGGCCACCGCGCACATATCACCGATCTGGCCCGTGATCTGGGGTCGCTCGGGGCGTGGGTACGGCTGCATTACGTCTACCCCTATCCCCATGTGCGCAACCTGATCCCGCTGATGGCTGAAGGTCTGGTACTGCCCTATCTGGATATTCCCTTCCAGCACGCGCATCCCGACGTGCTGAAACGCATGGCCCGCCCTGCGGCGGCGGCTAAGACGCTGGATGAAATCGCCGCGTGGCGTGACACCTGCCCCGACATCACCCTGCGGTCGACATTCATCGTTGGATACCCCGGAGAGACAGAGGCAGAGTTCCAGACCCTGCTGGATTGGCTCGACGAGGCGCAGCTGGATCGCGTGGGCTGTTTTCAGTACGAAAACGTTGACGGGGCGCGGTCAAATGCGCTTCCCGATCACGTGCCGGACGAGGTCAAACAAGACCGCTGGGACCGCTTTATGGAGAAGGCGCAAGCCATCTCGGCCGCCAAGCTGGAAGCCAAAGTCGGTCGCCGCATGGATGTGATCATCGACGAAATCGACGACGAGGCCGCTACCTGCCGCACGAAGGCAGACGCGCCAGAGATCGACGGCAACCTGTTCATCGACGAAGGGTTCGAAAACCTGAGCGTTGGCCAGATCGTGACCGTCGAAGTCGAAGAAGCCGGCGAATACGATCTTTGGGGGCGCGTGGTCTAGGCCACCGCCCTCCCCCCTTCTCAACCGTGGAACAATCCGAGCGCCCTGGCGTTCCTATTCGCGCAGGCAGGTCCGACTGCACCCACCGCCCATGTTGTGGAAATCTTCAATCTGCACCCTACATATAGAAACATGATGGCGTATCAGAGGTGAAACCCTTGAAAAAGCGCAGGTGATGTTCTATATATGTTCCAACCAGAACAAGGGGGCCTACACAATGTCCTACCAACCGCAGTTTCCCGGCATGTTCGATCCCGATCAAGGGGCCGTACCTGCCCATACAGATGTTTCAGCCCGCGACGCGCGCGCCGCTTTGCCGCCGACGGAGAAGCAGATGCAGTATGCTACGTCGCTTAGCCTCAAGACCGGCGCGCCTGTGCCAAAACGGGCATTGACCGACCGCGCCGCGCTGTCTGAATGGATCGACGCCCATAAGCCCAAGCCGGTGGACGGGCCGTTTTCGCAGTATCCTTCGTCAAAGCAGGTCGCTTTTGCCGAACGCATCGCCCGTCTGAAGCGCCGCGATATCCCGCAGGAGTGTTTCCGCGACAAGACGATGATGTCGCGCTGGATCGACGGCAATAAACCCCGTTGATCCGGACGCGCGCCACGCGTCGGCATAACCTCCTATACGAATGGATAGGCCGAGATACCAAAGCGCCATTAATTAGGCGAAATCTGACATGGGAATGTTGCAAACGGGTGCTAGATTTGACCTATGGCTTATCCGCACCCAACCGCTGACACTCTCGCCGATGGCACGATCCACGTGTTGGGTCTGGGATTTGCGATACCGGCAACAATCCTGCTGACGACCTATGCTGCAAGCCAGGGGGAGCAGCTTACACCGACGCTGGTTTATGCGGCCTGCTTTGTCCTGTCGCTTCTGGCGTCGGCGATTTACCACCTTTTACCGTTTGATCGTACCCGCGCCCTGCTGGGGCGGATTGACCATGCGGCGATCTACTTCAAGATCGCGGGCACCTACACACCGTTTGTTGTGCTCATCGGAACGGGGTTCGCCTATGGCATCCTCGCTGTGGTCTGGGCGCTGGCCATTATCGGCGCGGTCGCCAAACTGTCTTTCTGGAGCACGGACTCCAAAGCGTCGCTTTATCTGTATCTTGGCATGGGGTGGCTGTCTGTGCTGCTGGTCTGGCCAATGTGGCAAAGCCTGCCCACCACGGCGCTGACGCTGATTGGCATCGGCGGGTTGATCTATACGCTGGGGACGATCGTCTTTGCACACCCCGGCATGCGCTTTCAGAATGCGATCTGGCACAGCTTTGTGCTTGCCGCCTCTATCTGCTTTTTCGCCGCCATCTCTATCAGCTTGTAAGCCCGTGTCAGGCCGCGTCAGGCCGCGTCCAGATAGGCGCGCACGCAGGATTGCACGTTGCGGAACCGGTCACCGCCCAGATGTTTCCCGCCGTACCAGCGCGTGACCACGATCAAGTGATCCTCCAGACCCTCACGCTCTAGCATCCGGATGATCACCATCCCCGCACCGGATTCCCCATCATCGCCTTTCAGCGGGCCGCCGTCTGACAGCAGCACCGCCCAGGTGTTGTGGGTTGCCTTGGCATAGGATTTATCGCGCTTGAGCTCTTTCAGCGCGGCATCCACGGCGGCGCGGTCGGACGCGGGGCAGCCTGACACGGCATATTTCGACCCGCGGTCCGACAGTATCTGGCCAAGCTGCTTCATGCGGTGCCGTTACAGCCCCGCCGCGGTCCGCCGTACGGTATCCAGACGCGATGCATTGGGCGGGTGCGTGCCCAGGAAACGGTCACCGGGGTCAGGAATACGGGTAAAGAATTCGGCCCCCCGCAGCGGGTTATACCCTGCGCGTGCGGTGATAATGGTGCCCAAGGCGTCTGCCTCAAGCTCGAAGTCCTTGGAATAGGTCCGCGCGCCCACCTGCGCCCCAAGGCGCTGTGCCGATTCGACCGCTGTCGCATCGCCCCCGCTCAGCGTGGCGAGACCGGCAAAGATCACCGCACCGGCGACCGCGTTCTGCTGCTGGCGTGCGATATGCCCTTCGATGTGGTGGGCAGCCTCGTGCCCCATGACAAAGGCAAGCTCGTCCTCGTTACGCGCATCCGCGATCAGGGCGAGGGTGAAGGCGATGACCGGACGCCCGGCCTTATCCTCGGTTTGGTAGGCGTTGGCGGGCTGGCCGGGGCGGTCATCGACCACGATATTGAAATCGCAATTCACCTGCGAGGTCCGCACGCGACATTCCCGTTCGGCGACAGGTTCGACCGTTTGCAACACGCGGATAAAGCTGCGGGCGGATTCATTGGCGGAAAAACTAGCGGGTTGCCCTTGCTCGGGTTGGGTGGAGACAGGCCCCGACATGGGCGTCGGTTCGCAGGCAGCCATAAATGCCGCAGCAGCCAGAGCAAGACAGTATCTCAACATCACGTAACGCATCCTCAAAAGGGCAACGAATAGATCTGCCACCGTTTTAACGCGGCGGCGCGGATTTGAACAGACGGCGCAGTGCTGCCCTTGCATTGGACCGCCGAAAGAATACTGTGCCTTTATGTTTACGATTGAACACGAATTCGATGCCAGTGTGATCACTCTGATCGACGAAGGCAAAGCACCCTTGCGTGAAGATGTGACGGTGCAGGCCTTTGCCAGCGTTATCACATTCGAGCAATGGGACCCGCGCACCAACTCTGTCTGCAAGATCAGCCTCTCGCCCGAGCAGCTGCACGATCTGACAGCCGCGCTGAACCTGCCCGAGGGCATCTACCGCACCGCGCCCAAGCGGTAACCAAAGGACACGCAATGGCCACTGGCACAGATATCAAGACATTTTACGAAGGCAGTTGGCACGAGGGTGACATCTCTGTCATCAAAGCGGCTGACCACGGTGCATGGCTGGGCACGACCGTATTTGACGGGGCGCGGCTGTTCGACGGTCTCAGCCCCGATCTGGAGGCGCATTGCGCGCGGATCAACCGGTCGGCCAAGGCGCTGATGATCACCCCCACGGTCGAGACCGCCGATATGGTCGAGATGGTACGCGAGGGTCTGAAAAGCTACCCCAAGGACGCCGCCGTCTATATCCGCCCGATGTATTGGGCGCTGGCGGGCGACGAGCTGGGGATCGTGCCATTAAAGGACGCGACCGGTTTTGCCATCAGCCTTGAACAGATCCCTATGGCGGCACCCGATGCGGCCACGACGCTGACACGGACCCGTTTCCGGCGTCCCGTGCTTGAAGACAACGTCGTCAACGCCAAGGCGGGCTGCCTTTATCCCAACAACGCCCGCATGATGGTTGAAGCCCGCGCCAAGGGCTTTGGCAACGCGCTGGTCGCCGATGCCATGGGCAATGTCGCCGAATCGGCCTCTGCCAATGTGTTCATGGTCAAGGATGGCGAGGTGTTCACCCCGATCCCCAATGGCACGTTTCTGGCCGGTATCACCCGCGCGCGGCATATGTCGAACATGCGCGCCGACGGGATCAAGGTGCACGAAACAGTGCTTAGCTTTGATGACTTCCATGCCGCGGACGAGGTCTTTTTGTCCGGCAATATGATGAAGGTCACGCCGGTCAAAGCTTTTGACGACACGCAGTACCAGATCGGCCCCATGACCCGCCGCGTGCGCGAGATGTATTGGGATTGGGCGGCCTCTGACCGTGGCTGACCCCGCCCCCCGCCGTTCAACAGGAGGATGCTATGCGTAAATTTATGGTTGTGCTGGATGACAGCCGCGAATGCCTGAACGCCATGCGATTTGCCGCGATGCGGGCGTCCAACTCTGGCGGCGGGGTGGTGGTGCTGTCGGTCATCCCGCCTGACGAATTCAATCACTGGATCGGTGTGGCCGAGGTCATGCGCGAAGAAGCCCGCGAGCGGATCGAGGTGCATTTCGAGGTATTCGCCAAATGGATGCGCGACCGGCTGAACGTGGAGCCCGCGCTGGTCATTCGCGAAGGTGTGATCGTGGACGAGATTATCAACCAGCTGGCCGATGACCCCGAAGTCGGCGTGCTGGTCCTTGGCGCGGGCACAGACAAGAAATCTGGCCCCGGCCCCTTGGTGACCCAGCTTTCCCGCAACGCAGGCTCGCTGCCGGTGCCGATCACCATCGTCCCCGGTGACATGAGCAAAGAACGGCTCGAGATGATCACCTGAGGCGGCACCGCGTCCCGTCGCAAACTTAGAATCGTTCCAAACCTTGACTTGCGCGCGCTCAGGTCGCATATCTGCATCAACCCTTTCAGGAGCATGTGATGTTTATTCAGACCGAATCCACGCCCAACCCCGCAACGTTGAAATTCCTGCCCGGTCAGACCGTGCTAGAGATGGGCACCGCCGATTTCCCCGCCCCCGAAGCCGCCAGCGCCTCGCCTTTGGCCACGCGTCTGTTCGCTGTCGAAGGCGTGACCGGCGTGTTCTTCGGCACCGATTTCGTGACCATCACCAAGGCTGACGGGATCGAATGGGACCACCTGAAACCCGCCCTGCTTGGCGCGATTATGGAGCATTTCCAATCCGGTCAGCCCGTGATGGAAACCGGCCATGACCACGCATCGGGCCATGCGGAGCATACCGGCGAAGACGGTGCGATCGTGGGCCAGATCAAGGAATTGCTGGACAGCCGCGTGCGCCCTGCCGTGGCACAGGACGGCGGCGACATCACCTTCCACGGGTTCGAGCGCGGCGTTGTCTATCTGCACATGCAAGGGGCCTGCGCGGGCTGCCCATCGTCCACATTGACGTTGAAAATGGGCATCGAGAACCTGCTGCGCCACTACATCCCCGAAGTAACCGAGGTACGCCCGGTTGCCTAAGACGCCTCTTCTCCTGGCGTTTGATACATCGGCCGCACATTGTGCGGCCGCTTTGCTGTCGGGCGACCAGATCATCGCCAGCGTCGAGGAACCGATGAACAAGGGTCAGGGCGAACGGCTGCTTGGCCTATGTGCCGAGGTGCTGGCCAGCGCAGATGTGGCCTATAGCGATCTGACCGCGATTGGCGTCGGCATCGGGCCGGGGAACTTCACCGGGATCCGCATTGCGGTCTCGGCCGCGCGCGGGCTCGCGCTTGGCCTTGGGGTGCCCGCGATAGGGGTTTCGCATCTTCAGGCGCTGGCCTTCGGGCATGAGGGCGTCGTCATTAGCAGCATCGATGCGCGGCAGGACAAGCTGTTCGTGCAGGTGTTCGGCACGATGGACGACCGCGACCCTGTGATGTGTGGGCTGGATGATCTGCCTTCAGTGCCCTCGCGCGCTGATCCCGTCTGTGTGGGTCATCAGGCCGATATGATCGCAGCACTTTGTAACGGCACCGCCTTGCCCCCCCGTATGCCCGTGGCAGAGGCAACGGCACGCATTGCCGCCACGAAGCTTGGCACCCGGACCCCGCGCCCTGCCCCGCTGTATCTGCGCCCCGCCGATGCCGCCCCGGCCCGCGACACACCGCCCGCGATCTTTTCATGACGCCGCAGGACATGGCGCGGATTCACGCCGCCGCTTTTGTGCACGACCGTGCGTGGACGGCGCAAGAGATCGCCGATCTGCTGGCCTCCCCCTTTGTGACGTATCTGGCGGAACCGCAGGGCTTTGCCCTGACCCGCCTCATCGCGGGAGAGGCAGAGCTGCTGACCCTCGCCGTTGATCCCGCAGCCCAACGTCAGGGCGTTGGCCGCCGCTTGCTGCAACGCTGGATGGACGGGCTTGAAGCGCAGGCCGACACCGCCTTTCTAGAGGTCGCCGCCGACAATACCGCTGCCATCGCGCTTTACACGTCCGCAGGGTTTCGCCAGACCGCGACACGTCGCGGGTATTATCAGCGTAAAGATGCGTCCTCCGTTGATGCATTGATCTTTTCGCGTCAGTTTACGCACGGTTAATAGGCAATATCATCCCCAAGCGCTTGAGAATCCGGTTGACCCTACCCATGGGCTACGCAGTATCGTACATCTGATCGACGGAACCGGGCGCAAGCACGGAACTGCGACCGGGCAAAGGCTTCGCGCTTGCGCCCCAACACAATAAACCGGGAGACACTCCATGACCCTTATGACCAAATTCCTCGGCGCTGCTGCGGCCACGGCTCTTAGTGCCGGTGCGGCACTGGCCGAACCCGCCCTGATCTTCGACCTTGGCGGCAAATTCGACAAATCCTTCAACGAAGCCGCCTTTGCTGGCGCGCAACGCTGGGCCGAAGAGACCGGTGAAAGCTTCCGCGAGATCGAACTGCAGTCCGAAGCACAGCGTGAACAGGCGCTGCGCCGTTTCGCCGAAGCGGGCTCCAACCCTATCGTGATGACCGGCTTTGCCTTTGGTGATGCACTTGGTCAGGTGGCAGGCGATTACCCTGATACCGATTTTGTCATCATCGACATGGTTGTCGACGCGCCCAACGTCCGTTCCGTTGTCTTCAACGAACACGAAGGGTCCTATCTGGTCGGTATGATGGCGGCGATGGCCTCTGAATCCAACACTGTCGGCTTTATCGGCGGCATGGACATCCCCCTGATCCGTAAATTCGCCTGCGGCTACGCCCAAGGTGTTCTGGCCGTGAACCCCGACGCGACCGTGATCTCGAACATGACAGGTTCGACCCCTGCCGCATGGAACGACCCCGTAAAAGGGTCCGAACTGACCAAAGCGCAGATCAGCCAGGGTGCTGATGTTGTCTATGCAGCCGCGGGCGGCACAGGCGTTGGCGTTCTGCAAACCGCAGCGGACGAAGACATCCTGTCGATCGGCGTGGACAGCAACCAGAACCACCTGCACCCGGGCAAAGTCCTGACCTCGATGATCAAACGCGTGGACAACGCTGTGTTTGACGCGATGTCCGATGGCCCCGGCATGGAAAAAGGCTTTAACGTCATGGGCGTTGGCAACGAAGGCGTGGGCGTCGCGATTGACGAACACAACAAGGCACTGGTTACCGCTGAAATGCAGGCCGCTGTGGATGAAGCAGCAGCCAAGATCGCAGACGGGTCGCTTGAGGTACATGACTACATGTCCGACGACAGCTGCCCGAGCCTGAGCTTCTAAGCGTGAGCACTGCAATACATACGGAGCGGCAGGAAACTGCCGCTCCGGCGATCGAGCTGAAAGGCATCTCCAAGGCCTTTGGTCCGGTACAGGCCAATAAAGACATCTCTATCCGCGTTATGCCCGGCACGATCCATGGGATCATCGGGGAAAACGGCGCGGGCAAATCGACGCTGATGTCGATCCTTTACGGATTCTACAAAGCTGACAAAGGCGACATCTTTATCGCCGGTAAAAAAACCGACATCCCTGACAGCCAGGCCGCGATTGCCGCAGGCATCGGGATGGTGTTCCAGCACTTCAAACTGGTTGAAAATTTCACGGTCCTGGAAAACATCATTCTGGGTGCCGAAGACGGGCGGCTGTTGAAACCGTCGCTGGCCAAGGCGCGCAAATCGCTGATGAAGCTGGCCGATGACTACGGGCTCAAGGTCGATCCCGACGCGCTGGTGCAAGACATCGGCGTCGGCATGCAGCAACGGGTAGAAATCCTCAAGGCGCTGTATCGTCAGGCCGATATCCTCATTCTGGATGAGCCCACCGGCGTACTGACCCCAGCCGAGGCGGACCAGCTGTTCCGCATCCTCGGGCGTCTGCGCTCCGAAGGGAAGACGATCATCCTGATCACCCACAAGCTGCGCGAGATCATGGAGACGACGGACACCGTATCGGTCATGCGCCGCGGCGAGATGACCGCCACCGTCAAGACCGCCGAAACCTCGCCCGCCGAACTGGCGGAGCTGATGGTCGGCCGCAAGGTCCTGCTGCGTGTTGACAAGAAACCCGCGGCCCCCGGCCCGGTCATTCTGGATGTCGAAGGGCTGCGCGTCGTTGATGACAAGGGCGTCGAGCGTCTGCGCGGCATCGATCTGCAAGTTCGCGCGGGCGAAATCCTTGGCGTTGCGGGGGTGGCCGGCAATGGCCAGTCCGAACTGCTTGAGGTTCTGGGCGGATACCAGACCGGCAAGGGCAGCGTGCGCGTCAATGGCACGGCACTGGACCTGACCGGCAACAAATCCGACGGCCAATCCCGCCGCAACCACGGCATCGCCCATGTCCCCGAAGACCGCCAGCGCGAAGGTCTGATCATGGAGTATCAGGCGTGGGAAAACACCGCCTTCGGCTATCACAAAGATCCTGCCTACCGCAGCGGCATGTTGATGGATAGCGTCGCGATCAAGGCCGACACCGTTGAAAAGATGAAACGTTTCGACGTGCGTCCGCCAAACCCCAAACTGGCGGCCAAGAACTTTTCCGGCGGGAACCAGCAAAAGATCGTTCTGGCGCGCGAGATCGAACGCAACCCCGACCTGCTGCTGATCGGACAGCCGACCCGTGGCGTGGATATCGGCGCGATCGAATTCATCCACGAACAGATCGTCGCCCTGCGCGATCAGGGCAAGGCGATCCTGCTGGTCTCGGTCGAGCTGGAAGAGATTCTCGCACTCAGCGACCGGGTGGCTGTCATGTTCGACGGTCAGGTCATGGGCATCCGCGACGCCAGTCAGACCGATGAAAAGGAACTGGGCTTGCTGATGGCGGGCATCACCGATACCGATGCGCCCCATTCCATCGAAGAGATCGAAGACAATCTGGCCCATGCGGGCGGCGATCCGCATAAGGAAGTGTAACATGGACGTAATGCCAAAATGGGCCGAGGTCGTCCTCGTGCCTTTGATTTCGCTATTGCTGGCAGCGATCCTGTCGGCGCTGGTCATTCTGGGCATCGGGGAAGACCCTGTTGCTGCCGTCAAACTGATGGTGTCCGGCGCTTTGGGCAGCACCTATGGCTGGGGCTATACGCTGTATTACGCCACGAACTTCATGTTCACCGGCCTTTGCGTTGCCATCGCCTTTCACGCGCGGCTGTTCAATATCGGTGGTGAAGGCCAGGCGATGCTGGGCGGTTTGGGCGTGGCGCTGGCCTGTCTGTATATCCCGTGGCCCCATTGGTCGCTGGCCCTGATCGGTGCAGCTGCGATGGCTGCCGTGTTCGGCGCCGCCTGGGCCGCGATCCCCGCGTTCCTGCAAGCCAAACGGGGCAGCCATATCGTGATCACCACGATCATGTTCAACTTTATCGCAGCGGCGGTGCTGAACTATATTCTGGTTAATATGCTGCGCCCCCAAGGCAGCATGGACCCCGCAACGGCACGCTTTCCTGACGCGACCAAACTACCGACGCTGCATGATATCCTTGCCCCGCTGGGGATCGAGTTTTCCAAGGCAGCGCCCGCCAATATCTCGCTTCTGGTGGCGGTTGCGGCCTGTATCTTCCTGTGGGTGCTGATCTGGCGCACGCGGCTGGGGTATGAGATCCGCGCCTATGGCCATTCGGAATCGGCTGCGAAATACGCCGGTATCTCTCCGGTCAAGATTACGATGATCGCGATGATCATCTCGGGTGGTTTGGCGGGCATGATGGCGATCAACAACGTCATGGGCGAAGCCGAACGGCTGGTGCTGAACGCCACGGAAGGCGCGGGCTTTATCGGGATCGCTGTGGCGCTAATGGGCCGCAGCCATCCTTTGGGCGTTTTCCTTGCCGCGATCCTGTTCGGGTTCCTCTATCAGGGCGGTGCTGAACTGGCGCTCTGGACCTCGATCCCGCGCGAGCTGATCGTCGTCATTCAGGCGCTGGTGATCCTCTTTACCGGAGCGTTGGACAACATGGTGCGTATGCCGCTCGAGAAAATCTTTCTGGCGCTGCGCGCCGCACGGGCCCCCAAGCCCGAACGCAAACCGGTGGAGCCTGCTGAATAATGGATTATATCACGCTTATCCAACTGTTCGACAGCACCGTGCGCCTTGCCACACCGCTGCTGCTGGCCTGCCTTGCCGGTCTGTTTTCCGAACGCGCCGGTATTTTCGACATCGGCCTTGATGGCAAGATGCTGGCGGCGGCGTTCTTTTCGGCGGCCGTGGCGTCGCTGACGGGGAACGTCTGGCTGGGGCTGCTGGCCGGCATCGCCGCGTCGATGGCGCTGAGCCTGCTACACGGGCTTGCCTCCATCACCTTCCGCGGCAACCAGCTGATTTCCGGCGTCGCGATCAACTTTCTTGCCGCCGGTCTGACGGTGCTGATCGCGCAGGACTGGTTCCAGCAAGGCGGGCGCACGCCGTCGCTGATCGGCGGGGCGCGGTTCAATCCGATCACCCTGCCCTTTGCCGATGACATCGCCCAGACCCCGATCATCGGCCCGCTCTATGCCGAGCTGATCTCGGGCCATTCGATCCTTGTCTACCTCGCCTTCCTCGCGGTCCCTGCGACATGGTGGCTGCTGTATCGGACACGCTTTGGCCTGCGTCTGCGCGCTGTGGGCGAAAACCCCGCTGCGGTGGATACCGCTGGGGTTTCCGTCATCGGGCTGCGCTATGCCGCGGTGCTGATCTGTGGCGTACTTTGCGGTATTGCCGGTGCCTACCTCAGCACGGCGCTGCAGGCCGGCTTCATCAAGGATATGTCCGCAGGCCGTGGCTATATCGCTCTGGCGGCACTGATCTTTGCCAAGTGGCGCCCGTGGTACGCGCTGTGGGCCACGCTGCTGTTCGGCCTGTTCGGCGCGCTGGAAACCCGCCCCGACGTGATCGAGGCATTGGTGAACTTCAAGGTTCAGGGCCAGTTGCTGGCCGCCCTGCCCTATGTGATGACCGTGATCATCCTCGCAGGCTTTGTCGGCAAGGCGATCCCGCCCCGTGCCGGCGGCGAGCCCTACGTCAAAGAGCGTTAACGCTCCCCGCGCCGTCGCAGATTGCGGCGGCGCAGCATCCACGATTGATTTCAACCTTTGGATCGGTCTAACTGCTTCTATGCAAATTTACCTGCCCATTGCCGAGCTGTCGGTCAACGCGTTCCTCCTTTTGGGGTTGGGCGGTATCGTGGGCGTTCTATCCGGCATGTTCGGCGTCGGGGGCGGTTTTCTGATCACGCCGCTGCTGTTCTTTATCGGCATTCCCCCTGCGGTCGCTGTGGCGACCGGCGCGAACCAGATCGTTGCCTCCTCCTTCTCGGCGCTGCTGGTGCATCTGAAACGCAAGACGGTGGATCTGCGCATGGGCAGCGTGCTGCTGGCGGGCGGGCTGGTCGGGGCCGCGGCGGGCGTCACCATCTTCAACTACCTCAAATCGCTGGGTCAGGTCGATCTGCTGGTCAACCTGTGCTATGTCGTTTTCCTTGGCATCATCGGTGGGCTGATGCTGATTGAATCGCTGAACGCGATGTACAAGACCCGCAGCGGCAAACGCCCCCCGCGCAAGAAACACACGTGGATCCAGAAGCTGCCGTTCAAGATGCGCTTTCGGGTCACGGGGCTTTATATCTCGGTCATCCCACCGCTGCTGGTCGGGGCTTTTGTCGGGCTTTTGGCCGCGATCATGGGCGTGGGCGGCGGCTTTATCATGGTGCCGGCGATGATCTATCTGCTGGGGATGCCGACCAAGGTGGTTGTGGGGACCTCGTTGTTCCAGATCATCTTTGTCGCCGCGTTTACCACGATGCTGCACGCCACCACCAACTATACCGTCGACATCGTACTGGCCGTGCTACTGCTGATCGGCGGGGTGATCGGCGCGCAGTTCGGGACCAACCTTGGCACCAAGCTCAAGGCGGAACAGCTGCGTATCCTGCTTGCACTGCTGGTGCTGGTCGTCTGCGGCAAGCTTGCACTGGAACTGTTGCTGCAACCGGCAGAGCTTTATTCCGTCGGGTTCACATCATGATCCGTCTGCGTGCCCTTTTGCTGGCAGCGCTGGCCTGCCTGTCATTCTCCGCCACCGCGGACGAGGCGATTGTGCTGGGCCTGAACCAAAGCGAAGTCTCTATCTCTACCAATTTCAACGGGTCCGAGATCATCATCTTCGGGGCCGTCAAACGCGAGATACCGATCCCCGAAGGCCCCGAGCTTGAGGTCGTGGTGACCGTGTCCGGCCCGTCGGCCCCGGTCACGGTGCGGCGCAAGGAAAAGACCTTTGGCATCTGGGTGAACACCGCCGCCGTCGAGGTCGACCGCGCCCCCAGCTTCTATGCCGTCGCCACCAGTGGCCCCTTGCAGGACGTGCTGAACCGCACCGAGGACCTGCGCTATAAAGTCTCTGTCCCGCGGGCGATCCGGTCGGTCGGTGCGCCGATGAATATCGAGGATTCCGCCGCATTCTCGGACGCGCTGGTGCGCATCCGCAGCAAGGCGAACCAGTATCAACTGGACGAGGAAGGCGTGACCGTGGACGAACAGACCCTGTTCCGCGCGACGGTGCAGCTGCCCGCGTCCTTGATCGAGGGCGATTACAACACCCGCATTTTCCTGACCCGCAACGGGTCCGTCGTGGCGCAATACGGGACGTTGATCGACGTGCGCAAGGTCGGGCTGGAACGCTGGCTGTTCAACCTGTCGCGGGAAAATGCGCTGGTCTACGGGCTGCTGTCGCTGGCGATTGCCATCGCGGCGGGCTGGGGGGCCTCTAGCCTTTTTGCGGCGCTGCGCCGCTAGGCGGGATCATCCGTCTGGGTCTCAAGGCTCAGCGGGGCGGCAGGGGCCGCGCGCAGATCGTCCACCCGCAGCATTCCGGACGGTTTTGACAGGCGGTTGCGCACGACCCAGATCAACCGCTCTTGCGCGCGGGTGATCGCCACATAGGCCAGCCGCTTCCACAGCGGTTGCCCCGCCTCTGACCGGCCCATCCGCGCCGCTGCATAAAGGTCGGGCGCAAAGACCTGCACCGTGTCCCACTGGCTACCCTGCGCCTTATGGATCGTCACCGCCGCCCCATGCAAAAACGTCGCTCCCATGCGCGCGGCAAAGGGGATAAAGGGTTCTTCCTCGTCCGGTTTTTCGATCTTCACGATCGACGCGGCAGAGATTTGCGGGTCTTCCGCGCCCATCACATGCAGGCGGCTAAAGCCCGGCTTGCGCCCGGCCCCCAGATAAACGACCTGCGCGCCCTTGATCAGGCCCCGCGCTTCAAGGTCGAGCCGTTTCTTGCGATGTTTCAACGGCAGCTCGATCCCGTCGCAGATCAGCGGCTCACCCTCCAGCAGCGCGTCTTCGGGCGCGCCATAGACCGACCGGAACGCGTTGATCAGTCGGATGCGCGTGGCATTGCGCCAGACCAGCACAGGCGACCGCGCCATCAAGTCCACTTCTACCCGCTGGCCCCAGACGACACGGTCGTCCTTCTTTGACGCGTCTTCGACCATACGCTCGAACTGTTCAAAACTCAGGTCAGGGTCGGCAAGCGCATGGGCCAGATCAAGGATCGGGTTGTCGGCCTGCTGCCGGTGAATTCGGCTAAGGTTCAGCACCCGTTCCTTGGGCAGCTTTTCAAACACCATCGTGCCCGACTGCCCCACCGGTGCCAACTGCGCCGGATCGCCAAACAGCAGCAACGTCGGGAAGATCTCTTTCAGATCCTCGAACTGTTTGTCGTCCAGCATCGAACTTTCATCAACAAACCCGATATCCAGCGGTTCTTCGCGACGCTTCCATCCGGTGATGAAATCGCTACCGCGCAGACCCGCAGCGGCCAAGGCACCGGGAATGGATTTATTGTTCTCGTAGAACGCGAAGGCGCGGTCCAGCGAGACTTCGTTCATCCCCTCGATCACCGGGCGTTCACCGCTGCCCGCCAGCCATTCCGCGATGCGTTCGTATTCGGGGTCATAGACCGGCGTATAGAGAATGCGGTGGATCGTCGTCGCGGGCACACCGCGCAGCCGCAGGACGGATGCCGCCTTGTTGGTGGGGGCCAGAATGGCGAGCGTGCGCTTGTCTTTCTTCTTGCGCTCGTAATCGCCCGAAACGATGTCGACGCCGGCATTTTCCAGCGCCTTGTACAGTTCTGCCAGCAGCAGTGTTTTGCCCGACCCCGCCTTGCCGGTCACCGCCAGCACTTGGTCCGCCCCGCCCGCAGGGGGCATCAGCAGATTGTCATCCAGATCGATGCCCGCATGGCGCAACATCTCGGTCACGCTGTCAAAGGCAGCCGCCTGATCGGCGGAATAGGTAAGGGCAGGTACTGTCATGGCGCGACCCTAATTCAGCGCGGCACCGGGGGCCAGATGGCATCGCCGCTATTCGCGCAATCAGCCCGTGCCAAACCGCCGCGTGATGCCAAATACGACAACACCCGCGCACCGATGGATTGGTGCGCGGGTGTCTGGTCAGCCGGTCGTCAGCGCCCCCTGAACGGGGGTCACCGACTTATTTTTTCGCGTCCAGCGCGTCTTCGAGCGTGCGCAGGCCGGTCTTGGGCGATTGCACCAGTACCGACATGTTGCCCGGCTTATGCTCGTTCGCCATCATCTTCATGTGCGCGTCGGGCAGATCGGCCCAGGTGAACACTTCGGACATGCACGGATCAAGACGGCGCTCTACCATAAGTTTGTTGGCGGCCGACGCCTGCTTGAGGTGGGCAAAGTGGCTGCCCTGCAAACGCTTCTGGTGCATCCACATATAGCGCACGTCGAAAGTCAGGTTGAAACCCGAAGTCCCCGCGCAGATCACGACCATGCCGCCCTTTTTGCAGACGAAGGTGGACACTGGGAACGTCGCCTCGCCGGGATGTTCAAACACCATGTCGACGTTCACGCCCTTGCCTGTGATCTCCCAGATCGCGGCACCGAACTTGCGCGCCTCTTTGAACCAAGCCGCATATTCGGGCGTGTTCACGGTGGGCATCTGGCCCCAGCAGTTGAAGTCCTTGCGGTTCAGAACGCCCTTGGCGCCCAGATCCATGACAAAGTCCCGCTTGGATTCATCCGAGATCACACCAATCGCATTCGCGCCAGCAGTGTTGATCAGCTGGATCGCGTAGGACCCCAGACCGCCCGAGGCGCCCCAGACCAGCACGTTCTGGCCCGGTTTCAGGTCATGAGGCTCGTGGCCGAACAGCATCCGGTAGGCAGTGGCCAGCGTCAGCGTGTAGCAAGCGGCCTCTTCCCATGTCAGGTGCTTGGGGCGAGGCATCAGCTGCTGCGCCTGCACATTGGTAAACTGGGCAAAGGATCCGTCGGGGGTCTCGTAGCCCCAGATACGCTGGCTGGGAGAATACATCGGATCGCCGCCGTTGCACTCTTCGTCGTCGCCGTCATCCTGGTTGCAGTGGATCACGACTTCGTCGCCGACCTTCCAGCGTTTTACCTTGTCGCCAACCGCCCAGACGATGCCCGACGCGTCAGAGCCCGCAATGTGGAAGGGCTGCTTGTGGCCGTCGAAGGGGCTGATGGGTTTGCCCAAGGCAGCCCAGACACCGTTATAGTTCACACCCGCAGCCATCACGAGGACAAGCACCTCGTGACTGTCGAGCGTCGGCACGTCCACGACCTCTTCGAGCATCGCGGTATTGGGTTTCCGTGGCGTTCCTTGCGGATGGTCCATGCGTACATCTGCTTTGGAACGTAGCCCATAGGCGGGATTTCCCCGATCTCGTAAAGGTCTTTTTCCGGTGCGTCGTATTGCGCGATATTCGTGTCCAAGGCCATGTCGGTCTCCACAGTCAGAATAGGTTTGTGCCGCAGTGCAGAATCGCGGCGTCTACTGGTGGAATATGATCCTTCACGCAACAATGCAACACCATTTGGTCTCTAATTGTAATTTTATGACTTTGCAGCCGCAGCAATTTCGGCAGTAGTTTCGCTTGTGTGACCTATCTGTCAAAGAAATGGGCGATAGAGTTGGCGTAGAAGCGCAAGGCGGGGCGTTGCCCGTCGGCAGGAGCATAGCCACGATCCGACGCCGTGATCATCCCGCGCTGCACCAGATGATCACGTGCTCTGGCGACATTGGCGGCGAAGTCCTGCGTCCCGACCACAGCCGCGTCAGAGACCCGCGCTGCCATGCCTTGCATTTCCTGTTCCAGCGCGACGCCATCCAGCGGCTTTTCCGCCAGCAGCAGCACCCGCGCCAGCAAGGGCACGAACAATAGCGGCATCTCGTGTTCGATCCGCCCCATCAGATCCTGCGCCAGCCCGTCTACATTCGGCGCGTCGCCATAGTCGCGCAAATGTACCGGCGTGCCGAACACGACCACCGCCTCGCCAAAGCGCAGGAATTTGCCGCGCAGACGCAGCCAGATCTTGCGAACAATGAATTTCAAAATGACCGAGATTTGCGCATCGAACCGACGGGTGCCTGCCTCGTCCGCAGCAATTAACACGCGGTCTTCCAGCACGCGGTCATAGTTGATCGCCACCGGCACAAAGACGACATCGCGGTCTTTCAACTCTGCCTCAAGCACATAGCCAAGCAGCCCCATCTTGGGCGGCATCAACTTGCCGTTCAGGCTCAGCCCGCCCTCGGGGAAGATCGCCTGGGTCACCCCGCCTTCGGTTGCCATCTGCACATAGCGGGCCAAGACCTTGCGATACAGCGCGCCGCGCGACTTGCGCCGGATGAAATACGCCCCCATCGACCGGATCAACCGGCTGAGCGGCCAGACACGCGCCCATTCCCCCACAGCATAGCTGAGCGCCGACGCCTCCCCCGCGAGGTAGGTCACCAGCACGTAGTCCATGTTGCTGCGGTGGTTCATCACAAAGATGACCGTGGCGTCTGACGGGATACCTTCGATCACCGCGTCGTTGCGCGATCCGGTGCGCACATCATACAGCGCATTCGCCAGAAACCGCGCCAGCCGGATGCCAAAGCTGAAATAAGCAAAGGCGCTAAAACTCGGGACAATCTCGCGGGCATAGCGGCGCGCCTGTTCGGAGGCGACGTTCTCGGGGATACCTTCGGCGCGCGCGTGATCCACAATCGCCTGACTGATCTGCGGGTCATAGATCAACCGCTGGATCATATCGTGCCGCCGTGCCAGCTTGAACGGTTCAATCGGGCGGGTCAGCCGCGTGTTCAGCTGTGCGACAGCTTTCTCCAGCCGTCTGCGAAAGAACCACCGGACCGAGGGCAACAAAAAATGGCTAAGCGCGGTCACAGCCGCGAACAGCAGGATCACCGCGAAAAGCCAGACGGGAAGTTCAATCGTTTGCGTCATCGCCCAACCCTTGCAGGACCCGCGCTGTCTGGGCAACATAAAACAGTCAACCACACATAGGGCCCCCCTAGACAAGGCACGCGCGACCGTAACGCAGCGGCTTTCGCCCATGCCGCGATGCAGCGAATTGACAGAGCCTGATTATTTCACGTATCAATCGACCAGCGCAAGAATATTACCCATTCGATTCACGAAAGGCCGCCCCATGTCGCAACCGCAAAAAGACCGCCCCTGGCTGATCCGCACCTATGCCGGACACTCCACCGCCGAGGCATCCAATGCGCTGTATCGCGCGAACCTTTTGAAAGGGCAGACCGGCCTGTCGGTCGCCTTCGACCTGCCCACCCAGACCGGATATGACAGTGATCACATCCTGTCGCGCGGCGAAGTCGGCAAAGTGGGTGTACCCGTGGCGCATTTGGGCGATATGCGCAGCCTGTTCAAGGATATCCCGCTTGAGCAGATGAACACCTCGATGACGATCAACGCCACCGCGCCGTGGCTGCTGGCGCTGTATATTGCTGTGGCCGAGGAACAGGGCGCGGATGTGTCCAAGCTCCAAGGCACCGTGCAGAACGACCTGATCAAGGAATACCTGTCGCGTGGCACCTATATCTGCCCGCCTGCCCCGTCGCTCAAGATGATCGCGGATGTGGCCGAGTATTGCTATACCAACGTGCCCAAGTGGAACCCGATGAACGTCTGTTCCTACCACCTGCAAGAGGCCGGTGCCACGCCCGAGCAAGAGCTGGCCTTTGCCCTTGCCACCGCCACCGCCGTACTGGACGCCTTGCGTCCCCGCGTCCCCGAAGAGGACTTCCCCATGCTGGTGGGGCGGATCTCTTTCTTTGTGAACGCGGGCATCCGCTTTGTCACCGAGATGTGCAAGATGCGTGCCTTTGGCGACCTTTGGGACGAAATCTGCCGCGACCGCTATGGCGTTGAAGACCCGAAGTATCGCCGCTTCCGCTATGGGGTGCAGGTGAACTCCCTTGGGCTGACCGAACAGCAGCCCGAGAATAACGTCTACCGCATCCTGATCGAGATGCTTGCGGTGACCCTGTCAAAGAACGCCCGCGCCCGCGCCGTGCAGCTGCCCGCGTGGAACGAAGCGCTTGGCCTGCCGCGCCCGTGGGACCAGCAATGGTCGATGCGGATGCAGCAGATCATGGCCTACGAGACAGACCTGCTGGAGTTTGACGACCTGTTCGATGGCAACCCCGCCGTGGACCGTAAGGTCGAAGCGCTGAAAGAGGGCGCACGGGCCGAACTGGCGAACCTTGACGATATGGGCGGCGCGATTTCGGCGATTGACTATATGAAGTCGCGTCTGGTCGAAAGCAACGCCGACCGTCTGGGTCGGATCGAGGCCGGCGAGACCATCGTCGTGGGCGTGAACAAGTGGCAACAGGGCGAACCCTCGCCGCTGATGACGGGTGATGGCGGCATCATGGTCGTGGACCCCGCGGTCGAGGCCGACCAGATCAACCGTCTTAACGCATGGCGCGACAGCCGTGATCAGGCCGCCGTGGACAAGGCGCTGGCCGATCTGCGCGCCGCCGCTGCCGAAGGGCGCAATGTAATGGAGCCGTCGATCGCCGCCGCCAAGGCGGGGGTTACCACCGGCGAATGGGCCGAACAGATGCGCAGCGTGCACGGCGAATACCGTGGGCCAACAGGCGTTGCTTCGGGCCGGTCAAACAAGACCGAGGGGCTGGACGACCTGCGCGACGCCGTGGATGCCGTCAGCACCCGTCTGGGTCGACGGTTGAGTTTTCTTGTCGGGAAACCGGGGCTCGACGGCCATTCGAACGGGGCCGAGCAGATCGCCGTGCGCGCCCGCGATTGCGGCATGGAAATTGCCTATGAGGGTATTCGCCTGACGCCGTCGGAAATTGTTTCCGCCGCCGCTGAAGGAGAACATCACGTTGTCGGGCTTTCGATTCTTTCGGGATCGCATATTCCATTGGTCGAGGATTTAATGAAACAAATGCGCGCCGCCGGATTGGACCACATTCCCGTAATCGTGGGTGGTATTATTCCAGAAGAAGACGCCAAAAGATTGCGCGCTATGGGAGTCGCTCGTGTTTACACGCCAAAAGACTTTGAATTGAATACAATTATGGCAGACATCGTCACACTCGCCGATCCCGAAACTGTGGCCGCCGAATAAAAAGCGGCCAATTCAAAAACTCTTTGTTTGTTCATTCTTTTGGCGTAAAGCATTAATTGGCTTTTCGACAAAGGAATGAGCGAGAATGAGTATTGATCTAAGCACAATGTCCCACAAACAGCTGGAACAGCATTTGGAAGACGTGAAGATGGCGATTAAGAACGCATATGAACGCGACCGCGTAGAAGCCCGCAAAGCCGCTGAAAAAGCAGCCGCCGAATACGGGTTCTCGCTGGATGAAGTATCCGGCGGTGCGAAAAAGGGCAAAGCCGCGAAAGCTGCCGCGAAATACGCCAACCCCGAAGACCCCAGCCAGACATGGACCGGCAAGGGCCGCCAGCCCAACTGGTTCCGCGACCTGATCGCCAGCGGCACCGATCCGGAAACGTTGGAACTGTAAATCAGCCTGACATGCGCACAGCGTGCGGTTATTGCGTCCCCTCGGCGCATCCCTTTGGCTTTGGAAATATAAAGAGCATCCTATGACAATCCATATTGGCGCAAAACCCGGCGATATTGCCGAAACAGTCCTTATGCCCGGCGACCCGTATCGCGCGAAATGGGCTGCGGAAACATTCCTTAAAGATGCAAAACTTGTAAATGAAGTGCGCGGCATGCTGGGTTTCACCGGCACATGGAATGGCAACCGCGTCACTATTCAAGGCTCTGGCATGGGGATGCCCTCGCTGTCGATTTATGCCAATGAATTGATTTCCGAATACAACGCGCAAACCCTTATTCGGATTGGATCTTGTGGCGGAATGCAGCCGCAGGTTGGTATTCGCGATGTCATTATTGCCATGACCGCCACGACAATTACCTCGCCTTCTTCCGGTATCTTCCGCGAGATGAATTACGCCCCCTGCGCCGATTGGTCCCTGCTGCGTGCTGCCGTGGACGCGGCAGAGGCGAAAGGCACGAAAACCCATGTCGGCGGGATCTATTCCTCGGATGTCTTTTATGCCGAACGCCCCGATCTGGACGAGCAGATGACCCGCCACGGAATTCTGGGTGTCGAGATGGAAGCGGCAGAGCTTTATACCCTCGCCGCGCGTCACAAACGCCGTGCGCTGGCGGTGCTGACGGTCAGCGACCACCTGCAAACCGGCGAGGCGCTGCCCGCGGAAGAGCGCGAGAAATCCTTTGGCGATATGGTAGAAATCGCGCTAAAGGCGGCTTTCCCCAATAGCTGATGCACGATGATCCCCCGGCGGACGCTCCGCGGGGGATTTATACCCATTTGGAAGCACGGCCGGGCGCTATCCCGATCCCTTAGCCCCCGTGGCTGCGGTCGTAGCCGTTGGGGGACGGGCTTTGCCACCCCTCAAGCGCGCCTTTGGCGGGGGCGAACACCTCTACCAGCAGCGGATAGCAGGCGGCAACGTCCGAGGAGTGTTTGGCGGAGCAATCCCCCCCCGGACAGGCGCTGAGCGCGCCGAGCAGGTCGATCTCGGCGAAAAACTCAAGGTAGTCGCCGGGGCGCACGGGGCTAGCCTTCATGAAATACTGGCCGGTGTCGCGGGTAAAGCCGGTGCACATAAAGACGTTCAGCACGTCATGCACGAAAGGCTCTGCCTCGGCGTAGGACATGCCCTGATGATCCGCCAAGGCCCGGATCAGGTTGGAGTGGCAGCAATGGTGGTATTGCCCGCCCGACAACAGTTGGTTGGTATAGGGATCGCAGCGCGTGCCGATCACATCATGCACCGAGCCGCCGAAGGCATCCATGCCGTACCAGTCGAGCGTATCATGGGTCAGCGTCGCCATAGGGCGCAGCGTGGGAAAGCTGCTCCACATGCGCTGTCCTGTGGTGATATGCGTGCCATGAAGCGCGCGGGTTTTGCCGGAGTAGAACCGTTCGGACAGATCGTCTCGCGACCAGAGGTTCAGATCACCGACCTGTGGCCCCTCGACCGAGGTGATCCGAAAGAAATGTCCCGCAGGCACGGTAAAGCAGCTTGCGTCACGAGGGGCGACGGTGGCCTCGTCCACTTTGGTCAGCGTTTCGCGCGCGCGTCCGTAAAGCGCCATGTCAGGCACGGGCAGCGTTTCGACGGGATAGCAGATCACGGGCGCAACAGCGCGGCGGGCGTCGGCATCATGGGGCGGTGTCATAGCGGAAACTCCTGACGGTTGGGTCCGATCCTGAGGCCATCGCGCACGGCGTCAGAGAGGCCGGCCGCCGACATTGGCCTTGCAGTCGCGGGGGGCCGACTGGGTGGCGGTATAGGCCTCTGCTCCGCAGGCGACACAGTGGTAGAACTGCAGGCTGCCTTTGTCGCGGGTACTGTCCTTGCGCCAGCGGCATCCACGCACCGCTTTATCACGGTAGGCAACATAGGCGACGATCGCAAAAGCGATGGCAAAGGCAATCAGGATCATAGGGGGCACATGTCACGCCCCCCGCGCCAATGGGCAGCGGGAGGCGCAGGTTGCGATGGGATCAAACGGTGCGTTCGACCATCATCTTCTTGATATTGGCGATGGCTGCGGCAGGGTTCAGGCCCTTGGGGCAGGTCTTGGCGCAGTTCATGATGGTGTGGCAGCGGTACAGTTTGAACGGGTCTTCCAGATCGTCCAGACGTTCGCCTGTGGCTTCATCGCGGCTGTCGATGATCCAGCGGTAGGCGTGCAGCAATGCGGCTGGCCCGAGGTAGCGGTCGCCGTTCCACCAGTAGCTGGGGCAGGATGTCGAGCAGCAGGCGCACATGATGCACTCATAAAGCCCGTCAAGCTTGGCACGGTCGTCGATCGACTGTTTCCATTCTTTCGCGGGCTCTGCCGTTTTGGTTTCAAGCCACGGCTGGATGGAGGCGTGCTGCGCGTAGAAATGCGTAAGATCGGGGATCAGATCCTTGACCACGGGCATATGTGGCAGCGGATAGATCTTCACCGCGCCTTTCACCTCGTCCACGCCATAGGTACAGGCCAGCGTGTTGATCCCGTCGATGTTCATCGCGCAGGATCCGCAGATGCCTTCGCGGCAGGACCGGCGGAAGGTCAGAGTCGGGTCGATCTCGTTCTTGATCTTGATCAGCGCGTCCAGAATCATCGGGCCGCAGGTTTCCATATCGACGAAATACGTGTCGATGGCCGGGTTCTTGCCGTCATCCGGATTCCAGCGATAGACCTGAAACTGCCGCAGGTTCTTGGCACCTTCGGGTTTGGGCCATGTTTTACCGGTCGTCATCCGGGAGTTCTTGGGGAGCGTGAGTTGAACCATATCGCTTCTCCTGGTCTGTCGGGCAGTTGCCCAGTTCGTTACAATTCTGGCGCTTACGTCTTTCGGATGTAAAGCGCATTTCCCTCGGCGCGCAGGGTTCGGCGGTACCCGGCGGCCAGTATCTCTGCACAAAGGTCGCCGTCCCACTGATCCGCATGGCGGACCTCTATCAAGATCGCATCCGGCAGCCAGCCGCCGGATTTGCCCTGCGCGAGGATGGGGTTCAGCACGACCTCCTCGGCCCCTTCGACATCGATCTTGAGGATCGTGCCGTCATGGTGCCGTGCGGCGTGTGTAAAGGCGGACAGGGGCCGTGTGGGCACCAGCACGCCGCCGTTCTGTTGCTTGCCCTCGATCGGGAGCAGCGATGCCTGACCGTAATTGTGCCCGCGGAAGTTCAGCATCGCCTCGCCCTCGCGGTCGGACAGCGCGCAGCCTTCGATACGGACACGGTCGGTCAGATTATTCAGCGCGATGTTCATGCCAAGCCGGCCAATCATCAGCGGGTTGGGTTCGAATGCCACAACACGCGACCCGTCGCCTGCGGCCATCGCCAGCGGGATCGAATAGGCCCCGCAGTTGGCACCGATGTCAAAGACCAGCATGTTGCGGTCTTCCACCAGTTCGACCAAAGCCACCAGCGATTTGATCTCGGGCGGGTATTCGTTCAGCCAAAGGCAGGTTTCGGTATAGTTATCGCGCGGGTCCACCACCATGCGGATGTCAGCGAATTCTACCTCTGTGGGGCCAAGCTGCGCCTTGATGCGGGTGCGTTCGCTGGTGTCCCCGTCACGGAATTGCGCGCGCAGATCGGCCATATGGCCTACATCCTTGCCCTGCGTATCCGGCGTGACGTTCGGGTGACCCATTAGCCCAGCAATCCCGGGACGCTGCCAGCGGAACGCGACAGGCATTGCACGGTTTCGGGGCGCGACAGTACCGCGCGCACGGTGGCGACGGTGGTGTCATCCACGCCGATCACGGCGGATTTGGCGAAAACGCGCACCTGAGCCGCATCGGCATTGTCGACGATACAATCGGTGAAGGGCGTGATCAGCTGCTTGGGCACCTGTGGAAAGCGCGTGGCAAGGGTTTCGGTGATGACCCCCTTGGTGCCTTCGCGGGCGATGCTGTCGACCTGCTGCGTTGCTTGCGCACAAGCGGACGCGGCCAAAATCATGGTCATAGCGATAAACTGTTTCATGTCGCCTGCCCTCCGCCTGCAGGACGAGGGCATGGCCCCCGGTTTGGTCCCCTGCCCCCAAAAGCGGAGGCAGGGTTTCAGATCAATACACCCGTGCTTTGGGTGCGATCTTTTTCATGTCGATCCCGCCTTCGGATTCCTCGGTCAGCGGGTCAAGGTGCACACCACGGTAGCTGAGCGATGCCGCGTTCCCGTCGAAATACGCGAGGCTGTGCTTGCGCCAGTTCTCGTCGTCGCGATCAGGATAATCTTCGTGGGCATGCGCCCCGCGGCTTTCCTTGCGGGCAGCAGCGGCGGTGATGGTGGCCACGGCGTTCGGCATCAGGTTGGTCAGCTCAAGCGTTTCCATCAGGTCAGAGTTCCAGACCAGCGATGTGTCGGTCACGTGCAGGTCAGCGATCTTGCCGGCGACCTCGTCCATCTTGACCTTGCCTTCGTTCAGCGTCTTGTCGGTACGGAAAACCGCAGCATCGGCCTGCATGGTTTTCTGCATCTCAAGGCGCAGCTCGGCGGTCGGGATCTGGCCCTTGGCATAGCGCAGGCTGTCGAAGCGTTCAAAGGCGGCATCGACCGATTTCTGGTTCGGCGTTGGCACGGGTGCCTCTGCGTCGACGACCTCTTTCGCGCGGATCGCGGCGGCACGGCCAAAGACCACAAGGTCAATCAGAGAGTTCGAGCCCAAGCGGTTCGCCCCGTGCACCGAGGCACAGCCCGCTTCGCCCACGGCCATCAGGCCCGGTGCCACGCGGTCCGGCGCGTCTTCGGTCGGTGCCAGCACTTCGCCCCAATAGTTGGTGGGGATACCGCCCATGTTGTAGTGTACGGTCGGCAGAACCGGGATCGGTTCCTTGGTCAGGTCCACCCCTGCAAAGATACGCGCGGATTCAGAGATACCGGGCAGACGCAGATCAAGCGTTTCCTTGGGCAGGTGGTTCAGGTGCAGGTGGATGTGGTCTTTGTTCTCGCCCACACCGCGGCCTTCACGGATTTCCATCGTCATACAGCGCGAGACAACGTCGCGGCTGGCAAGGTCTTTGTAGGTGGGGGCATACCGCTCCATAAAGCGTTCGCCTTCGGAGTTGGTCAGATACCCGCCTTCGCCACGCGCGCCTTCGGTGATCAGACAGCCCGCGCCATAGATGCCGGTGGGGTGGAATTGCACGAATTCCATATCCTGCAAAGGCAGGCCCGCGCGCGCCGCCATACCGCCGCCGTCGCCGGTGCAGGTATGCGCCGATGTCGCCGAGAAATAGGCACGGCCATAGCCACCTGTCGCCAGAACAACCATCTTGGCGCTGAACAGGTGCATGGTGCCGTCGTCCAGCTTCCAGCACAGCACGCCTTGGCAGACGCCATCATCCGACATGATCAGATCAATGGCGAAATACTCGATGTAGAATTCCGCGTTATGCTTCAGCGACTGACCGTAAAGCGTGTGCAGGATCGCGTGGCCGGTCCGGTCGGCGGCGGCACAGGTCCGCTGCACGGGGGGGCCTTCGCCGAATTCGGTGGTGTGGCCGCCGAAGGGACGCTGGTAGATCTTGCCCGCTTCGGTCCGCGAGAAAGGCACACCGTAGTGTTCAAGCTCGTAGACCGCTTTTGGGGCTTCGCGTGCGAGGTATTCCATCGCATCGGTGTCACCCAGCCAGTCAGAGCCCTTGACCGTGTCATACATATGCCACTGCCAGTTATCGGGGCCCATATTGGACAGCGACGCCGCGATACCGCCCTGCGCCGCAACCGTGTGCGAACGGGTCGGGAAAACTTTGGTCACGCAGGCTGTTTTCAGCCCTTGCTCTGCCATGCCAAGTGTCGCACGCAGGCCAGCGCCGCCAGCCCCCACGACAACGACATCATATTCATGCGTTTCATATTCATATGCAGCCATGTCTCGGTCTCCGGTATAGCGTAGGCGTGTGTTAAAGCGCGATGCGGGCGATGGCGAAAACGCCAACCGCGGCCGCACCATAGCTGAGGCAGGTCATCAGGATGATCGCAACTTTCTGCGACAGCCCGTGGACGTAATCCTCGATCAGCACTTGGACACCGTCGTTAAAATGTTTGAAGCCAACGATCAGCGTCAGGGCGGCGACGATCGCGGGGAAAGGCCTGCTGTAGTAGGCGATGATCTCTTCGTAGGTGCCCCCAAGGGCGGACCCGAAGGTAAAGACGAAAAGCGGGATCAGGATCAGCAGCGCAACAGAGCTGACTTTCATCGCCCAGAAATGTGCGGTGCCCGATTTGGCCGAGCCCATGCCCATAGCGCGTTTGCGGTCTGTCAAATAAGCCATGTGTCTATCCCTCAGATGATCAGCGCGGTGATGATGGTCAAAACGACTGAACCGATCAGCGCGGCCCAGCCCAGCTTTTCAGCCGTCGGGATATCCAGCGCATAGCCGTTGTCCCAGATCAGGTGCCGGATACCGGCCAGCGTGTGATACCACAGCCCCAGCAGCGACAGGAACATGACCAGATCACCGAACCAGCTGGTGATGAAACCGTTCGCGATATCGAAATACTCCGCCGACGTTGCCGCCGCGAGGAACCACCAGACGATCAGCAGCGCGGCGACCAGCATCGCGTTGCCGGTGATCCGCGTCAGGATCGACGTCATGGAGGTCAGTTGCGGGCGATAGATCGTCAGGTGGGGTGACAGCGGGCGATTGCCCCGGTTCACATCTGCCATGATGGATTCCTTTTCTCGTCAGGTTGCGGTCATAGATAACGGTATTTTTGGGACTGTCACGTCCAGAGGCGTGAATTTGAAGCGGTTTATTGGCGCAGTTGCCCAAACCCTTCGGTTAGCGCCGGACATTTCTGCAATTTGTGATCACTAATTTTCAAGCTGTGATCACAAGTACTAAAGCCAACCAAATTCATCGGGCTTTTCGGCAGCCGTTTGGGCGAAACTCAGCCCCTAGCGTCCGTTTGCGCGCCGCATGATGCGCATGTCTTCAACTTACGACGCGGCAGATTTGGCTACCTGCGGAGACTGATCTGAGCGGGGGGAGAGAGCGGCTTTGGCATCACCCCGCGGGATCGTCCAATAGCAAAGTGCAGGTGCAGCGGGCGGGGTTTATTGTGATCTCGACCACGTCCGCCCGCTTCACCCTAGGGTATTACTTCAGCGATTCATCGATGCCTTTGCACGCATCGACCAAGCCTTTGACGGCATTCACAGAGTTGTCGAACATGGACTGTTCGTCTTTGTTCATCGCGATCTCGACCACACGTTCGACGCCACCAGCACCGATCACGGTGGGCACGCCGACATAGAAGCCGTCCAGACCATAGGCACCGTCAACATAGGCGGCGCATGGCAGAACGCGTTTTTGGTCTTTCAGATAGGCTTCGGCCATTTCGATTGCCGATGTCGCAGGCGCATAGAACGCCGAGCCGGTTTTCAGCAGGCCAACGATTTCGGCACCGCCGTCACGGGTCCGCTGAACGATCGCGTCCAGTTTATCCTGTGTGGTCCAGCCCATTTTCACCAGATCAGGCAATGGGATACCCGCAACGGTGGAGTAGCGCGTCAGCGGCACCATTGTATCGCCATGGCCGCCCAGAACGAACGCCGTGACGTCTTTCATGGAGACGTTGAATTCCGAGGCGAGGAAGTGACGGAAGCGTGCCGAATCAAGCACACCGGCCATACCGCAAACCTTGTGGTGGGGCAGACCGGAGAATTCGCGCAGCGCCCAAACCATCGCGTCCAGCGGGTTGGTGATGCAGATAACGAATGCGTCTGGCGCGTGGGCAGCAATGCCTTCGCCAACGGACTTCATGACCTTCAGGTTGATTCCCAGTAGGTCATCACGGCTCATGCCGGGCTTACGCGCAACACCGGCAGTCACGATGCAAACGTCTGCACCAGCGATTTCAGAGTAGTCGTTCGCGCCGGTCATGGTCGCGTCGAATTTGGCGGATGGGCCCGATTCTGCGATATCGAGGGCCTTACCCTGCGGGATACCTTCGGCGATGTCGAACAGGACAACGTCGCCCAGTTCCTTGATTGCTGCGAGATGGGCAAGCGTGCCCCCGATTT